>NZ_JAYWLX010000029.1:0-242 GCF_040946345.1 Rothia sp. LK2492 | reverse complement strand
TCTCGCCAGCACTCCAGCACCATTAAATGGGAGGCATCTAGGTAGTCGATTGTGCGGGATACACCTGCTACGAGCTGGATCTTGTGTTCACTAGTCAGTGCCCGGGTTCTTTCAGAGGACCTGGGAACTGGCGAACGGAGCCACCGATCACCGCTGACTTCTTTCTCGCTTCCAAACCTCTACAGCATCGCGGAAATAAATAGTTAGAGACAGACGCATGCTGTTGACCACGGCAGTCCTAC
>NZ_JAYWLX010000028.1:0-710 GCF_040946345.1 Rothia sp. LK2492 | reverse complement strand
CATCACGACGGTCATCTCGGCGCTGTCCAAAACCACCGCGGTCATCGCGGCTGCCGTAGGAGCGCTCACCATCGTTGCGGCGACCTCCAAAACCACCACGATTATCACGATCATTGCGCTGGGTTCCGTCGTTTGAACTGCGGCGTTTACCGAAACCGCCCTGGAAGTCTCTGTCGTCTACGCGATCCTCACGGCTACCGTAGGAACGCTCACCATCGTTGCGGCGACCTCCAAAACCACCACGGTCATCACGGCTGCCGTAGGAACGCTCACCATCGTTGCGGCGACCTCCGAAACCACCACGGTTATCACGACGATCTGAACGATCATTACGGTCATTACCGTAGGAACGGTTTCCACCAGATGAGTGGCGATCGTTGTTTTTCTTGTATCCATCGCGATTGTTATCTGAGTGGTTACGTGAGTAGTCAGCCAAGTATGCTCCTTTATATTTTTTACGTTAAGGCTCTTTCCAAAGAACCTCTTATTGTGCACTGATTCCTAGTGTATCGGGCGTATGTGACCATGCGGAGCTGAGGTCACCTAGTTTTGGTGCGTTTTCAGGCACACGGTAATTACTTAGTTGCCCCTTTAAATACAAAAAAGGGGGTTACCCACCAAGAAAAAACCACCCACAACCCACACACCCCAAAAACACACCCCCTTAAAACAAAATAGCCCCTGCCCACAAAGGACAAGAGCTACCTCGA
>NZ_JAYWLX010000027.1:0-880 GCF_040946345.1 Rothia sp. LK2492 | reverse complement strand
GGCTCTGTTGCAAAAATCGTGAAGCTTGAGCATGCTTGGCGGAGATTGGACGGACGGAACGATGACGGATTTCAAGTGGCGCCATTTCCAGGGTGATGTGATCCTGTGGGCGGTGCGCTGGTATTGTCGCTATCCGATCAGCTATCGCGACCTTGAGGAAATGCTGGCGGAACGCGGCATTTCGGTCGACCATACGACGATCTATCGCTGGGTCCAGTGCTACGCCCCGGAGATGGAGAAGCGGCTGCGCTGGTTCTGGCGGCGTGGCTTTGATCCGAGCTGGCGCCTGGATGAAACCTACGTCAAGGTGCGGGGCAAGTGGACCTACCTGTACCGGGCAGTCGACAAGCGGGGCGACACGATCGATTTCTACCTGTCGCCGACCCGCAGCGCCAAGGCAGCGAAGCGGTTCCTGGGCAAGGCCCTGCGAGGCCTGAAGCACTGGGAAAAGCCTGCCACGCTCAATACCGACAAAGCGCCGAGCTATGGTGCAGCGATCACCGAATTGAAGCGCGAAGGAAAGCTGGACCGGGAGACGGCCCACCGGCAGGTGAAGTATCTCAATAACGTGATCGAGGCCGATCACGGAAAGCTCAAGATACTGATCAAGCCGGTGCGCGGTTTCAAATCGATCCCCACGGCCTATGCCACGATCAAGGGATTCGAAGTCATGCGAGCCCTGCGCAAAGGACAGGCTCGCCCCTGGTGCCTGCAGCCCGGCATCAGGGGCGAGGTGCGCCTTGTGGAGAGAGCTTTTGGCATTGGGCCCTCGGCGCTGACGGAGGCCATGGGCATGCTCAACCACCATTTCGCAGCAGCCGCCTGATCGGCGCAGAGCGACAGCCTACCTCTGACTGCCGCCAATCTTTGCAACAGAGCC
>NZ_JAYWLX010000026.1:0-902 GCF_040946345.1 Rothia sp. LK2492 | reverse complement strand
GAGGCTTATTCAAAAGTAGGCACACACCCCACACCCACCAACTAGACAACGGCCCCACCATAGCGGCAACCTTGAGGATAAATAACCACAAATATTCTCAAACCGCACCAGGAAGAACCGTTGCACCACCAGCGTACAACCGGCCTTACCGCCACGCAATTTGCCGCTCTACTGACAGCCCTGACCAACCAACTCATCTGGGGTAAACCAGGAGGAAGACCACCAGCCCTCACTCCAGCTCAGGCACTCAAAACCACTCTGCTCTACCACCGACACAATCTCACCGAAGAGCTACTTGCTGAAATCTTCACCGTCTCGCAACCTACCATCTCACGGACCATCAACACTATCGAAAAAGCGCTTGCAAAGGTCTTCAAACCTCTAGAACAGCCTTTGAAAATGAGCCTGGATGTACCAGGTTCTTTGGTTGTCGATGGAACTCTTGTACCCACCTGGAACTGGCGTTCACTAGGAAAAACAAATTTTTCGGGCAAACATAAACGAACCGGTTTCAACCACCAAGTCATCTGCACCCTCGATGGCAGGCTCCTAGTCATCACTGACCCGCTACCCGGGGCAAGGCATGATGCTCATACTTTCAGAGCTCACGGGCTAAATCAGCTACTGGATTCCTCGACTCTGGCCGATAAGGGCTATAAAGGCCTGGGGCTAGCAACCCCGACCAGGCGTAAGCCTGGTGTGAAAGTGCCTCAGGGTGTCAAGGATAATAATCGCATTATCAATAGATTGCGGGCTGTGGTGGAGCGGGTTATCGCTCAAGTGAAGACCTGGCGGGTTCTTTATTCGGGGTTTAGGCGGCCGTTGAGTTTGTATCGGCAGGTGTTTTCGGTGGTGCGGGGTCTGGTGTTTTATGCGGCTGGGAGGACTTTTGAATAAGCCTC
>NZ_JAYWLX010000025.1:0-903 GCF_040946345.1 Rothia sp. LK2492 | reverse complement strand
GAGGCTTATTCAAAAGTCCCACCCGCAGCCAAAAACACCAACCCCCGCACCACCGCAAACACCCGCCCATACAACCCCAACGGCCGCCTAAACCCCGTATGAAGAATCCGCCAAGTCTTGATGTGAGCGATAACCCGCTCCACCACCGACCGCAGCCGATTCAGCACCCGATTATTCCGCCTCTGCTCCCGACTCAGCCGCTGACCCGGCTTGCGCCTGGCCGGGGTAGCCAACCCCAACCCGATATAGCCCTTATCAGCCACAGTGCTCTCATCAAGATATCTTTCCAAGCCATGATGTTTGAAGGCGTAAGCATCATGCCTGGCCCCGGGCACCGGGTCTGTGATAGCCAGCAACTTTCCATCCAAGGTGCAAATGACTTGGTGGTTGAATCCGGCTCGTTTGTGCTTTCCAGAGAAATTTGTTTTACCAAGTGAACGCCAATTCCACGTGGGTATCAGAGTCCCGTCAACTACTAAGGACCCGGGTGCTTTGAGGCTTTCTTTCAAAGGCTGAGTCAGCGGAGTGAGAATCTTCTCCAGGGCCTTTTCGATGGTGTTGATAGCTCGTGAGACTGTCGATTGAGAGACAGCAAAAAGTTCTGCGAGGAGTTCTTCGGTGAGGTTGTGGCGGTGGTAGAGCAGGGTGATTTTGAGGGCTTGGGTGAGGGTTAGCGCTGGTGGTCTTCCGCCTGGTTTTGACCAGGTGAGGTGATGGGTGAGGGCTGTGTGTAGTGTGGCGAATTGCGTGGCTGTGAGGCCGGTTGTACGCTGGTGTAGCAACGGTCTTGTCCGGTATGGCTTGAGGTTATTTATAGAGATTTAACGCTCATATTTTTGCCGCGGGTGGGGCCGTTGTCTAGTTGGTGGGTGTGGGGTGCGTGTCTACTTTTGAATAAGCCTC
>NZ_JAYWLX010000024.1:0-966 GCF_040946345.1 Rothia sp. LK2492 | reverse complement strand
AGACCCCTCTCGCCCGGTCTCATAAAAGGCTATGAGGAGGAATCGAGCTTAACCAGGGAGAGGTCAAATTCAAGCGTAATTTTATCGGCAACCATTACGCCGCCGTTATCAAGCACCTGGTTCCACTTAAGTCCCCAGTCTTTACGGTTAATACGGCGGGTTCCCTCTAGGCCAGCGCGCGTGTTACCGAAGGAGTCTTCGCTAATACCGGTGAGTTCTAGCGGAATTGAGATAGCCCGCGTAACCTCACGGATGGTAAGGTTTCCGGTCACGATAAAAGCGCCTTCATCAATTTCATCAACAGTCGTTGAGGAGAAGGTGATCGTAGGGTAGGTTTCAGCATCAAAGAAGTCAGCACCCATCAAGTGCTGGTCCCGATCACCGCTACGGGTTTCGAGGCTGTCGACGTGAAGCACAATATTTACTTCGCTTTCACCCTGCCCGACATCTTTAATATTGGCCTTACCTTCAAATTGACCAAATTCGCCACGTACTTTAGTGACCATTGCGTGACGAGCTGAGAACCCAAAACGGGAGTGCTGAGCGTCAACATCCCATTGTCCGATGAAATCCGGATTCATAATCTAATTTAATTCTTTCGTTTTAGGGTTCGCGTTTAATTTAGGTTTACGCAACTTTTAAATTCTAGGTCTTACTTGGGACAACAGGTACAGGTAAGACATCAAAAATCTGCATGTAATTATAACAATATAAACCGCTTCTCCCCTACCTGTAAATACACTGAGACGTACTGAGGCTTATTCAAAAGTAGGAACACACCCACACCCCACCAACTAGACAACGGCCCCACCAGCGGCAAAAATAAGAGGATTAAATCACTACAAATAACCTCAAGCCATACCGGAAGAACCGTTGCTCCACCAGCGTACAACAGGACTCACACCTCAGCAATTCACCACGCTACTGACAGCCCTCACCGCCCACATCACCTGGGCAAAACCAGGC
>NZ_JAYWLX010000023.1:0-972 GCF_040946345.1 Rothia sp. LK2492 | reverse complement strand
TAGGGCGTGTCTCTTATATGCGTAACCAGACCAGAATCGCCGCAAGCACCACTCCCGCGCGATACGTGACCGCGAGCTTGTCATAACGCGTCGCAAGCCCGCGCCACTGCTTCATCAACCCAAAGGCCCGCTCGACCACGTTGCGGTCTTTGTACAGCTCCGCATCAAACCCGGGCGGTCGCCCGCCAGCACGACCCTTACGCTTCCTGGCAGCGATCTCATTAGACTTCTCCGGAATCACCGCGGCGATGCCGCGCTCACGCAGATACGCGCGGTTCACCCGTGACGTGTACCCGCGATCAGCAAGCAACGCATCAGGGCGCGTCCGCGCCTGCCCGCACCCAATTCTCGGGACCCGAATATCGCCGAGGACTTCCTGCAACATCGCGCCATCATGGCGTTGCCCGCCCGTCACCACAATCGACAGCGGCCGGCCATGCCCCTCGACAGCAAAATGTACCTTCGTGCTCAACCCTCCGCGTGATCTCCCGATCCCGTGACCTGCCGGTTCAATCTCGCATAACGGCAGATTCTTGTAATTCGATAGAGCCCCCTGTGTCCTGATCAGGGCGCGGCAGGTTCGTACCGTGCTGATGAGCACGGTTGATCGTCGCGTCGATTGACACGTTCCAGTCAATGTCGCCCACTGCATCGGCCTCGGCGAGGATGTGCGCGAATACGCGGTCCCAGGTGCCGTCGGTTGCGTAGCGGCGATGCCGCTTCCACACCGTCTGCCAGGGACCATACCGGTCGGGGAGATCTCGCCACGGGATTCCGGTGCGGTACCGGTAGATGATGCCCTCTACAACGCGGCGGCTATCACCAAACGGGCGGCCTTTACGGCCCTCATTCGTTGGCAGAAGTGGTTCAACTCGCTCCCACTGTGCATTCGTGAACTGCGTAAATCTAGACCGTTGTGACACACCTCAATCATGCTCGAGCACAGGCCCACAATTAGGAGACACGCCCTAG
>NZ_JAYWLX010000022.1:0-1443 GCF_040946345.1 Rothia sp. LK2492 | reverse complement strand
TGGGGTAAGTCCCCTGGAGTGGTGGGGTTTGGGGGCCGGGGTTTGGGCTGACGACGGTGTGGCGGCCCGCCAAGGGGGTGGGCCATCGCGTAGTGGTCAATGAGTTACGACCAAGTAGCTCACGGAAGGACACACCACGCGATGACCCACTCCCATTCTGGCGTACACGCCCAGTTGGATGCACTCCTGTCCGCCGATCCGCAGGCGATGTTCGCCGAACTGGTGCGGGCCGGCCTGCAGGCGCTGATCGAGGCTGAAGCCTCAGCCAAGATCGGCGCCGGCAGGTACGAGCGCAACGAGGACCGCACCACGCACCGCAACGGGTACCGAAACAAGACTGTCTCGACCCCGGCCGGCGATATCGAGGCGCGGATCCCGAAGCTGCGATCGGGGTCGTTCTTCCCCGCTCTGCTCGAGCGGCGCCGGCGCATCGACCGGGCCCTGTACGCGGTGATCATGCAGGCCTACGTACACGGGGTCTCTACACGTGCAGTGGACGATCTCGTACGGGCTCTCGGTGTGGACACTGGCATCTCGAAGTCTGAGGTGTCCCGCATCTGCGCCGAGCTCGACGCCGAAGTGGAGGCGTTCCGTACCCGCACGCTGGCCCACACCGAGTTCCCGTACGTGTTCGCTGACGCGACGTTCTGCAAGGTCCGTATCGGTGCGCACGTGGTATCTCATGCCATGGTCGTGGCCACTGGCGTTTCCGCTGATGGCACCCGCGAAGTGCTCGGCACGGCGGTCGGGGACAGTGAGTCGTACGAGTTCTGGAATGACTTCCTGCGCTCCCTGAAGGCCCGTGGGCTATCCGGGGTGCACCTGGTCATCTCCGACGCCCATGCGGGCCTCAAGGCGGCCGTAGCCAAGCAGTTTGTGGGCGCCTCCTGGCAGCGCTGCCGGGTGCACTTCATGCGCAACCTGCACGGCACGGTGGCGTCAAAGCACGCACCCGCGGTGACCGCGGCGGTCAAGACGATCTTCGCCCACACCGACCCCAAGGATGTGGCCGCGCAGTGGGACCAGGTCGCCGACACCTTCGCCGGCTCGTTCCCCAAGGCGCACCAGATGATGCGCGAGGCCAAAACGGACGTGCTGGCGTTCACCGCGTTCCCCCGCGGACACTGGCAGAAGATCTGGTCCAACAACCCCATCGAGCGGCTCAACAAAGAGATCAAACGCCGCGCCGACGTCGTAGAAATCTTCCCCAACCCGGAGGCCTTCCTGCGGCTGGCGACCTCGGTGGTGATCGACCAACACGACGAATGGCAAGTCGGTCGCCGCTACCTCTCAGAGAGCTCCATGGGCGAACTCCGAGCCGTCATCGCCGCCAAGCAGCACGCCCTCAACGCCAGCAACGGATATGATCAAAACACGGAACTCGTTGATCACTGCGACTGACCAGACGCGGAACCGATTCCCACCACATCACGGGGCACTATC
>NZ_JAYWLX010000021.1:0-2603 GCF_040946345.1 Rothia sp. LK2492 | reverse complement strand
GTTCGAGGTCGACGCATCAGAACGTGAGCACAATGCGACCGTTCACCTGCCCGGCGTCGAACCTTCGATGAGCTTCGACAGCATCGGCGGCAGGGTAGGCGGCGGCCACATCTAACGGAAGTACTCCCGCCTCGGCCAGGTCACGCAGGCCGACGATGGCAGCGTGATCGGTCATGTGCTGGCGGACGTTGACCATGGCCGACGTGATGCCTCGGTCCAGGTTGCCCAGATCAGTTCGCGTTGACACGACGCGGCCACCGTCGCGCACGACAGGTAGGTGCTGCTCGTGTGCCGGAGTTGTGTCGAACAGGCCGTCCACTCCACTGGGGGCCGTGATCTGCATCTGTTGGAGAAACTCAGCGCTCCGCGGCACGAAATCATCGGCCCCCAAGCGACGCATCAGGTCGAGGTCCCTGTCGGCAGCCAACGCAATCACCCGGAGACCGTCGGCATGAGCGAGGGCGACGACGAAGCGGCCCACAGCACCGCCGGCACCTGCCACCAATAGCGAGTCGCCCTTGTTAAGGCCGAGTAGATCCAACCCGGCCCGAGCGGTAAGTGCGGGCATGAGGAAAGAGGCGGCCTGCTCAGCGCTGGAACCGAGCGGTGCTTTCGTTACCGACTCGGCAGGCAGCACCACGTATTCGCTGTACCCGCCGTGAGTGCCGAAGCTGTTGACTAGCGCCACCGCGTCTGTGCCGAGTGTCAGGTCGCTGGATTCATCAACACCGGGGCCGATGGCATCGACGACCCCAGAAACATCCATACCGGGGACATAGGGTTGGGGGGTGTCGCTGTACCACTCAGCTAATGCGCCTTGGCGCAGCATCACGTCAGCGGGGTGAATCGCGGCCGCCTTAACCCGCAACCGAATCTCGCCCGTGCCGGGCTCAGGGGTCGGCAGCTCAACCGTGTGCAGCACGTCGGGGCCGCCATAGCTCGTCAAACCTATTGCTTTCATCTCTACTTCCTTGAAGTGGTCTGAGTTTGTGGGGAGTGGAGTATCGCGCGGCGTAGACGCCAGCGCGGTTTTCTGGGTCATACGAGGTGCAGTATTCGCTCCAAGGGGTATCCGAGGGAGGATTGCAACTGGCGCCAATGATACCGCTGCATCTAACTGTGTGTGGGGGCCTGAATCCCGGAAAGAGGAGAAGGAGTTTCATCAAAAGGCGAAGGTAATCTTGGCGGTTTATGAATGCTTGGAGGCGTTTTGAGAGCGACAGCCGCATCGCGGGTCGCCCCTTGAGGTTCTGGGAGCCAGGCATACTGGGCAGATCGAGGTGGGAGATCTACGTAGGGGCCAACAACCTGGGCCCCTGAATTCCGTCAGCTGAGCTCACGGATCAATGTGCTGGGTGGCGACTAGTCATCATTCACGTAGTACGCGATGGTTTCCTCATCGAGGTTCCAGGCTTCGTCGACGGCAGATCCGGAAACAGCAAGCTGTAGTGAGTCGAGGATCATGTGCCAGCCCATTCCGAACTCCCTGGCGGGTTCCCTCGGGACCTCGCGGTGATTCAGGGAAAGCCTGGAGCCATCGGCAGTTGGTTGAATCTCCCATTTCACGATGGAAGGCGTGGGTACTCCATCCCAGTTCCACGAATGCTCTAGGTGGCCAGCCCCAGTTGTAGGCGCTTGAAGCGAGATGACGTCGCCGGTGGCTTGACCTTCGTCGCCGAAGTCGTACAGGACTTGTCCGCCGACAAGGGGTGAAATGGTGGACCCTGGCAGCCACTTGGAGAGTTTGTCGGGATCGACTAACCACTGCCATACAACCGATGGGGAAAATGGGAAATGTCGCTCGAAGTGGATCTGGAATGATCCGTCTTTGCCGATGCCGAGGGAGCCGCGATGAAGCCCCGGATCGTCCGTTTTTGAGGTCATGATTAGCCTTCCTTTTTCATTTCGGACTCGAGTCGGTCGAGAGCTGCGTTCCAACGTTGTCGCTGAGCTTCGAGCCAAATTAAGGGTCCCTCGAGGGCGTCTTTGTTCAGTGAGTAGATGCGTTGTCGTCCGCGAGGTTCGACCTCTAAAATCTCGCTCGCGGAAAGGATGTTGAGGTGCTGTGAGATGGCGGGACGGGAGACGGAAAAATGCCGTGCAATCTCACCGGCGGGACGGGGACCGGTGGCCACCAGCTGGATGATCTTCCTTCGGGTGGGGTCAGCGAGGGCTTCGAATCCGTCCATGACTAAAGAGTAAGTGTCAGCTTACATAACTGTCAAGGGTGTGGACCGTCAATTCCCCACGCTATTGACCCACTCTCCGCCCGCTGCCACACTTGCTCCCAATGATTCATTCTGATTTTCGTGACCTCTATGACCAGCAGCTGCGCACGTCCGCAGAGGTGGAGTCGGCCTCCAGCTACATCCGTCTGGGGCCGCTGTGGCTGGCTAAGTACCCTGGCCAGGGGTTTGTCACTTATCGATCCATCGCGCCCGAACTAGACCTGGAAGCGCTCATCGGGGAGGCGCTGGCCTACTTCTCTGCGGATCCGAGCATCGAGGAAGTTGAGTGGAAAACTCGCCAGCACGATGATCTCCCGGATCTCTCCCGTTTGCTGGTCAAAAACGGCTTCGTTTTCGATGAGCCGGAAACGGTGA
>NZ_JAYWLX010000020.1:0-4116 GCF_040946345.1 Rothia sp. LK2492 | reverse complement strand
CTTCTGATATTGAACTGTCAGGAGCTGGCTGCACAACAGCCATTACGCCCAATCAACTGGTGCAGTCGTCTTCTGAAAATGACATTTGGTATCTCTCATAAACGGATGTTTTTGAGAGAACTATCTTCGGCCTTCACACGCACGAAAGGCGGCGAAGCTCCGCCGTTAATCCGTCCGCCGGAGATCTCGCCCAGGCAGGCTGAAGGCCGAGCAAGCCTGACAGGCCCGAAAAGCCCGGCACGGGCGTCGGCGGCGATGACGGCGGCGGCATTATCCAGGGTTGATGATGGAAGTGGAGGATATCGACAACCTCTCGCGCAACCAAGACATCGCGGTCGGACTGCAAGTGATCTTGAAGCCACGGGCCCGTCCCACCCCGACATGGACCTCGATGCCCGAACGGACGTTAGATTTCGAGTTCTAGGCGTTCTGCGATGAAGGTTGGATCCCAGCCGGGATTGAAAGTGTCGACGTGGGTGAATCCGAGCCGCTCGTATAGGCCACGCAGGTTCGGGTGGCAGTCGAGCCGCAGCTTGGCGCACCCCTGCGTTCGCGCGGCATGGCGGCAAGCCTCGATCAGCGCGGAGCTGACACCCCGGCCCGCATGTGTCCGTCGCACCGCGAGCTTGTGCAGATATGCGGCCTCCCCCTTGAGGGCGTCGGGCCAGAACTCGGGATCCTCGGCCGACAAGGTGCAACAGCCGACGATGCCGTCGCTGCAACTCGCGACTAGGAGCTCGGATCTCAGGACGAAGGTCTCCGCGAATGTCCGGTCGATCCGCGCGACGTCCCAGGCGGGCGTTCCCTTGGCGGACATCCACGCCGCAGCGTCGTGCATCAGCCGCACAACCTCGTCGATATCACCCGAGCAGGCGACCCGAACGTTCGGAGGCTCCTCGCTGTCCATTCGCTCCCCTGGCGCGGTATGAACCGCCGCCTCATAGTGCAGTTTGATCCTGACGAGCCCAGCATGTCTGCGCCCACCTTCGCGGAACCTGACCAGGGTCCGCTAGCGGGCGGCCGGAAGGTGAATGCTAGGCATGATCTAACCCTCGGTCTCTGGCGTCGCGACTGCGAAATTTCGCGAGGGTTTCCGAGAAGGTGATTGCGCTTCGCAGATCTCCAGGCGCGTGGGTGCGGACGTAGTCAGCGCCATTGCCGATCGCGTGAAGTTCCGCCGCAAGGCTCGCTGGACCCAGATCCTTTACAGGAAGGCCAACGGTGGCGCCCAAGAAGGATTTCCGCGACACCGAGACCAATAGCGGAAGCCCCAACGCCGACTTCAGCTTTTGAAGGTTCGACAGCACGTGCAGCGATGTTTCCGGTGCGGGGCTCAAGAAAAATCCCATCCCCGGATCGAGGATGAGCCGGTCGGCAGCGACCCCGCTCCGTCGCAAGGCGGAAACCCGCGCCTCGAAGAACCGCACAATCTCGTCGAGCGCGTCTTCGGGTCGAAGGTGACCGGTGCGGGTGGCGATGCCATCCCGCTGCGCTGAGTGCATAACCACCAGCCTGCAGTCCGCCTCAGCAATATCGGGATAGAGCGCAGGGTCAGGAAATCCTTGGATATCGTTCAGGTAGCCCACGCCGCGCTTGAGCGCATAGCGCTGGGTTTCCGGTTGGAAGCTGTCGATTGAAACACGGTGCATCTGATCGGACAGGGCGTCTAAGAGCGGCGCAATACGTCTGATCTCATCGGCCGGCGATACAGGCCTCGCGTCCGGATGGCTGGCGGCCGGTCCGACATCCACGACGTCTGATCCGACTCGCAGCATTTCGATCGCCGCGGTGACAGCGCCGGCGGGGTCTAGCCGCCGGCTCTCATCGAAGAAGGAGTCCTCGGTGAGATTCAGAATGCCGAACACCGTCACCATGGCGTCGGCCTCCGCAGCGACTTCCACGATGGGGATCGGGCGAGCAAAAAGGCAGCAATTATGAGCCCCATACCTACAAAGCCCCACGCATCAAGCTTTTGCCCATGAAGCAACCAGGCAATGGCTGTAATTATGACGACGCCGAGTCCCGACCAGACTGCATAAGCAACACCGACAGGGATGGATTTCAGAACCAGAGAAAGAAAATAAAATGCGATGCCATAACCGATTATGACAACGGCGGAAGGGGCAAGCTTAGTAAAGCCCTCGCTAGATTTTAATGCGGATGTTGCGATTACTTCGCCAACTATTGCGATAACAAGAAAAAGCCAGCCTTTCATGATATATCTCCCAATTTGTGTAGGGCTTATTATGCACGCTTAAAAATAATAAAAGCAGACTTGACCTGATAGTTTGGCTGTGAGCAATTATGTGCTTAGTGCATCTAACGCCTGAATTAAGCCGAGCCGCGAAGCGGCTTCGGCTTAAATGAATAGTTAGACGTTAGACGTTCTTGGCGCCATCGCAAATATGCGAAGTTTGAGATTTTCGCTTTTCGAGCAAATCAGCGACCGCAGACTTTGCATAGCCAATGAACGCCGAAGTCTCATCTGCACGCAAAGCAAGACTATCCTTGCAAAGCCCAAGATAGGCTTGCCGCGCCTCAACCAGTATTGGCTTATGCTCAGCTGGCAAGCGCTCTAAAACCCATTCGGCGGCCACATCCTTGGGGACGATTCCTCCAGTTTCAGTGCTATACCAGATCCGAGCTAACGTGAGTACGATGTTCCGCTCCTCATTTTCCCAATCCTCATGAGTATTCCACAGCTTAAGGGTATCGGAAAGCACCTGGAGAAAGTCATGCTCTGGCACCGGCATGAAGACTTTTTGAGCCACTGGACCTACTAAAGCGATGCTGTGTTGCCTAGCTTTCGTTATTAGAATTGCAAGGTCGGCGTCCAAGGCGGCTGGCTCGAAGACACCTTCAAGAATATCCTCCCGCAGCCACTCCCCGAACTGCAGTTCTCGTCGTGCCGGATAACGCCAAGGCACTACTTCGTTGCATGCAACAACAGTTACCTCTAGCGGCCGGAGTATTGAGCTTTCGCATGGTGGTGCCGAGATATTCAAGAAATCGAGCATCAGGGAGCGTCTGGTAGCTTCATCCAAGCGTGCATCCACGGTAACCAGCAGATCAATGTCGCTATATGGTTTGAGGCCACCATCAATTGCAGAACCATACAAGTGTATGGCTTTCAGCGTTGATGCCAAATGGCGTTTAATTACATCGCGTGCCTGTGAAAGCTGTCTTGAGATTCCGGTGTGTATAGAGTTGCTCATCATGTCTAACTTTGTTTTAGGGCGACTGCCCTGCTGCGTAACATCGTTGCTGCTCCATAACATCAAACATCGACCCACGGCGTAACGCGCTTGCTGCTTGGATGCCCGAGGCATAGACTGTACAACAAAACAGTCATAACAAGCCATGAAAACCAGCACTGCACCGTTACCACCGCTGCGTTCGGTCAAGGTTCTGGACCAGTTGCGTGAGCGCATACGCTACTTGCATTATAGCTTACGAACCGAACAGGCGTATGTCCACTGGGTTCGTGCCTTCATCCGTTTCCACGGTGTGCGTCACCCGGCAACCTTGGGCAGCAGCGAAGTCGAGGCATTTCTGTCCTGGCTGGCGAACGAGCGCAAGGTTTCGGTCTCCACGCATCGTCAGGCATTGGCGGCCTTGCTGTTCTTCTACGGCAAGGTGCTGTGCACGGATCTGCCCTGGCTTCAGGAGATCGGAAGACCTCGGCCGTCGCGGCGCTTGCCGGTGGTGCTGACCCCGGATGAAGTGGTTCGCATCCTCGGTTTTCTGGAAGGCGAGCATCGTTTGTTCGCCCAGCTTCTGTATGGAACGGGCATGCGGATCAGTGAGGGTTTGCAACTGCGGGTCAAGGATCTGGATTTCGATCACGGCACGATCATCGTGCGGGAGGGCAAGGGCTCCAAGGATCGGGCCTTGATGTTACCCGAGAGCTTGGCACCCAGCCTGCGCGAGCAGCTGTCGCGTGCACGGGCATGGTGGCTGAAGGACCAGGCCGAGGGCCGCAGCGGCGTTGCGCTTCCCGACGCCCTTGAGCGGAAGTATCCGCGCGCCGGGCATTCCTGGCCGTGGTTCTGGGTTTTTGCGCAGCACACGCATTCGACCGATCCACGGAGCGGTGTCGTGCGTCGCCATCACATG
>NZ_JAYWLX010000019.1:0-4823 GCF_040946345.1 Rothia sp. LK2492 | reverse complement strand
ATCGAAAAAGAGGCTTTTTGCCTCGCAAAGGGGTGCCAAGCGGTGGTTTTGAGTGCCCTTGGGGTGGGTGTGGTCTGCGTATGCACTGGTCAGAGCGTTTGAGTGAAGCAGGTCTATGGCTTAAATCTATGACCCAGCACATAATAATTTCTTCAAAATTTCACCCTATCACCCTAGTTTCCTCCCGCTAAGCCCCCAAAAACCATCTAATTTCCACCCAGAGCCAGCCAAAGAACTGCACACTCTTTAGCTCCCAGGAATGTTAGGGCCCACACCAGCGTTACAAAGACATATATCCCAGTACCTTATAAGGAGCACCGCCATGACCGTCCTATCGTTATTAGACTTCGCCTCAATCTTTCCCGGGGAGCGCCCGGCAGATAGCTTTAAGAGATCTGTAGACATGGCGCAGCTGGCAGAGAAGCTGGGCTACGAACGAATCTGGTACGCAGAGCACCACAACATGAAAACCATCGCGTCCTCAGCACCTGCCGTTCTCATTGCCCACGTAGGTGCTCATACTTCAACAATCCGCCTGGGAGCAGGCGGCATCATGCTACCCAACCATGCACCTCTTACTATCGCTGAACAGTTCGGCACCCTCGCTGAAATGTACCCCGAGCGTATCGACCTGGGGCTTGGCCGCGCGCCCGGCACCGATATGCGCACCTTACAAGCTCTGCGCCGTAGCCCCAATGATGCTGAGCGCTTCCCTCAGGACGTCAAAGAACTTCAGGGCTACCTGACTGGCAACACCCAAATCCCCGGTGTCCACGCAACTCCCGGAAACGGCACCAATGTACCCCTCTATATTCTGGGGTCCTCCCTCTTTGGGGCATCCCTTGCTGCAGCGCTAGGTCTGCCCTATGCCTTTGCCTCCCACTTTGCCCCCACGCACCTAGAAGCTGCTATCAGGGTCTACCGTGACCGCTTCCAACCCTCAGAACAGTTGGATGAACCCTACGTCATCGCGGCAGCTAACGTCATTGCCGCTGACAGCATGGACGAGGCTAAAGAGCAGCAGGTGGAATCTCACCGCCAACGCGTGAAAGCCATGATGAACCGTGGCGACCAAGAAATGACAGATGCCCAGCTCGATCTACTGGTGCATTCAGCCCAGGGACAGCAAATTCTAGAGATGCTACGCTACACCGCCCTGGGTACCGCTGAGGATGTTCGTGACTACCTCACCCGCTTTGCAGGCATGGTGCAGGCAGACGAAATCATGATTTCTAATCTCTCCCCCAGCACAGAGCAGGCCCACCGTGGGCTGGAAATCCTTGCTGAGGCAATGATCCACCGGTCATAAACCTCAGGGGCCTACCCCTTAGATATAGCTAGCCCTTTAAAAAAGCCAAGACAGCACGCACCCGCCGATTACCGGTATCAGCTGGTAGCCCTAGCTTGTCGAAGATATTCCCCACGTGCTTAGCCACCGTTGCCGGGGAAATGAAAAGAGCGGCTTCAATCTCGGCGTTAGAGTAGCCCTGCGCCATTAACCTGAGAATCTCTAGCTCGCGCGGTGACAGGGCTGCGAGCGTGCCGTTCCCTTGCCCCGCGGCAGGTTGGCTAGTTTCGGAGGTAGCCAAACCGGCCCTAGAGGGGGACCCATCTAGCAGGTGCTGCACAACGTGCGGGTCAATGATGGTGCCACCGGAAACCACGGTCTCCAAGGCGGAAGCGAACTCCTCAATGTCACCCACCCTGTCCTTGAGGAGATAGCCTAGCCCGGCGGCTCCACTGGAAAAAAGTTCCCGGGCGTAAGCGGTAGTGATGTACTGCGAAAGCACCAGGATGGGAAGCTCCGGATAGATCTCTCGGAGCTGTAAAGCGGCCTTCAAACCGTCTGAAGTATGGGTAGGTGGCATGCGCACATCGGTAATAACCGCATCTACCGCCGGGGCAGAGGGCGACTGCGATGCTGCAGCAGTGACGGCTGCAAGGAGCGCGGGAGCATCTGCTACTTCAGCAACTACAGTGTGCCCTAGAGCGCCCAAGACCATCTTCAGCCCCTCCCGCAAGAGGGTGGAGTCTTCGGCAAGGATGATACGCATAGCTGGGGCCCTTCGGTAGGCGGTCTTAGAACGAGTTTTACATGCCCGAGCAGGTGGCGCTTCATACGAAACACCACCTGTGAGGGGTTTGAGGGATTTAGGATCGAACCAGTAGGGGAAGCACCAGAGTGATGCGGGTGCCACCTTCTACCGGTGAGGTCACCTGCACCGTACCGCCGATTGCAGCTGCACGCTCCGTTAGACCGGATAGACCAGTGCCAGCATCTGGGGTAGCTCCACCGCGGCCATCGTCCTCAGAAATCACGACCAGTGAATCACCGGACTGGTGCACAGTGACCATCAGGCGGGAAGCACCGGCGTGCTTGACCGTATTGGTCAGTGCCTCGTTGACCGTGTAGTAGGCGGTGCGCTCAATGTCGCGGGGCAGACGAGCGGGAGCATCATAGACCAGATGTAGGGGCAGGACGCTGTGTCGGGTCAGCTCCTCTAAAGCTGCACGCAGGCCGTGGTCTTCAAGGACAGCCGGGTAAATACCCCGGACCGTATCACGCAGGGTGGTCTGAGCGTGAGATAGCTGAGTGCGAGCCTGCACGATATGCCCGTGTACCGCACCAGCTCTTTCGCTGTTGGTTTCAGCAGCTAGATTCTTCGCCTCTAGTTCCGCCAGGCCCAGGCGCAGGTTAAGGTTGACCAGCTCCTGCTGCACGCCGTCGTGCAAGTTACGTTCGATGCGGCGGCGTTCTCCCTCAAAAGCATCGACAATCTTGGTACGGGACTCTGCCAGTTTGGCAGTCTGACGCTCGAATTCCTCAGGACGAGGAGAGAGGACCAGCTTGGATAGGCTGGCACCGCTAGCCGCTAGTACACCGTTAAGGTAAGCGAAAAGAACAAGAGCAAAGGGGATAGCCGCCACTGGAACCCACCAGAGGGCTGGGTCGATTAGTGAATAGCCGTTAGAGGCCATCACCTCGGGGGAGGTAGATGTCGCAACGAAAAAGTCAAAGATGTTAACCCCTTCAGGAAGACGATAGACCTGCTGCGCCTGACCAATGAGGTAACCCAGCCACGCCAGGGAACCAATGGCCGCCACCTGCAAGGTCACCAGAACGCCGGCAACACTACCCCACAGAGTGGTGATGAGCAGCGAGCCAACCTCCCGCCAAGTAGCAACCTCCTTGTAGCGGAAGAGCAGCTGATCGAAACCCCTATTATCGGGGAAGTTCACATGGCCGTTGGGTATAAGCCCGAAACCGGTTGCTTTCAGACGCCAGCGCTCATAGTAGCCAAAGCCGATAGCGATGAGGGGAACGACCAGGAGGCCGATAACGCTGGCTGTAACGCTAATGAAAGCCGTGGCAATTAGCCCCTGAGCCACGAGTACAGCAAGCGCTGTCCAGGGTGTGGCACTAAAGATATAGAGGGGGTTGGCAAGGCGACGCCAGGTGCTGTTGAGGTGCTGCGGCGCAGACGCCGTATCGCCCGTTGCTTGGCCGGCGCTCGGGAGATGAGCGGCGGTGTCTGCAGGGGTGGGGTCTGAAGGAGCAGGTGATGGGGATGTAAAGGTGTGTTCGGTTGTCATGCTTCTATTCTTTCGCCCAGCGGGCAGTTGCACAGTGGGGCGGGCTCTACTCTTAGAAACCGCTGGGTAGACCTAGCTCTACCTTTGCACCCGGTCGACGCCCCCCACCCCGTCAGCGGCAAGGGTGGATCTCCGATGATCACGCGGCCGGCAACCGCGCCAAACATAATAATGGTGACCGCATCAAAACCGTTTCAGCCGCTTAGCACACGCACCCCAAAGATGCGCACCATCAACAGAAAGGCGCAGCTACCCCTACTCGTCCTGGGTGCCCGGCGCAGAGAGCGCGCCGGTGAGTTCTTTAATCAGGGCACCCAGTCGGTAGCGTTCGGGGGCCAGCGGAGTAATCCCCTCAGCTTCTAGAGGCTCAGAAGTCACCGGACCCACAGAGGCCGCAATCACCGAGGTCTTAAACTTCTGCACCAGGGCATCTAGGACGCCGGCGGCGCGGGCAGCATCAAAAAGAGCAACTACCGCCGGGGCGGCAGTAAAAGTAATGGCGTCCACCCGCCCGGCAAGAGTTTCATCAAGAAGTTGCTGAACCCGCTGCGGTTCTTCAGGGGCTTCCCACCGGTGGGGCACCGCCGCAGTCACCGTGGCACCTGCCCGAACCAGACGGTCTTCCTGCGCGGTGTCCGGGGAACCGTGCTGCTGAATCACTAGATGTTTGCCGGTGACACCGCGCTCTAACGCCAAATCCACCAGCGCCGAGGTACGTTCCTCTGCTGCCATGCCGGCGTCCTGCCAGCCCAGAGCACGCACCGCTCCTCTACCTTTAGCGCCGCGCACCAAAATCTCAGCACCTTCTAAAGCCGCCAAAAGATCTGCCTCACGTCCGCGAGCGCGCGCTGCTTCCAGCCAACCGTTCAGCCCGTAACCGGTGGTGACCAGGAGGACCTGGGGTGGGTTGGCAATAACCTGTTCAGTTACCTCTAGAAGAGCAGCGTCGTCCTCGACCGGCACAATCCGCACGGTAGGAGCCAGCAGAACCTGCGCCCCGCTACGCTCAAAAGCGGCAGCTTGCTCTTCAGCCTTGCGGGAGGCAGTAATACCGATAGTTTTACCGGTGAGTACGCCAGTAGTTTCGGTCTGGGGTGTTACAGGATCAAAAGTGCTCATACCCCTACCGTACCGCCCACACCCTTATCTTTTGAGGCTTTCAGGCAGTCGTTTAGCGCCCTCACGGATGCTCAGAGGGGCCATATGCTGGCTGTGACGGGTGATGAAGT
>NZ_JAYWLX010000018.1:0-5711 GCF_040946345.1 Rothia sp. LK2492 | reverse complement strand
AAGGCCACGGAGCGACAAAACGCCTAATCACATAGTGTTTCCCACTGCTTGAAGAACAAGAGCCTTCGCAGTCACCGAGAAGATCATCTACTGATCATTTGAAGGACAAGCGAAAATCTAAACAACAAACGGTGTGGTCGGCATCACGCAAAAACGAGTTGCCAACCTGCAGGAAACGCGATAGACTAGACGAGTTGCCCAAACAAAAGGGTAACAACAAAACACCATTTGATGACTGATCACAAAACAGTTCATGAACACGCTTCGTGTGTGAATATGATGTGATGCGGTTTGTTGTTTGAAAACTCAATAACGCACTAAAGAACAAATAATGATTCTTTCGTCCAAACTAACACTAAAGTTCAACACAATTCGTTGGACCGTTGGTTTTGGATTTGAACTGATACCAAATAATTAATACAAAGTCGTTCAACCTTCACTTCACGGTGTCGGGAGAGCGCGAATTTGATAATCAGATGGTTTCAGATTGACAGTTTGAGTCACCACATTTTGCTCCTATTAAGCACAGGAGGAGGATCACCCCGTGATCCTTTGGTGGCTCATTTCAATGAGATACAGAAAATTATCAAGCTACTCGATTAAAGAGATTTTTAACGGAGAGTTTGATTCTGGCTCAGGACGAACGCTGGCGGCGTGCTTAACACATGCAAGTCGAACGATGAAGCCCAGCTTGCTGGGCGGATTAGTGGCGAACGGGTGAGTAATACGTGAGTAACCTACCTTTAACTCTGGGATAAGCCTTGGAAACGGGGTCTAATACCGGATACGACCAACCCTCGCATGGGGTGTTGGTGGAAAGGGATTTTGTACTGGTTTTAGATGGGCTCACGGCCTATCAGCTTGTTGGTGAGGTAACGGCTCACCAAGGCGACGACGGGTAGCCGGCCTGAGAGGGTGACCGGCCACACTGGGACTGAGACACGGCCCAGACTCCTACGGGAGGCAGCAGTGGGGAATATTGCACAATGGGCGCAAGCCTGATGCAGCGACGCCGCGTGAGGGATGACGGCCTTCGGGTTGTAAACCTCTTTCAGCAGGGGAGAAGCGAAAGTGACGGTACCTGCAGAAGAAGCGCCGGCTAACTACGTGCCAGCAGCCGCGGTAATACGTAGGGCGCGAGCGTTGTCCGGAATTATTGGGCGTAAAGAGCTTGTAGGCGGTTTGTCGCGTCTGCTGTGAAAGCCCGGGGCTTAACCCCGGGTTTGCAGTGGGTACGGGCAGACTAGAGTGCAGTAGGGGAGACTGGAATTCCTGGTGTAGCGGTGAAATGCGCAGATATCAGGAGGAACACCAATGGCGAAGGCAGGTCTCTGGGCTGTAACTGACGCTGAGAAGCGAAAGCATGGGGAGCAAACAGGATTAGATACCCTGGTAGTCCATGCCGTAAACGTTGGGCACTAGGTGTGGGGAACATTCCACGTTTTCCGCGCCGTAGCTAACGCATTAAGTGCCCCGCCTGGGGAGTACGGCCGCAAGGCTAAAACTCAAAGAAATTGACGGGGGCCCGCACAAGCGGCGGAGCATGCGGATTAATTCGATGCAACGCGAAGAACCTTACCAAGGCTTGACATATACTAGACCGCCTCAGAGATGGGGTTTCCCTTCGGGGCTGGTATACAGGTGGTGCATGGTTGTCGTCAGCTCGTGTCGTGAGATGTTGGGTTAAGTCCCGCAACGAGCGCAACCCTCGTTCTATGTTGCCAGCACGTAATGGTGGGGACTCATAGGAGACTGCCGGGGTTAACTCGGAGGAAGGTGGGGATGACGTCAAATCATCATGCCCCTTATGTCTTGGGCTTCACGCATGCTACAATGGCCGGTACAAAGGGTTGCGATACTGTGAGGTTGAGCTAATCCCAAAAAGCCGGTCTCAGTTCGGATTGGGGTCTGCAACTCGACCCCATGAAGTCGGAGTCGCTAGTAATCGCAGATCAGCAACGCTGCGGTGAATACGTTCCCGGGCCTTGTACACACCGCCCGTCAAGTCACGAAAGTTGGTAACACCCGAAGCCGATGGCCTAACCCCTTGTGGGAGGGAGTCGTCGAAGGTGGGACTGGCGATTGGGACTAAGTCGTAACAAGGTAGCCGTACCGGAAGGTGCGGCTGGATCACCTCCTTTCTAAGGAGCACAACTAGATAGTTGGCCATCTCTGTTCACGAGTGTTGAACAGGTGGTTTGCTCATGGGTGGAATATGAGTTCAGGTTGCAGCTGGCCTTTGGGTTGGTTGTGGTGGAGAGTTTCAGTATTGTTTTTTGGTGTGTTGTTGGGTTTTGAGGCAACAAGGTTTCTTGTTGGTCTCAATGGTATGCCTGGCGCATTGGTGGATAGGACCGTGATGGTTTTTCTGCTGGTGTGGGTGGGTTGTTGTTTGAAAACTGTATAGTGGACGCGAGCATCTTCTAAAGATTGAAGAAATAATCCTAATTCAACATCTTTTGGGTGTTGTTTCTAGTATTTTCTTTGATTCTTTTGATTTGTAACTTAGTTAGTCAAGTAAATGACATCTTGAAATATTTCTGTGTGTAAGTTAATAAGAGCACACGGTGGATGCCTTGGCACTAGAAGCCGATGAAGGACGTGTGAATCTGCGATAAGCCTCGAGGAGTCGATAACAGGACTGTGATTCGAGGATTTCCGAATGGGGAAACCCAGCAAGCCATCATGGTTTGTTACCACCAGCTGAATGTATAGGCTGGTTGGAGGGAACGGGGGGAAGTGAAACATCTCAGTACCCTCAGGAAGAGAAAATAAAATATGATTCTGTGAGTAGTGGCGAGCGAAAGCGGAAGAGACTAAACCTGTGGTGTGTGATACCGGTTGAGGGTTGCATCATGGGGGTTGTGGGAGTCAGCGTGGCAGTTTCAATCGACTGTCGAAGTGATGTTCAAGCATGTAGGTGAAGGCCTTGGGATGGGCTGCCGGAGAAGGTGAGAGTCCTGTAACCGAAATGTGTTTGACCGCTTGTTGGCCACCCGAGTAGCACGGGGCTCGTGGAATCTCGTGTGAATCTGCCAGGACCACCTGGTAAGTCTAAATACTTTCTAGTGACCGATAGTGAATCAGTACCGTGAGGGAATGGTGAAAAGTACCCCGGGAGGGGAGTGAAATAGTACCTGAAACCGTGTGCTTACAAGCCGTTGGAGCCTTTTGGGGTGACAGCGTGCCTTTTGAAGAATGAGCCTGCGAGTTAGTGTTCTGTCGCAAGGTTAACCCGTGTGGGGAAGCCGTAGCGAAAGCGAGTCTGAATAGGGCGTTTGAGTGGCAGGATCTAGACCCGAAGCGGAGTGATCTATCCATGGCCAGGTTGAAGCGACGGTAAGACGTCGTGGAGGACCGAACCCACCTAGGTTGAAAACTGGGGGGATGAGCTGTGGATAGGGGTGAAAGGCCAATCAAACTCTGTGATAGCTGGTTCTCCCCGAAATGCATTTAGGTGCAGCGTTACGTGTTTCTTGCCGGAGGTAGAGCTACTGGATGGCCGATGGGCCCCACAGGGTTACTGACGTCAGCTAAACTCCGAATGCCGGTAAGTCAGAGCGTAGCAGTGAGACAGTGGGGGATAAGCTTCATTGTCGAGAGGGAAACAGCCCAGACCATCAACTAAGGTCCCAAAGCGTGTACTAAGTGGGAAAGGATGTGGAGTTGCTTAGACAACCAGGAGGTTGGCTTAGAAGCAGCCATCCTTGAAAGAGTGCGTAATAGCTCACTGGTCAAGTGATTCTGCGCCGATAATGTAGCGGGGCTCAAGTACACCACCGAAGTTATGGCAATGTATTTTTGAATATGTTGGGTAGGGGAGCGTCGTGTATCCAGTGAAGCTGCGGTGTGAACCAGTGGTGGAGGGTATGCGAGTGAGAATGCAGGCATGAGTAGCGAATCACGGGTGAGAAACCCGTGCGCCGGATGATCAAGGGTTCCAGGGTCAAGCTAATCTGCCCTGGGTTAGTCGGGGCCTAAGGCGAGGCCGACAGGCGTAGTCGATGGATAACGGGTTGATATTCCCGTACCGGTAAAAAACCGTCCATACTGATTTTTTGATGCTAACTGTGAGAAGCCGTTTGTAACCTCTTCGCCTTTTTGGGTGTTGGGGAGCTTGTGGTGGATTGCAGGACCCAATTTTTTGAGGTAAACGTATTAACAGGTGTGACGCAGGAAGGTAGCCAAGCCACGCGATGGTTGTCGTGGTCTAAGCGTGTAGGGTATCCGGTTGTTAAATGCGCCGGTGTTAGCCTGAGACGTGATGGGACCCCTTTTTTGGGGGATTTGGTGATCCTATGCTGCCGAGAAAAGCATCGACGTGAGGTTTTAGCCGCCCGTACCCCAAACCGACACAGGTGATCAGGTAGAGAATACTAAGGCGATCGAGAGAATCATGGTTAAGGAACTCGGCAAAATGTCCCCGTAACTTCGGGAGAAGGGGAGCCTTGAGCGTGATCCACCTATGCGGTGGGGAGCGTGTATGGGTCGCAGAGAATTGGGGGAAGCGACTGTTTATCAAAAACACAGGTCCATGCGAAGTCGTAAGACGATGTATATGGACTGACTCCTGCCCGGTGCTGGAAGGTTAAGAGGATTGGTTAGCCCTTTTGGGCGAAGCTAAGAATTTAAGCCCCAGTAAACGGCGGTGGTAACTATAACCATCCTAAGGTAGCGAAATTCCTTGTCGGGTAAGTTCCGACCTGCACGAATGGAGTAACGACTTCCCTACTGTCTCAACCATGAACTCGGCGAAATTGCAGTACGAGTAAAGATGCTCGTTTCGCGCAGCAGGACGGAAAGACCCCGTGACCTTTACTATAGTTTGGTATTGGCGTTCGGTGTGGCTTGTGTAGGATAGGTGGGAGACTGTGAAGCTGACACGCTAGTGTTGGTGGAGTCGTTGTTGAAATACCACTCTGGTCGCTCTGGATGTCTAACTTCGGCCCGTGATCCGGGTCAGGGACAGTGCCTGATGGGTAGTTTAACTGGGGCGGTTGCCTCCTAAAAAGTAACGGAGGCGCCCAAAGGTTCCCTCAGCCTGGTTGGCAATCAGGTGTTGAGTGTAAGTGCACAAGGGAGCTTGACTGTGAGACTGGCAGGTCGAGCAGGGACGAAAGTCGGGACTAGTGATCCGGCGGTACATTGTGGAATGGCCGTCGCTCAACGGATAAAAGGTACCTCGGGGATAACAGGCTGATCTTGCCCAAGAGTCCATATCGACGGCATGGTTTGGCACCTCGATGTCGGCTCGTCGCATCCTGGGGCTGGAGTTGGTCCCAAGGGTTGGGCTGTTCGCCCATTAAAGCGGTACGCGAGCTGGGTTCAGAACGTCGTGAGACAGTTCGGTCCCTATCCGCTGCGCGCGTTGGAAATTTGAGAAAGGCTGTCCTTAGTACGAGAGGACCGGGACGGACGAACCTCTGGTATGTCAGTTGTACCGCCAGGTGCATGGCTGATTGGCTACGTTCGGGAGGGATAACCGCTGAAAGCATCTAAGCGGGAAGCCTGTTTTGAGATGAGATTTCCTAGCGTTTTTTGAACGTGTGAGGATCCCTATAGATGATGGGGTTGATAGGCCAGGTATGGACGCGGGGAATTCCCGTGGAGTTGACTGGTACTAATAGTCCGAAGGCTTACATATTTTTTTTGAGGTTTGTTGGCTGATTGTTTGTTGGTGTTTGCGTCCACTGTATGGTTTTGAGATAACA
>NZ_JAYWLX010000017.1:0-5906 GCF_040946345.1 Rothia sp. LK2492 | reverse complement strand
TTTGCGTCAATGCAGGGAGATAGCGAAGAGCGCGCTTCAACGGAGATGCTCGAATGGGTCCACGACGGATTGGAGTCCGTGGTCGCGGCAGACGTAGATGATTCGCACGCCGTACCCGTCGGCGCCGCTCGGCTCGGGGTCGCATTCTGCGCGGCAGACGTTACAGAGCCGGTGCTCGTTGCTCCCCCAGACCGTGACCTCGATATCGTCGGGGATCTCCATTCCGTCGAACTCCATATGCGGAGGTTAGCTGTCGCGGATTGAGTCGTGTCAAGATGCGGCACCGATGCTAAACCGCCGTTACCTATGGTCATCGCGCCGGTCGCGCACTCGACGCTTAGTTCTTGAGGTACTCGAGGACGGCGATTGACGCGCGACGCTATTTAGTACCGGTAGGGCGGTATCGAGTACCGACCGGTGCGGATATCGGGTACCGGGGGTAGTTTTTGGGCACTCTTTAGTGGACGGCCCACGCAGTGTGTACGCGTGGGTCGCGTTCACGTGGAAGGAGTGATGGTGGTGACGGATTACCGTGCCATCATGTTTGCCTTGGTTGCTGGGAATCGTTCCTGGAACCAGATTCGAGCCGATTTAGGGGTCTCGAAGTCGACGATTGATAAGGCCAGTCGCGTTGTAAGGGACCATCGACTCGATGCTCGCGGGATTGCTGGATTGTCGAATGCCCAGTTAGAGGAGCTATTTCCGGATAACCGGCGTCGCAACGATGCGGAGTTCCTCGCACCGGATTTCAAAAAGGTTGCTGAGCGGATGGTCTCTGGCAAGCGCGTGACGTTGAAAGTCGCGCACGCCAAGTACCTGGAGTTCCCTGTTGGTACTGGTCAGCGTCATTATTCGTATCGACAGTACTGTTCGCTGTTTGAGCATTATGTCGATGTTCTTCAGCTGTCAGCGCAACTGAATCATGATCCCGGTGACGAGCTCATGGTGGACTGGTCGGGCGATGGAATGGTCGTTGTGGATCCGGTCTCAGGCCAGCGGGTTACCGCGCACTTGTTTGTAGCTTCATTGCCGCACTCAGGGATGATGCATGTATCGGCGTGGCCGGATCAAAAAATGCGGTCGTGGCTTTTAGCCCACCGTGCGGCTTTGGAGTATTTCGGTGGTTGTCCGCTGCGGTTGATCCCGGATAACGCGCTCACAGCCACGCAACAGATTTCCTGTGGGCTGCGGGGGCGTATCCCGGTTGCGGAGTATTCCACATTTGCCGATTTCTATCAGATAGGTATTACTGCGGCGAAAGGCTACCGGCCGCGGTATAAGGCGAATGTTGAAAAGGCCGTGGATATTGCCCAGCAATGGTGCGTGGAATACCTCGATGACCAGGAGTTCTACAGTTTCGACATGCTCAATAAGGCACTCGAGGACCAAAGCGATTTCATCAACGATCGCCGTCCCTTCCGCGGGCAGGATATCTCTCGTCGCCAGTTGTTTGAAGACCATGAGCAACAGCTGCTGCGCCCGTTGCCCGACCGGCGGTGGTCGTGGTCGCGGTGGAAGAAGTCCAAGGTCGCAATGAACTACCACATCCGGATCGCCAATCACTGGTATTCAGTGCCGTGGAAGCTAGCGGGCAAGTTCGTCGACGTGCAACTTTTTGATGACTATCTGGATGTCTTCTACGACGGTGAGATTGTTGCTTCACATCGTATTGCCCCTGCTAATTATGGCTACTCCACTTTGGATGAGCATGTCCCTGACAACCATAAGGACTTAAACACCCAGTGGAACCGGCAACGCTTGGAAGACTGGGCGAAAAGTATTGGGACCGCGACAGCACAGCTCATCGGCCAGATGTTTAACGCTCGTAAAGTCGAAGCCCAAGCATATTCTAGCGTTCTGGGCGTACTGAACCTATCGAAGGATTACTCCCGAATCGAACTCGAACAAGCCTGTGGTCAGCTGTTATCGCGCAAAGCAGTCCCCAGTGTCAACAAAGTAGCCCAAGAGCTCAAGGATCTAAAACAGGCCGCAGCACAGGCGTATTTGCCCACCGATGTACCACTGTCGACGGCCATCGACACCACGCGTGCGCACCGCCACCAGCCCACGGCAAACACGCCGGACTCTGTGTCGCATGTACGCGGGGCCGGGGCGTTTGCCTTCACTGATAAAGAATGGAAGGTATAGCCATGGCTCTTACCGATGAAGACTTCGAACTGCTCGGTTCTCTTCGCGGGATGCGTGTCTTTGCCACGACGCTGCAGGAGATCGTCAACGATCCCAGTCGTGACTTGGACTCCTTTGAAGACAAGATCAAAGAAGCTCTCGATGCGCAGATAGCTGCACGTGATTCGAAAGTAATCGAAAAACTCGTCAAAGCCGCCAAGCTACCCAACGCGCTTGCGGCTTTGGAACGCTTTGAAGCACACAGCAACCGAGGGATCACTCCAGACCGTATTGAGCGGTTAGCTACCTGCGACTGGATTACCTACGGCAGAGACCTAACCATCGTGGGAGCTACCGGCACCGGCAAAAGCTTCCTCGCCCAAGGCCTAGCCGTGGCTGCGTGCCGGCATAAACTAACCGCACGCTATTTTAGACTCGCCGATTTAGCCGACGAGTTCGACGCCACAGCCGACGCTGCCTATGAGCGCAAAGCCCTCCTTGAGGAACTGACAAAGCCGGCTGTGTTGGTCATCGACGACTTCCTGGCCACGGACGTATCTGCCTTCGCCTTAGCCCAGGTATTCAACCTCCTGGTCAAGCGGGAGCATTCCTCAACCGTCATCGTCAGCCAGCACGAGCCGGAATACTGGTACAGCGTCTTTAGTGAAAACGCGATCGCCGACGCTGTCCTATCCCGACTTGCAAACAACGGCAGCAAACTCACCCTCATCGGTGAAGACATGCGCACCCGTGACGACTTCCAAGAAGAAAGGGGAACACTTAGCAAACAGCTCAAGCAACGTCAACGGTCCAAACGATAAGCGGGGGTAAAACCGGCTACCGGGCGGCTACCGCCACCCCGGTACCCGGTACCGCCTTACCGGTCCCTAAAACAAGCCCGCGTCAGGCGATGACGCGCTTGTTTCCTGTGCGCTCGTTAAGGTCGAGCATGGTGAAGATGCTGCTGATGTGCCGTTCCGCGATCGCGACGCGACATGCACACGGTCCCTGATTTGCTCGTTTGTGAGCCCCGTAGCCATGAGCGAATCGTCAGTATCGCGGAGGAGGTGCTGCGGGAGCGGGAAAGGATTGACCTTACTGACGCAGAGACCCAAAGTGCGAGCATCCCTCATCGCTTTGATGCCAGCCCTTCAACCATTGCAACTAACCCGAACTCGAAATCTAGGTCTTGATCGACAGGCTCACATCCGTTGTCGAGCGCTGTTTGTTCTTCTAGTACGAAACCGACCGTATAGCGGCTGATAGCCATGAGAGCTCGGACCGCAGAGCCCTCAGCGAATCCTTCGGACACGAGAAACTCGATCTGACTTTCGGGGGCATCCGAGCCCGCTGGCATCTGGTCACTCTTTTGACGGTGAAACTCTGCGTGCAGCCGTGCTCCATCCCGGACTGCCAGAAGCGCTGTCCGGAAGCTCCGCGCGTTGCGCAGGAGAAAGTCGTCCCAGCGCTCCCCTGACTCTGGGAGTGAGGCGTGGTGTTCGCGATCAAGCACATCAGCTGCGAGCGATCCGAGCAGGTGGCCCTTTGTCCGAAAGTGCCAGTAGAGCGCTGGCTGCTGCACCCGCAGATGCGCAGCCAGCGCCCGCGTGGTGAAACCGTCGATCCCCGTGTTATTGAGCACATGCCTCGCACCGCGCAAGACTGCTGCACGATCGAGTCGCGCTTGTTTCTGAGCCATGCTTGCACTTTATCATCGATAACTTTATCGTTGATAAGGTGTCATCTCTCACTTCCGCTCGTGGCTCGTTGGCCACGGTCCTCATCACGGCTAGCCTCGACGCCGCCGGCATGGGCCTGGTGATGCCGATTCTCCCCGCACTGCTACACGAGGCAGGGGTCACCGCTGATGCGGTTCCGCTGAACGTCGGAGTGCTGAGCGCGCTCTACGCGGTAATGCAGTTCATCTTTGCCCCCGTACTGGGAACACTGTCGGACCGATTCGGCCGCCGCCGGGTGCTGCTTGTTTCCCTGGCCGGTGCGACCGTCGACTATCTCGTGCTCGCCACGACATCCGCTCTGTCGGTGTTCTATATCGCCCGTGCAGTGGCTGGGATAACCGGAGCGACCAATGCGGTCACCGCCACCGTGATCGCCGACATCACGCCACCCCACCAGCGCGCCAAGCGTTTCGGTTTACTCAGTGCCTGCTATGGCGGCGGAATGATCGCGGGGCCAGCCATGGGTGGACTGTTCGGTGCCATCTCGCCACATCTGCCGTTTTTGCTCGCTGCTCTTCTCTCAGCGAGCAATCTGGCACTCACCTTTATCTTGTTACGCGAGACCCGTCCTGATTCCCCTGCGCGCTCTGCGTCGCTCGCTCAGCATCGTGGTCGCCCCGGCCTCAGCGCGGTGCCTGGG
Source organism: Rothia sp. LK2492 (assembly GCF_040946345.1). NCBI lineage: Bacteria > Bacillati > Actinomycetota > Actinomycetes > Micrococcales > Micrococcaceae > Rothia > Rothia sp. LK2492. The sequence goes on along the minus strand of NZ_JAYWLX010000017.1, from coordinate 1,400 downwards.
ATTACCTTCCTATTAGTCGCATTCGGCCTTGTTCAATTCATTGGGCAGGCTCCAGGTGCGACCTGGGTGCTGTTTACTGAACACCGCCTCGACTGGAGTCCCGTCGAAGTTGGAATCTCCCTGTCCGTCTTCGGGATCGTACAGGTTCTCGTGCAGGCCCTCCTTACTGGCCGCATCGTGGAGTGGATCGGTGAGGCAAAAACAGTCATCATCGGGTGTGTTACCGACGCCTTGGGTCTCGTAGGCCTGGCGATTGTCACTGACGCATTTTCCATGGCGCCTATCTTGGCGGCACTGGGGATCGGTGGCATCGGCCTCCCCGCTCTGCAAACCCTTCTCTCCCAGCGCGTCGATGAACAGCACCAAGGGCGCCTCCAGGGTGTGCTCGCCAGGATCAACAGCGTCACATCGATCTTCGGACCGGTCGCTTTCACAACGATCTTCGCGCTCACTTACATCAACGCCGACGGCTTCCTCTGGCTCTGCGCCGCAGCACTCTACGTGCCCTGCGTGATTCTCATCATGCGTGGTACAGCAGCGTCCCCGAAGTTCGGCTCATGGGCGAGCGGCGACTCGATGTGAGTTGTGAGACGTGAGCAGGAGCAACACGGCGGCGACACTGCTTCGCCATGGCCGACTAGCGAGACGGCGCCACCGGGAAACTCGGCATCATCTACCAAGGACAGGTCAGCTGGGAGCCTGATAGACCCATCGAAATGTGCGTGCCGATCGCGGAGAAAGGCCGGGCGCATCGGATCGAGCCATAGCACCATGAGTCTTCACGGAAGTGCGTTGACGGAGACTTCGTTGTGAACCGGGCCAAGGGAGAGCTGGAGGCCCTCTCCGAGTGGCTTGCCGATGACATGAGCTGGACGCTCATCGAGAAATCCACACACAGCGGCCCCAGTGCAGCCCGAGAGGTGCGCCCGCCGTTCTCCCGAGCGGGTGGAGGTCATTTCTGTCGTCACCCACGGACGACGCGCTTCCTGCGACGGCTACCTCGAGGCTGGAGGAATGCGCGTCCGTTTCAGCCATGCGTTCCGCTTCGTCAGCACCCCCAAGACCGCGATGATCGCAGAACTGCGACGCTACTGCATCGAGACGCAGGTTGACTGAGGCCTGTGCGGACAGCACGAACGACCCTTAAGCCCGTAATCTGGGAACCGCAGAAACTACCCGATCGAAACGCAACTACTTTGCCGGCCCTACGGGGTTGGCTCGCGGTCGTCGTCCTTGGCCGCGACCGTGCGCAGGAGGTGCTTGTAGCCATCCCTCGCGATCATCACGCGCATCGAAATCGTCACGACGCTACTGCCTTCGACGATCAGGGGAGCGGGGACTGATCGCGGACGCGCTGTCCACTTTGGTTAAAAGATTGCGCCGCTGTAGACGACCGCCAT
>NZ_JAYWLX010000016.1:0-8562 GCF_040946345.1 Rothia sp. LK2492 | reverse complement strand
ATATGCAAAGTTTGATGCTAAGGCTACCTTGTGGGGTAATCGTGCTGATGTGGCTGGGGATGCTGCGAGGTTTGGTGAGACTTTGTTGGGTAAGGGTGTGAATGGTTCTGCTGCTGGTGGGGTGTCCAATGGTTTGGCTTATACGATGCCGGGTGCTGGTAGTTTTAGTGTGCGTGAGGATTGGAGTGTTGGGGGTATGGTTGTGGCTACTGGTGGTGGCGGTTTGATGGGTGGTTTGAAGCCGGTGGTGCCGAAGACTGGTAATACTGTGGCGGATTATGGGGTTGACCGTGCGAAGGATTATGTGGTGGGTGTGGGGAGCTACGCGTTGACTACTAATCTGGATGAATGGAACCGAAGAGATGCTAATAATAGTGGTCTGACTACTGTGGGAAAGGGGGCTACTGAAGATTTAGGGAAATCATTTAATCGGTGATAAAACATGTTGATAATGTTGAGACTGAGTCGCTGAATTAGCCACAAGAAAGCATTTTTGTATGAGTAAGAAAAAGAAGTCACTGGCTAGTACTGTTACTGGTGTTATTTTGGGCTTAATTGTTGTTGGGGCCGTCTTGTTATCATTTATTGATAATTCTGGTGCCCAGCATCGGGTGTGTACGGTGGTTTCAGCGGAGCTTAAATCAAATTCTAGTGGTGGTTCAAGGGGTCCTGTTCCTACTACTTCAGTGCTGGTAGAAACTGAGGAGTGTGGAAATCTAAGTGTTTCTAAGATGAATACACCGGCAGGAATGAATGAGGCTGGATTAGCAGAGTTCCTTGCGGCTAATGTTGGCAAGAAGTTTGAGTTTCAGGTTGGGGGCGTTTCTCTGGGTAATGATACTTATAGTTCGGAGGGTATTACTTCGACGACTCCTGTTGAATAGTTCTCGGACAAGAAAACTAATCATTCCTACCCCACCCGCCACACCATCGGCTAAGCACCGGCACTGGTTTAGTCCCTGGTACTAATCGTGAAATTACTGCTACGCAGATCAGTAAAATTACCCACCTGAGCATTCACCGCGCACTGATCCGCCACCGACAAAGCAGTCACCTTAAGGCCACTGGCGTCCACCATCAGGTGCCCCGCGCAACCATCCGAGAACCGCACCGGGTTCTCATCCCCAGCCACCGCCTGCAACATGCCCGACGGCTTACCAGCGCTCTCCGACGAAAAGAGCGGATTGAGGCTGTCCTCGCCGCTGGGCCACACCGGCAAAAGTGTAATAGGCAGGGCGCTCTGCCCCACCGTACGAGCAGGTACCTTCACCACTACATCCGTCAGCCGCTGCACCGGGTAAGAAGTGCTCTTGTACTCCTCAGATGCAATCGCCTGCTGGGTCTGCTCTGACACCTGCTCAAGCCAGCCCTCCAACTGCTGCTCATCAGCAACCTCAGCCGCCACAGACCCCTTCACCTCAACCTGCTGGTTAGGCTTAATATCAATACCCTGCAAGGTCCAGCCGCACTCAACATTCATGTCCGTCACCATGGGCTGGTTACGCTGGCCAGAAGCCTGGCTCCACGTGACATTGGGGCAAGAGGCCCCTTCGGTCACTACCGGCACAACCTCCAGAAACTCCCCTGACAACGGCGCTTTCTGGGCACTGTAAGTAATCGTGAGGTCAATAGTTGAAGAGCTGGGGTTGTAGGTGGCCTCACGGCGCACCGACAAACCGGTCGGTAGCGGTGACTCCTGGCTACCCGTAGCACTGAAAGGCTCCGACGGGCCGCTACTAGAAGTAACAGCCCAGTAGATACCAAAACCCGTTCCCAACAGCAGGACTACCCCCAAAACGCCCAGCCACAGGGCCTTGGAACGCGGCTTCTTAGCGTCCTTAGCCTCATCATCAGCAGGGTATTCAACCTTGTAAGCCGGCCGCTCAATCTGCTGGGGCCTAATGATCGTTGCACCCGCCGCCGCGCCAAGCACCGGGGCGTCGGGGTCCTGCACCTGCTGAATATCATCGGAGGTCAGTGCGGGGCTCAAGCCGCGCACCACCGTCTGCGGGCGGTGCGCCTCGGTAAAGGCCTGCGGGTCTTGAACCGGGGTCAAAGCCGGCGTCTTCTCAAACCGGTCAGCTAAAGTGCGCAGACGAGCCGCCGCGTCAAGGGGGTGAGGCCTGCGCGCCGGGTTCTTATCCAGCAGCGACAGAAGCTCCTGCATCACCGGGTCAGGCAACTCAAGCGGCGGCACCTCGGTGGTCACATGGCGGTAAGCTACCGTGAAATCCGTGCCCTCCCCGGCAAAAGGCGTCCGCCCAGCCAGCAGCTCATAGAGCATAATGCCCGCGGAATACACATCACCGGCAGGCCCACTGGTGCCACTCTGAATAAGCTCCGGCGGCAGGTAGTAGGGGGTGCCCACAATCCCCGTGGTGTTGGCCTGATCAGCCCTAATAATGGACGAAATACCAAAGTCAGTCACCCGCAAGGCCTCCGGCTGCAACTGCTCCGATTCACCCTCAAAGAGGATGTTATCGGGCTTAATATCGCGGTGCACCACACCCTGCCCATGAGCGTAAGCAAGAGTTTCTAGCACGGTCGCCACTAGCCGCAGCGCCACAGCAGGCCTCACAGTGCCCCGCTGCACCAGCACATCGCGCAGCGACCCACCACCGTAATAGTCCATCACCAAAGCCAGGGTGCTACCCTCAACCACCAGGTCATGAACTGTCACAATATGACGGTGCTCAAGGCCCATCAGCACAGAACGCTCCCGCACAAAACGCTCCACCACCGCGGCGTCCTCAGCTAAGTGAGAGTGCAAAATTTTGGCCACCAGAGGAGCTTTCTGGCGAGCATGCTGCACGGACCACACCTGGCCAGAGGCACCTTTACCTACCAAACTCACCAGGGTATAGGACGCTCCCAGCGGTGCCCCAGGGGCAGTTGCTGCCATGCCAGCTCCTCAAACATTACTCATCTAAAACCTCCCAACAGTCTAGTTCACCACGGCTAGGAGTGATGATGATATACATCTAAAACCCTGAGATAACAACGTTTTCTAAGCTAGTATTTACTTCGGCTCCACACACATCATCTGAGACGGAAACTGCATGCTTTTCACCAACAAAAGTCCTCACGGCCGTACTTCTTCACGTCGCATAAAAGCCGCATCGGCGCTGGCCGTCGCAGCTACCTTCATGCTGGCTGGGTGCACCTCAGACAACACTGCCGTGATGAACGCCTCCAACGTGCTACAAAACGTCAACGTGGGCCTCACCTCGTCCGCAGAAATCTCAGACATCAGCTCCACCGTGGTCTCCTTTGACGCCTTCAGTGGCAAGTCCTCCAGCGAAGAGCAGACCTACGCCCTGCGGGACGCCGTCAACGACCTGCCCGTGCGCATCACCACCCGCTACACCACCGATCACGGCTCCGGTAACGACCTCAACGACCTAGACGGTTACACCGGTGATGTCAGCATCGACATCACCGTGGAGAATCTCACCGTGCAGCCCGAGGATCTCACCTACGATGTCGCGGGCACCCAGAAAACCAAGAGCACCCTGGTCGGGGCACCCCTATCCGTTGCTGCGTCCACCACCTTCGAAGGCGTCAAGCCGCAGAGCATCCTCTCAGAAGCCACCGTGGGCAACGGAACTACCAACGGCATTATCAGCACCAAGGAGAACGGTGACGCTACCCTGCAGTGGGCAAAAATCCTGGCAGGGCCCAGCACCAGCGCCAGCAGCACCTTCACTGTGAACCTGCAGGCAGAAGACCTGAAAGTCCCCGAGTTCAATATCGCCGTGCACCCGGGTCTCACCAATGACCTGACCTCCTCAGGAGCCGTCAGCTCAGCATTCAGTGCTAATCAAGACTCCACCATGGAACTCATGCAGCAGACCGTTGAAGTAGTCGCTGAAGCCAACCAGGCCCTTGCCGACGCCGGTAGCACCATCTCGGACATCCGCGATAACCTCAACACCACCTCAGAATCCCTCAAGTCCTCCACCGTGCAAGAGCTGCAGCAGAGCTCAGAGCAGCTCACCGGGCAGCTATCTGACCTGCAAGAAAAGCTCTCAGGCCTGCGCACTAACCTGGACGAAAGCGCCCAGGGCTCCCAAGACGAACTCGTCGCCCAGATGCAACAAACCGTTGAATCCCTGCAGAACTTCTTTGGTCAAGAAGGCGACGATGTTCCCGCCCCCGTCTTTGACGCCGGCACTTGCGAAGTCAACATCGCCCAGCCCGCCAACGGCTCCACCGTTTACTCCAACATGGTGCAGCTCTCTAACGTCCTGGGTGCCTACAGCGAAGCCAACATCGACTGTCGCGACCAGGTGGTGGAGGTCGTCAACACCGTGCTAGGCCCCGAAAACCCCACCCCGGAGACCTGCAGGGACTCAGTCTCAGCCTCCTGCTCAGTTTTTAACTCCCAGGTCGTGCTCACCGCCAGCCTGCTGCAGTCCGCTCAGCAGACCAACCAGCTCATTGAACAGCTGAACCCCGGTGCACTCAGCGAGGTTCTGGGTAACTACCAGAGCGCCAGCGCTGCCCTCGATACCCTGCAGCAGCAGGTTGATGCGCTACAGCAGCCCGTAGCCCCCGCCCCCACCGAATCAGCTTCACCTACCCCCAGTGCTACACCCAGCACCGAGCCCAGCCCTACTCCCAGCGTCAGCCCCACAGCTACCCCACAGCCGTCTCCCCTGCCTACCCAAGAACTACTAGCCAGCCTGGACGCCATTGACCAGCACACCGAAGCTTCAAACGATCACATCGCTGACCTTGAAGAGTTGCTAGGCAGCATCAACACCACCGCTCAGGAGGCCCTGGCCGAACTCAACGTTGACACCGACGAGACCGGTTCAATACTCACCCAGAACCAGGAACTTGCTGACCAGCTCTGCCAGCTTTCAGACGGTGGCACCGCACAGGCAGGCAAACTGCCCGCTGAGGAAGTCGAGAGACTGCGCGGCTACCTAACCGATACCCCCTGCGCTGATATCGCTGAACCCGCCAGCGACGAAAAGCTCCCCACCCCGGAGAACTACCAGCAGCCACTGAGCCAGCGTCTAACCCACCAGGTAGAACTCTGGAACAGCGTGTTCACCGCAAGTGACGTGACGGGTGAAGAGTCAGAGACCACCCAGAAAATCGCTGCTATAAAGGAAGACCTCACCCAGGTCAGCGAAAAAACTGCCGCCATGCGCACCCTGCTAGAGCAAGCCGCGTCACCTGCGCCCAGCCCCTCTGCATCGCCCTCAGCAACCCCCGAACCGCAGGAACCCACCGCGGCACCTGAACCCACCCAGGAACCTACCGCCGAGCCCAGCCCCGAAACCCCGGCTGAACCCGACACCAGCGTCCAGGCCGTTAAAGATGCCATGCCCGGGCTTCACGCCAGCTTTGATAGCCTCTCCACCAGCCTCGATGATCTCTCAGCCCAGCAGCAGAAACTCAACGACGCTCTAGCTGAGATCATCGAAGCTGCGCCGGCTGAAAATGCTGAAGAGATCAGCAGCATCCTCGCCACCCAGGCACGTAACGTCTCCCAGCAGCGCACGGACAGTGAGCTGACTATTACCGACCTCTTCTCCCAGCAGGTCACCAACCTCACCGGCACCTCAGAGAGCATCTCAACCGGCACCGAAGTGCTGCTGAAAGAGCAGGGCGATAAGCTCAACGCCGCCGCCCAGCGCCAGGTAGAAGAAGCCGATGCCCGCACTAAGTCCTCCCTGGAGCGCATCCAGCAAAGCCACGACTCCGCCACCCAGGACGTCGCCGGCGCCTCAGCAACCCTCACCGGCGAGCTGCAAAAACTCATGCTGGACGTGGGTGACACCTCAGTCAACGGCTCCGGACTGCTTGGCTCCCTGCAAAATAACGCGGGTAGTGCGGGTAACGCCGACTACCAGCTCTCACTGGCTACCCAGAATGCAGAAAAGTACGCCACAATCCGCGAAGAGGATATGGGTGCGATCCGCCTCAAGCAGGAGCAGTACAACGCCTCCCTGCGCAAGCTCTCTGCTCTGCCTGCCTTCCACCTTTCAGCGTCCTCAGGTGCCACCGTCAAGACCATCTACACCTTCACCATCGGTGGTGAGCAGTAACCGATGAAGAATAAAATCCTCAATATCGGTGTACCACTCGCCCTGATCCTGCTGATTGTGGGGCTGGTTGTCGCAGCGATCGTGAAGCACCAGGGCCAAGAAAAGGACGCCGCGGTGGCAGTCACCGTGCCCGTAGAACTCACTGCCTCAGAGCAAGCCCGTAGCTCCTCCATCGGCCTGATTCTCACGGTAGGTAACGAAGGTGCGCAGGGCTCTGAATGGAACCAAGCTGCGGCAGGAGCGCAGGTAGCTATCGAACGTTTCAACCGTTCTGGTGCCAACCTGACCCTTATCACCGAGGATGACCGAGGCACCTCAGCAGGCGCTGCGCGGGCAGTGGAGGTTCTGGCACAGCAGAACGTGTCAGGGATCGTCATCGCTTCCCGCGGCAACCACGTAGAAGAGGCAGTTAAGGCTGCCGAAGAACGCGGGATCCCCGTCATCCTCCCCTACACCGACGCGGTAGGCGGAGCCTGGTCACTGACGCCTTCACCCAGCGACGTCACCAGCCTGCTCGAAAGCCACTACAGCGGCACCTCCCGCGTGGTTCGTATTGACCAGGAAAGCTTCCCCGGGCCAGAGGTGCGGGCAGAAGAAACCGTAACGGTCAACAGTTCTAGCGATCTCGATAAGACTGCCCAAGATATCGCCCGCCGTATCTCTGATGGTAAGGCCGGTGCAGCTATCTTCATCAACGCAGATTCCTACACACAGGCCCGACTGACCCGCGCCCTGCAAGAGGCAGGCACCCAGGCCAGCATCGTGCTCGGCAACGAAGCCACCAGCCCAGCCTTCAGCGAAACCTTCACCCGGGACAACCCCTCCACCGTCATCAACGCTATGACCGTAGGGTTTAACACCGGCGATTCGGTAGCCCTGCAAGCCGACGGTCAGGGCCGTTCCATGTCTGCCTACCTGCAAATGGTCAAGATGCTGGGTGACTCCCCCGATGCCCACGGGCCGTTGGGCGAACAGCCGTTTAGCGACGTCGCAGCTAGCGCAGACGCCAGAAGCCACGACGCCGTTGTAGCCCTGGTACGAGCAACCGAAAAGGCACCTTCGGCGAAACCCAAAGATATCAAAAAGGAGCTGGGAACGCTAACCCTCTCCCCGTCCGATGGCATCACCGCCGCTGGTCTTGATTTCTCCCAGCCGCACGCAGTGGCAGGCTCACCGGCCCTGCTCTCCGCCACGCTGGAGGATGTCACCATTCGCACGTCACCTAGGGATGAATCGGCGCATATCGTCTGGTTCGCAGCCTCCTAACCACCTCCCTGCCCCTCCCACAGCCAAAGGGCTCCTATGCGCATTCACATAAGCATTGATTCTCTGCACCGCTCAGTTCATGTTGATAGCTGGCGCGGTAGCACCACGCTCGGCGAGCTGATTGAAGCCGTAGGAGGGCCACGGCTGGGCGAAAATGAGCAGGTCTATATCGACGCTCACCTCGCACAGGCAGAAGATACGCTAGAGAAACTGCCCCTGCTAGAAGGCTCGCGCATCGCGCGTTCCCCCCTACCTGAAACCACTACTCTTCCGGGGTGGGTGGTGAGCGTCAGTGCCGGGTTAGAAACAGGCGAGATCAAACCGGTCACCCGCACCCGCCCCATGGTCTTTGGCCGGTCAGAGCAAGCGGACATCGTGCTGCCGACCAGTAGCGCCTCCTGGGAGCATTTCACCGCCACCCTTACCCCCGACGGGCTAGAGATCAAGGACAGCGGCTCCACCAACGGGACCTACCTGCAGGGTGAAAAACTTGAAGCGGGTAGCCCGGTGACCATTACCGAACCGGCAGAGGTACAAGCCGGCGGCTCCACGCTGTTTTTCCAGCCCCACCTCACCGAGTTCACAGCACCTGCCCCCGGGCGCCTACACAACCTCACACCCGCTAGAACCGCTCCTTTCAACCGCCCGCCCCGCCCAGCCCTGCCAGAGCTCCCCGGTTACGTCACTCCCCCCAAACGAGAACCGGTCACAGAAAACTCCAGATTTAACCTGGCAGTGGTGCTAGCTCCCCTAGTCATGGCAGCTGCCATGGTCACCATCATGGGTAACCTCAGGTTCGCGGTCTTTGCCCTGCTCAGCCCGCTCGTGCTCATCGGCACCTGGTTTGAAGGTAAACACCGCTACAAGAAACAGCTGGCCGCAGAAGAAGAACGGTTTGCCGGCGCCCTGGCAGACTTTGAGCGCGACCTTGAAGAAGCCGCAGAGATAGAACGTGCCCGCAGAGAAGAACTAACCCCCGATAACGCCACCGTGCTGCGCCGCAGCGCCCTACCCTCAACCCAGCTCTGGCAACGCCGAGCAGACTCCGCCGACTTTCTGCTCACCAGGGTGGGAACCGGCAACCGGGACTGGCGCCCCGAACTCGACAAACGCGCCCACCCGGATCTAGAAGAGGAAACAAAAGAACTCTACGATTCCTTTACCCTCAAAGGCGCCCCACTCATGGCCAACCTCAACCAGGGTGGCGTCGTGGGTATCGTTGGCCAAAGAGAAG
>NZ_JAYWLX010000015.1:0-9240 GCF_040946345.1 Rothia sp. LK2492 | reverse complement strand
GGTGACTTGATAAGGCAGGTGAGGGACTTGGCCGGGACAGACCAGTACGAGGCTGCACCACGCCAACAATTTAAGTCAGGACGGGAACTCATTAACGCGGTGAAAACCCGCCGTGAAGAGGCACAAGCGTTTAAGGCACTGGCCCAGGACGTGGACGCGGAAGTCTCCGCTGAACTCGACCAGTACGACCCGGAGCTCATCGACGGCGTGCGCGTGCTCTGGATTACCGAGGGCACCGCCGCCCGCGACGAGACCGCGTTCCGCCACGCCCTCAAGACCGGCCACAGGCTCCGCGCCGCCGGCCAACGACTCACGGATGCAGCCATCATCGACGCCTATGAGCACGCCTACAACGTCGCACACACCCACGGCGGCGCAGGCCGACCCGCAGAGCTTCCCCCGATGCGCGACCGCCAGACGATGGCACGACGAGTCCGCGGCTACGTGACACAATCCAAGAGCACGGCCTCCCTCGGCTCGAGCGCTTCTGGAAAGGCAACCAGTAGCGAGCGCAAAGCCTTGGCCACCATGGGACGCAGAGGCGGGCAAAAGGCTGCACAACGCTGGAAAACAGACCCAGAAGGGGAGTACGCACAAGCACAGCGAGAAGCCTTGGCGTCTGCGAACAAACGCCGAGTAATCCAGGGACAGAGCACTCGCGGCCGTGTCCTCTCTATTTATTCGCAAGTCCTGTTCGACACCGGGACAGCGCCTACCGCGAAGCAGATAGCTGAAGAGATCGGGTGTGAGCGCAGTACCGTAGCGCGTCACATTTCGGCCCTCAAGAAGGCGGGGCTGCTTCAGGGCTAGAGGTGTGAATGCCGTAAGCAATATACGGTTCCCCTGCCGCTAGGCAGTTAGGTAAAACCTCACTCAAGAAAAACCTTGATGGGCGGGGCACCTTATATGCTTTGTTCATGCTCTCTGATCCTGTCTTTGACCGTGCCACCATCCGCCATAAACTCATTGAGTTCAAAATCCGCTGGCGCGGCCATATCGACCAGTGGAAAGCAGAAAACCGCCCCGCCACCGAGTCCAGCCACGATCAACAGTTCTGGGGTGACCTCCTAGCCTGCTTCGGCGTCAACGCCCGCGACCTTTACCTGTATCAGCGCAGCGCGAAACGAGCCTCCACCGGCCACACCGGCAAGATTGACATGTTCATCCCCGGCAAAGTCATCGGCGAGGCCAAGTCCCTCGGTATCGACCTGGACAAGGCTCACGAGCAAGCACTCGACTACCTGCTCGGCGGCACCATTCCGAACTCACAAATGCCGGCCTATGTCCTCTGCTCCAACTTCGAGACCCTGCGCATCACCCGCCTTAACCGCGACTACGTCGGCGACTCTGCAGAATGGGACGTTACCTTCGACCTGGACGAAATCGACGAGCATCTGGAACAGCTCGCGTTCCTGGCGGACTATGAGACCTCGGCCTATCACGAGGAAGAACAAGCCTCCCTTGAGGCCTCACGCCTGATGGTCGAGCTGTTCCGCGCCATGAACGGCGACGAGGCAGACGAAGCCGTGGGCGATGAAGCCCCAACCACCCCGGAGGAAGAAGACGAAAGGGTCATGCGCACCTCGGTCTACCTAACGCGCATCCTCTTCCTCCTTTTCGGCGACGATGCAGGCCTGTGGGACACCCCGCACCTGTTTACGACGTTCGTGCGCAACGAAACCACCCCGGAATCTCTCGGACCTCAGCTCAACGAACTTTTCCGAGTCCTCAACACCCCGGAGGACAAGCGGCCTAAGCGCTTGCCCGGCACCTTGGCGAAATTCCCCTACGTCAACGGCGCAATCTTCGCCGAACAGCTCGACCCTGAATACTTCGACTACGCCATGCGCGAAGCCCTGCTCAACGCCTGCGACTTCGACTGGTCAAAAATCGACGTGTCCGTCTTCGGCTCACTGTTCCAGCTGGTTAAGTCGAAAGAAGCCCGCCGTGGCGATGGTGAGCACTACACCTCGAAGACCAACATCCTCAAGACCATCGGACCGCTCTTCCTCGACGAGTTGCGTGCCCAGGCTGACAAGCTGGTCTCCAACCCCGCCACCCCGGTGCGCAAGTTAGAAGAATTCCGCGACTCACTGGCTGCCCATATTTTCTGCGACCCGGCCTGTGGTGCGGGAAACTTCCTGCTCACCGCCTATAAAGAACTGCGCCGTATTGAAACGGACCTTATCGTGGCTATCCGTCAGCGCCGTGGCGAGACGGGTATGTCGCTAAATATTGAGTGGGAGCAGAAACTGTCGATTGGGCAGTTCTACGGATTTGAGCTGAACTGGTGGCCGGCAAAGATTGCAGAGACGGCGATGTTCCTGGTGGATCATCAGGCGAATAAGGAGTTGGCGAATGCGGTGGGGCGTCCGCCGCAGCGTTTGCCTATTACGATTACCGCCCACATCGTCCACGGAAACGCTCTCGCCCTGGACTGGACGGAAGCGCTGCCCAAAGCAGTGGGGGAGACGTTTATCTTTGGCAACCCACCATTTATCGGTCAAGATACGCGCACAAAACAGCAGCTCGAGGAAATGAAAGCTGTATGGAGACGTAAAAACATCTCGAGATTGGACTACGTCACGTGTTGGCACATAAAAAGCCTTGACCTTTTCAGTACCCGTAACGGACGGTTCGCTTTCGTAACAACTAACTCGATTACCCAAGGCGAACAAGTGCCGCTTTTATTCGGCCCCATCTTCGCAGCAGGTTGGCGTATCCGCTTCGCCCATCGCACATTCTCATGGGATTCCGATGCTCCCGGTAAAGCCTCAGTCCACTGCGTCATCGTCGGTTTCGACCGTGCACACGAACCTCGCCCCCAGCTCTGGGATTACCCGAATGTCAGCAGTGCCCCCGTGGCTGTGCCTGTGGAGCGCGTGATTAATGCTTACCTCGTCGACGGCCCTAATGTCCTTGTCCAAAAGATGACTTCGCCCATCTCCTGCGAGATTAAACCCGCAGTTCTAGGCGCAATGGCAAAAGACGGAGGTGGCTTGATAGTTGAAGCCCAGGACGTGCAAGAAGCTTTGGACGATCCGATAGCGGCAAAGTACCTACGTCCGTACGTTGGCTCGCGAGAACTTGTTCGCGGCCTTAGTCGGTGGTGTCTCTGGATGGTCGATCTCGACCCCGCCGACGTTCAGGCAAGTACTTTTCTGCGTTCACGAATTGAACAAGTACGCGCCTACAGAACAACGTCCTCGGCTCCTACTACACGGAGCATGGCAAAGATTCCTCATCTTTTCGCACAACGTTATCGGCCACAAACAGATTTCCTTTGCGTTCCATCCGTTGTTAGCGAGAACCGGCCATACTTCACAGCTGCGGATATTGAGGAAGGAACAGTTGTCTCCAGCCTTGCGTTTGCGGTTGAAGATTCTGATAGGTCACAGTTCGCGTTGATTTCTTCGTCAATGTTCATTACTTGGCAAAAGATGATTGGAGGAAGGCTGGACCTGACCCCCAGATGGTGGACACCTTGAAACCAGCATCTCGCTGGGGAAGTGAGGTACCTTTCCACCATGCCACGCAAGACCTACACCGAGCAGTTCAAGCGCGACGCAGTCTCGTTGTACGAGTCGACCCCCGGAGCAACGCTCAACGCGATCGCCTCCGATCTCGGGGTCAACCGCAACTCCCTGCGCACCTGGCTCGACGCCTTCGGCACCGGCACCAAAACCAACGCCAACGGTGAAAAAGTCGCCAGCCCCATTGCCGCAGCCAACAGCGCACGCACGCCTGCTGAAGGACTCTCCGACGCCGAACGCATCCGCGTGCTGGAACGCGAAAACGCCAAGCTCCGGGAGGAACGAGAGATCCTCCGCAAGGCGGCCAAATATTTCGCGGAAGAGACGAACTGGTGAACCGCTTCCGGTTCGTTGATGACAACCGAGGCCTCTACGAGGTCAAGCGGTTATGTGAGGTTTTGAAGATCAACCGGTCCTCGTATTACAAATGGAAATCTGCTGCTCCTGCCCGCCGGCGACGCGTCCTTGACGACGCGGTGCTGGGAGCGAGGATCAAGGCCGTGTTCACGGCCGAGAACGGTTGTTACGGGGCGAAACGCGTGACGGCGGCCATCAATTCCGATCCAGCCAACGACGACCTTTTCAATCACAAGCGCACCGCCAGGTTGATGCGCCAGATGGGCCTGTTCGGCTACACCAAAAAACGCCGGGTGAAGACCACCGTGTCTGCGAAACGGGCTCCGAAAATGCCCGACCTGCTGAAACGCCGGTTCACCGCGGAGAAACCGAACACCATCTACGTCGGCGATATCACGTACCTGCCGATCGCGGACGGGTCGAATATGTACCTGGCCACCGTCATCGACTGCTATTCGCGGCAGTTGACCGGTTTCGCGATCGCTGACCACATGCGCACGGAGTTGGTCGAAGAAGCTCTCACGATGGCCCACGGGGTCCGAGGCAACCTTGACGGGGCGATTTTCCACTCCGATCATGGCAGCGTCTATACCTCTGGACAATACCGGAAGCTGTGTGAACGATTCGGTGTCACCCAGTCGATGGGAGCGATCGGGACGAGCGCGGACAACTCGTTGGCGGAGTCGTTCAACGCCACGCTGAAACGGGAAGTCCTCCAGGACGAGTCCGTTTTCCCAAGTCAGCTCGTATGTCGTCGGGACGTGTTTCGGTGGTGCACGCACTACAACACCAGGCGCTTGCACTCGTGGTGCGGCTACCGCTCGCCGAACGCCTTCGAAGCCACCGGATCAGCTACACTTACTATCGCATCTTGATTAAATCCCCGTGTCCACTTTCCGGGGTTCGGGCCCGCTAGAATCTCGCCTGCGTTTTGCGAACACACTGACGTGGAACACGTTCCCCGTACCAGAACTCGATGAGAAGACGCGCAAGCGGATTATTAAGGCTGGGCAGAAAGTACTCGCCGCGCGCGCACTGCACCCGGAGCGTTCCCTCGCGGAGCACTACAACCCGCTGGCTATGACACCAGAACTGGTGAAGGCGCATGACGCGCTCGACCGGGAAGTGGATAAAGCAATGGGGGCGGCGCGCAAGCTCACTTCGGAGCGGCAGCGCCAGGAGCTACTGTTTGCCAATTACGCGAAACTCACCAACAACTAGCTCAATGCTTGTTCGAATAGGCCGCACTCATGTCGCGGGTGCGGTCTATTGTCGAGAACATGAGCTTCCTTACCGAGTACAACGCTGCCCGCGAGTTGTCCGTGATTGATGCGTCTGCGGCCAGACTTCGCTTACCTTTTAGTACTACTGGTGCAATTCGGTTTTGGTGGGGGGATTAACGCCGCCGGCTTCGGTTTTTCCGTTGAGGAGGTCGTTGACTACTTCCCGATGGTGAAATTGGTCGATGGTGCGGTGAAGAGGAACCAGTCACCTGGAAGAGATCGATCCAGTCGCTGGTGTGCAATCTGGGAGGTAGGGTCGCAGGGTCGATTCCTCGCGAGTGCAACCATGATTGTGTTTCTGAACGTGATGAAAACAACCCTGCCCTTCGGAGAATTTCCCTTATCCCGCGTCCCCGGGCAGTGAAAACGGTGTGCACCATCGCCTGAAAGGCTTTGCGCTGCTCTATCGGAATCTTCGGGTCACCCACCCGGCGGATCACTAAGATCCCCCCGTCAACGTTTGGCTGTGGCCGGAAAGCAGACCTTGGTACCCGGGAACCCAGGTGAAATGTGAACCATGGGGACCACTGAGCCGTCATCATCGTGCTTGCGCCTACCCCAGCCCGGCGGCGAGCGACTTCCCACTGCATGAGGAGTACAGCGTCAGTCCATGCCGGCGCATGCAGCAACTTTCGAAGAATGGCAGTGGTGAGATGAAAGGGAATATTTCCCACAATGACGCAGGGAGTGGCGGGTAAACGGAAGTTAAGGAAATCATCATGGACCACTTCGACCGCCGCCGAGGAGGTTTCTTGTGTGAGTTTGGCAGCTAGTTTTGCGTCCACTTCAACTGCCGTTATTGCCCTCCCCAAGTAGGCCATCGGGTGAGTGAGGGCACCGCTTCCTGGTCCGATCTCAATGATGGGGCCGGAGGTTTGTTTTACAAGATCGATGATGGAGTTGATGATCTTGTGGTCGGTGAGAAAATTTTGGCCATGTTCGTGACGGCCGTGTCCGTATGCAGACATCAGGTGTGCTCCTTGGAGTTGAAAAGGAGCCGGGCATGACAAATAACCGCCCGGCTAAAGGACCGGAGTGGTTTTTAACCTACGGGGTAGGAAACCGCCTTAGCGGTTAGAGCGCAACCGCAAGAAAGCGGTACCTGAAATCAACATGGGCCTAATTATATCAATTTAATTTCGCGGGTGATACGCGGTGAAAAAGAAGACAACTGCGCCGCAACAGTGCAAGACATCTGCACCTGGACTGGAATTGTATTTGTCCTACCTTCGGCTCGTCGCGCCGCTACCGCTGGCGGATTTCGTCTCTGAGCAACGAGGGGGAGTTACCCTACCTCCGAGCGTTTTTAAAGTACACCCCAAAAGAACAGTTTTTGAATTGCAAAAGCGCTCGCAAACATCATGTTCACTAGGGTTAGGTTATGGATAATGGAACAGAACCGTCACTACCTCTAGATATTCCTGAACATTCCGAGGTTATTTCCGGGCAAAAAGTCGGCTATGCGCGGGTTAGCTCTAAAGATCAGAATCTTGAGCGGCAAACTGCAGCGTTGAAGAAAGAGAAGTGCTTTCGCATCTTCGAGGATACTGTCAGCGGTTCGTCCACCGACCGGCCTGGGTTGGATGGGGCGTTGAATTATGTTCGACCTGGTGACCAGCTTGTGGTTATGAGTATGGATCGGTTGGCACGCTCGCTTATTGATTTGCACCGCCTGGTCGACGACCTCACTGCCCGCGATGTTTCGGTGAAGTTCCTGAAAGAGGGTCAAACGTATTCGTTGAATTCGACGCCGATTGCCAAGCTCATGCTCGGGTTGCTTGGCTCGGTGGCGGAGTTTGAACGTGCGATTATTCGTGAGCGTCAGGCGGAGGGGATTGCGCGTGCGAAAGCCCGCGGGGTTTATAAAGGTCGCGCGAAAGCGCTGACTGATGAACAGCTTGCCCAGGCACAAGAGTGGGTGGATACTGGTATTCCGAAGGCTGAGGTTGCTCGCAGGCTCGGCATTGGTCGAACGACACTGTATAACTATCTCTCGCGCTGATTCAGGCAGCTTTGAAGGTTGTTAAAACTAGCCTTTGACCTGGCTTGGGGTGTCCTACTAGGCTCGCTTGTCGCTGTATAGTCACGATATGGATGTTTTCGATACTCTCGTGGCTCAATTCGGGGCGGCAGCTAAAGACAGTCTTAATGGGCCAGGAGAGCCGGAAGCCGCATTGGCTACGCCAGTAGACAATTTACTGCGCGAGTACGGCGAAAAGATTCTTAGCAGGAAAGTAGTCCTGCATGCCGAAGTCCGGGAGGACTCCGGCAACGTCCGCCCAGACTTTGGTGTACGGATCGATGGGTTAATGTCTGGCCACGTGGAATTAAAAAAGCCCGGGACTTCTCTAGACCCAGACACATACGGCAAGACCACGCACAACGGTAAGCAGTGGAAACGCCTAAGTAAGCTGCCTAATCTGCTGCACACGAATGGTTTGGAATGGCGGTTGTGGCGCTATGGCGAACTCGTGGCCATAGCGCACTTACCGGTGTCCTCGTTAACCAAGTTCAAAGGCGCCATCGCTGCGCCACCGGAGCTAGACACCGTATTGTCGAGCTTTTTGTCCTGGACTCCCACACCGATTACAACAGTTACTCGCCTAGTGGACACTATTGCACCACTTGCAGCGTTGTTGCGTGAAGAAGTCCTGGAATCACTTCAAGCCAACCGGCGCAATGCAAAAGCTACAGGACGAGAAGAAAACTCCTATCCATTTATCGGCCTGAAACGCGACTGGCGTGCCAGTTTGTATCCGAACGCCACTGATGAAGAGTTCGCAGATGGGTTCGCGCAAACAGTTGTCTTTGCCCTAGTTATTGCCCTATCTGACGGAATGGACTTTAACAATATCCAGCTGCGAGATATTGCCGAAGGACTGCAATCTAAACACAGCCTGCTAGGGCGTTCTTTGGACTTGCTAACCGAGCATATTAAAGGCTCAACAGTTGGATTAGTCCTAGAGACTATTATCCGTACACTCTCGGCGACCGACTGGCGAGCCATTTCTGGCGGTAATCAAGATGTCTATCTGCATCTTTACGAGCACTTCCTCAATACCTACGACCCAGCCCTGCGCAAGAAGTCTGGCTCGTACTACACACCCACTGAAGTCGTTGCCGCAATGACCCGGCTCACCGACCAAGCCTTACAAAAGTATCTATCCATTCCCGAGGGGCTATCCGCAGATTCGGTTGCGGTCATCGACCCCGCAATGGGTACCGGCACCTACGGTTTGAGTATTGTTCAGCATGTTGCAGCCCAAGCGGAAAAGTACGGACCTGGCGCTGTTGCTGATGCGGTAACTTCCGTGGCCAAGCGCTTATACGGAATCGAACTGCAATCAGGACCATTTTCTGTTGCTGAGTTACGTCTGAGCCAAGCTATCCAAGAATTCGGTGGCCAGCTTCCCGAAAACGGAATGCACCTTTACGTCGCCGATACTCTCGAAGATCCACAGTCGGGGACAAACCGCGAATTAAGCTATACGCTGCAACTTATTGCACAGCAACGCCAGCGCGCGAACCGCGTCAAACTAGAAACTCCGATACAAGTCTGTATCGGAAACCCACCCTACAAAGACAAGTCCGAAGGCCTGGGCGGCTGGGTCGAAAAAGGCAGCGCCAATAGTAACCATGCACCGCTTGATGATTTCCGCAAAGAAGGCAATGGCAGATACGAATATGTGCTGAAAAACCTTTATGTTTATTTTTGGCGTTGGGCGATGTGGAAAGTCTTTGAAAGCATCCCCCATTCCACAGATGGTGTGGTCTGCTTTATTACAGCGACTGGATACCTTAACGGCCCTGGGTTTAAAGGTATGCGTGAATGGATACGTCGTAATACCTCGCGCGGTTGGATTATTAATCTCACCCCAGAAGGCATGCAACCCCCTGCAAAAAACGCCGTATTTAACATCGAAACTCCCGTTGGGATTGGTCTTTTTATCCGCAATAAAGAAAACGACGATACTGAATCAGCTGAGATTAAATACATCGACCTGCACGGCACCCGAGAGGAAAAATTTAGCGCATTAAGCAACCTTGACCTTGATAGCGATAGCTTT
>NZ_JAYWLX010000014.1:0-13078 GCF_040946345.1 Rothia sp. LK2492 | reverse complement strand
AATATATTATTTAAGAACCTGCTTTCAAAACAATAACACTCCTAATCACCAATATTGTAAATATAATTCTTATGCTGAAAAGTATTCCCCATATAAATTCAGCACTCGAGAAATTCATCATATAAGATGTCAGCAAGAGCGGTAGGCCCATAAATATATATGAGAAAA
This sequence comes from Rothia sp. LK2492, assembly GCF_040946345.1. Taxonomy (NCBI): domain Bacteria; kingdom Bacillati; phylum Actinomycetota; class Actinomycetes; order Micrococcales; family Micrococcaceae; genus Rothia; species Rothia sp. LK2492. The sequence continues at coordinate 12,910 of NZ_JAYWLX010000014.1, read as the reverse complement.
TTAAAGAAAAAATACCTTTGGTTGGACCGTACCTAACTTTTATGAATCCATACATAACACCTGAAGCGGGTTCAAGAGCTATCTGGATTAGCATCAGCAGCAAAATGAAAACTGGAATTTGTGTTGATGATACAGAAAGATATGCCGGCAATACAAGCAGTGCTATGGTAGAGATGGATAAAAATGATGAGACAATAATTGTTGCAATACTATCTAACTGCCCCGTTGCGTGCATTCGGCCGCCGACAAGACCGAATTGTTTTGAAGGTATAACAATCATTCTCATAATAGAAACAACTAAAGATATTATAAATCCATCTAAAGGACTGTTGTGTGAGGCTATTATGATCGATATGCTAAATATTGCTGAGAGAATTATGCCATCAACTGATCCAGAAATTATTTTGACCAGAATGGATAGATCTATTTTATTTGATATTTTGGAATTGCCCATCTCTAAAAATTCGCTAGAGAGAGTTCTTGCCTTTTTTGCTAAAAATAATACAAGAAGTATACCTGATAAGCTTTGTGACGCCCCTATAAAGGTGAGATCAACATGTATGGAATCAGTTTTGAAAAATATGAGGTATGCATAAACTAAGATAATGTTAAATAATGCAGCTACCAAAGCCCCTTTTAGGATTTCCTTCTCATGCTGAGCTGTTTGCAATTTTCCTTGATAATAGTATCCAAATGGAGAAACTATAATACCTGGAAGAATGCTTAGCAGAACTCCATACGACGGTAATAGGTCAAAACCTAGAGTTAAAATAGATATCAGAATCCATATAGATAGCATTCCTAGCGATACAAAAATATTGTATTTTTTGAATGTTCTGTTTAGTAAAAAAACTTCACTCAGTTTTTTTTCTTTAATTTCCCCCTGCGATTTACGAAATGCAATTAGGGCGGGGATAAAAGATGATATTTGCCAAATCATCAATCCTATAGGAAGCATTAAAAGCAAACTGTACAGCGACAAAACTACACCATAGGCAGCTGCTTGTTCATGACCTGAATGATTTGATATAGCAACCAAAATAATTGAAATCGAAGCAAACTGTATGAAATTTGTGGAAGCCATAGCTGATGATTTTAAAATAAAATCTTTATTCAGGTGATTACCTATCATGATAGAGTCAATCTCACTAATCTCTCTTTTGGATAATTTTTCTTTCCTGTATTACCAGAGCAATACTCCACAGGTATTGTTATAAAACATGGATTACAAATACTTAAGACAGGTATGTTTTGGAGAATAAAAATATTCTCTTTAGCCCTGTATTTTATGAGAGATTTCTTGTATACGTCTCTGTAGATAGTATCTATCGTTTGCTGATTGAAAAATGTGGTAGCAACAGACGCCTGGAATATATCCCACTTTATTGGGTAGGTATTTTTGCTAATAGACCCTAAGCCAATTAATATGGACAATGAAGAACCTGGAAGCGAAACCGATTTTGAAAGTCCGAATGCGATATAAAAGCTTTTTCTAAGATATTTTAATAAATCAGTATTTTCTTCTACATCTAAGGTAGGAAAACGGTAGGCACAGTCAACTAAAACATGAGATTTGATTATGCTATTGAAATTAAACTTACCCCTATCTATAGGATTTCCAGGATCCTCCCATACCACCAAAGTGCGACTCGAATCATAAATTCTAAGAATTTCATCAAGTTGACTGCTATCTTCGTAGGTTAAATAATTAACACCTGTAAATTTGCAGACTTGTCTATTGCCAGGGTAAGAATTCTCCGGAAACATTACTAAATTTATATCTAGTTCAATTATTAATGATGCTAAAGAGTCCCTTATTCCCTTGAAGAAACATAAGTTTATGTCATCTCTTTTGGTAAATACAGATAGCGCCTGCTCTGTGAAATCGTCAGAATTCAAATCATAGTATTTATTCAAAGAATATGGAGATATCTGATGCAGTATATCAGATAATATTTTTTGATTTACTGATAAAGAATTTAAGGCATAATCCACTCCCGCAGGTGGGAGAATTTCTAAATCTTTAATACTTGGAAATTTTTTTGATTTCATTATTAAAATATTTTACCCAGTCTGAGTCGAACTTTACCTCTGCTTGGCTCTTATCTCCTAGATTATTAAGTTCATCAATCGGAATCTTAATATTATTTATTAAAAACTGTGCTACGGTCCATCTTTTAATATTTTCTTCGGTGAATTTACCAAAGTTCTGTATGTAGTCTGGTATCCATTTTAGGAATTCATCTACAAACTCTTTGCTGCCAACAACTCCTTCATACTCGGAAGGGGTTATTGATGTGTGATGAATAAATCTTTCACCGGGCAATGCTTTGCAAAGATTCTCATAATTTTTAGTTTGAACTATGAGTTCGTGCCATACGTCATCCACTTCCGGGGTAACAACTATTCTTCTTCCCTTGGTTAAGGACATGATTGCAAGGTATTTTAAGCACTCGATTAAATCTTTATTAAATGTATCCTTGCTTCTTTCTGGAACCCTGCTATAAACAATGTCGTAGTATTCTTTCGAAATCAACATTTCATTTTCCTGTTGCTCTTCCGTGTTTTTAAATTGCTTTGGGTCGAGCAATTGCTCGACCCAAAACGCGTTTGATTAGCGAACCTCTGCGCAACAATCCATATGGACATTACGCAGGTCTTCGAGATGTAGTTCGTGAATTCGTTTCGCAAGTTCACCCATGGGTGCCTCCTAGAAAAATGAATATTTTGGCTTAGAGGATAATCCTCTATAATGTATCGTAAACCATATAGATGAGTGATGCAAGACTCAATCTCTCTGGTTTGGTGGTAGGGGTCTCAATTTTCAGGATGCTGTGAGAAAGCATCATTGGTATGTGCCTGGACTTCTCCTATGCCTCTCACGGGGAATTGCAAACATGATCAGTAAGCACACTCGATACCTGTGCCGTTAGCAGCAATGGACTTTGCTCTTGAGACTGGCAGAGCGTAATCCCTCCCGGCTTCAAGAGTGCTATCAGAAGCCTGAAGCTTTTAATAACGAAAAGATCTTGAGTGCTATGCATTTGGTATCTTTCAGCCAGGGCCTTTCTGGGTACGGGTTGAGATGCAGGGTTTCTAGCTGAATGCTCTAAATGTCCATTAGGAAGAAGCTGACAAACGGAAAGGTCTTAAAAAGAATTTTTGTCTGTCGCTAACTTCTGTGTAGATCTCTGAGCTCATTCATATATTGCTCGAATCGCATTCCGGTAGGCTGCTTCCTTGCCGGCTAACTTTTGCTGCAAAGGTATCGGGCGGGATGAAAGCTCGTCATCTGCAAAGGTGTCTTGGCATCCCATAATTATTAGACATAATGTACGTTATGTCCCATAAAATGGGTTTAGGAGTCCCTGGCATCATATTTGTGTGGCAGGGGTCTCTAAAGCCCCATCCACCCAGGAAGCGTCCAATCAGTGTCCAGTGAACTTGCTGCAATCAACAGCCAACCAACAGAGTTGATACCAGCACACTCAATCACGCCCAACTTCGTGAAATACCGAACGCTGATCACCTCCTGGGTCATCTCCTACACCTCTCAGAACACCCAACAGGCCTACCTGCATGACCTAAAGACTTTCTGCAACTTCCTGGACCACGCACACCTAGACCTCCTGCAAGTTACGCGGACCCACCTGGATATCTTCACCCGGCTTCAAGAACAGACCGCCGGATCCAATGCATCGGTCGCCCGCCGCTTAGCAGCCATCTCAGCCTTCTACCGATTTCTTCTCTTGGATGAGGTGATTGAGAAATCCCCAGCCGAATACATCCGCAGACCCACCATCGACCCAGACTTCACCGCAACCCAAGCCCTCACCCAACGTGAAGCCATCCGTCTGCTCGATGCAGCCACCGAACACTCCCTCAGGTCTCAAACATTGGTGGACTTGTTGCTAAGCACAGGGTTGCGCATCAGTGAAGCCCTGGGCATCAGGCAGACAGATCTATCCCCAGGCAGACTTCTCATTACCCGCAAAGGCGGCAAACGAGCAGCTGTCTACCTACCAGAACACACCCTGGCCAACTTACGGCAACTCAGTGGAACAAGCGGTGAAGAAGTCCAAACCATGCAGCATCAGGAGGTATCTGCCCTTATCTTTGTTACCCGCACCGGTAGGGCTTGGCAGCGGACTAATGTTGATGATCTCTTGCGTAAATTGGCGCTGAGGGCTGGTATGAGTAAGACGGTCTCGGCGCATGTTTTGCGGCATACTCATGCGACTCTTGCTTTGGAGATGGGGGTGGCTTTGCATCATTTGCAGGATTCTTTGGGTCATAAGGATCCTCGGACGACGAGGCGTTATGATCATGCTCGGTCGAAGTTGGAGAATTCTTCGGCGCGGGTTGTTGGTTCTCTCTTTGAATAAAGAACCGCTGAATCAGTACGAAGAGCCCTCTGTCTACCAAGTATCCTTATTGCCCCATCGATTCTTTAGGTGAAAATTAATCAAGTCTTCAACCTGTTCTGAAGAGCTAACCAGAGAAAAATTAGCTCCTAATGACCGGAGCTTCTCTGCTAAAGGTTTGAGGCAATGATGCACCGTAGCAGGATGATGCCGTAAATCTGGAGAAGTCGCCGCCCCAGTAGGCTACAAGGTGATATGGACTCATCAAGTGTGGGTCCCTGTAGCCGTGCTGGTGTAATTCATCTGCAGGATCGTTTCTCTACGCATTATGATGTTCAGCCCCTGCTATCTTGGGCATACCTGAACACCTTTTTACTCACTTGGTAGTATCGGAAAGATGCGGATCTAAGTCACTAGGATGGATTCCACAAAGTTAACTTACGCAAGCGAAGCAGTAAGGTATAAAAAAAGAGCCCCGCCAGAATTTACATCTGGCGAAGACTCTCAATGCTACGGGTTTTAATCCGCTTTATATTCAACACTATACATAAAAGACAGAGGAAGTGCAATGAAACCTTCATCGCAACATGCCATAGCTTCTAATATAGGTTCTGCAAGGCTATCAACCTACCTGTCTGCCGCATCGAACGACCAAGCAAGAGCGCTGGAACTCTACTTGTGGAACTTGGAAGCAGCTGCAGCGGTTACTTCAACGACTTCACTGGTGGAAGTCTATCTCAGAAATACTATGAATTTAGCTCTAGGAAACTGGAACACTAAACAAAACTACCTTCTAGAGCCCAACAGAACTAGCCCTTACAGCTCAGAATAGCTTATCGATCCGGCCCCCAAACTAAAAAATAGTATCGTTGAGCCACCAAAGAGGAAATGTTTAAGGGACGTTAGCAAAAGTTCTATGAAAAACATCAATAACGATATTTCGAAGTCAAACCCTACCCATGACGACTATGTTGCTGGGTTGACTTTCGGTACCTGGACATCACTACTCCCCAACCCCAACGCGAATGCAAGTAATATTCGTGTTGATATATGGAATAGTGAGCTAGGTGCTCACTTCTCTAAACCAAGAAACAGTATTTTTTACTGGTCTCAACATCTTAGGTACGCACGTAATAGAGCATCTCATCTAGAGCCTTTATTAGACACCGGAGAGCTAATGCACTTTCATAGATGTGCAGCGAGACTTTTGAATGCTTTAGACCCGGCCTCAGCGTCGTGGTTCGCTGGGCAGGAATTCATCCCCAAGGTCATAAGGAAAAAACCCTAGTTTTTTTCCAGTCATGTAGGTAACTGTTGCAAGGTTTCTATTCAGGGTAAGGCTCAGCTACGTCAACTAGTCTGTAGACGTTTCTTCTTCGCTGAGTTTTCATAGATACCGTTCGTCCATACTCGTCTAAATACTGTTTAGAAACCCTCAACATTCCGTTTTCCTGTAACTCTTTAGTTCCCTTTGCCCTTGTAGCAGGGCTTATCCCATACCTTTTTGGAAATTCCTTAGTCGAAAACCAGACAGGTTTTTTATATGCCTCTTCAGCTGCCAGGATGAGCAGCATAGCTAAACCAGAACCTGACAACTGCTGGAAGTGTCCCTCTATCAATAGCTTGCCACTTATCTTGAAATACACATGTGACTCGCCTATCTTCTGCTTCTCATAGAAGTATCTAGAAGGTGTCTCATATGATTCTCCATTGCCAGATTCAGACAACAACCTGATGATAGAAGGTTTCCCCGGAATGGTGAGGAGCTCAATGAAATTTAACTCTTCAAGTTTTTTGAGTGCATTTTTTATTTTTCTAGCTCCGTTTCCCCGAGGGTCCGGAAGGGCTAAGGCGCGAGCCCAACCAGAGGCAGGAGTATCAGCAATCTCAAATGGTGGTTTTGATGCACGTCCGATTATCAGCAAGTAGAGCTTGACTACCAAGGCACCACTTTTTCCTCCTACATACAATTTTTGAAAGGGCGTCTCCTCAGAGTCGTTTCGAATAAAAGCCTTGCGAACGGGTATATTTTTGCGACGTGTCGTTCCCCCGTAGATGTCAATCGCAATTCGCTGACTCCGGCTTTCTCGTTTACTTGGCACTTGAATGCTCCTAATGGTTCATATAGGTCACAGTTTGATTAATGCTGAAAGCAGAAACCGGTAGACCGATAAAAAGGTCGTGGATTACGGGAGGCTACTAGTTCCCCTCAAGTACTGGGGAACCGGGGTAGCTGTAGCGAAGGACCCCCGCCCATGGGTGGGGGTCCTTTTATTTATGTGCGGGAATCCTTTTGATCACCCGGGATAAATCTTTATAGCCACAAGGTTTGTTGTGAGCGGGCCTGGCGTTCTCGTTGCTGATAGTAGTAGTTCGAAGAGAGGGCAGAGGATAAACGTGAGATATCCCGAGAGCTACCCTTCATCCTGCATTTGAGAGCAAGGGCCGGTACAAGAACCCCTAAGTACAATTATAGATCCCTAAGTATGGGTCCTCCGCGATACCGCACTAACTGCTTTAATTCGTCGATCTCCTCGATCAAATTCCCGGTAATTTGGTCTCCTAGAATTGGCACTGCACAACTTTTCCAGACGACATGATGCTTCTCAGGCGCAGGACAGAACGTGAGCGCTAGAACACGCACCTGAAACAATAAAGCCTCAATAGCCGTACGCTGATCTAAAGTGCACTTCTGGAAAATCTTCTTTATGAAGATTTTTGTTGCTTGCTTCAGGATAATTTCGTCAAGGTTCTTTTGACCCGGTTTTATTAGGCAGGCCATCCGACGGAAAAATGTTCGACTAGTCCCTGCCCTATCGTTTCGGGATTCAACTACCAGTTTGCATACATAGTTAGCAAGATTCTCTGCCGTCACATCAATCAGATAGTCAGTTTTTTTAAGTGTCTCCTCAAGAGCAGAGGCTAACGCAGCGAGGATATCGCACCAAAGATGGTGTGTTAGACCCTGATACCGTGGTCCGTACTCTTGGAGTAGTGCTTCTGAGGTTTCGCTTATCTGCTTAGCTATCCACTCTATTTGCTCAAGATGTGTGGGGCGTTCAATAAGCCACTGGACAGTACGAGAAGTTTTGCTGGTTGTTACTTGCGGGGAGTGTCCGGAGATTTTTTTAGTGTTGGTGGTCGGTCTAGCCCTGGCAATCTCTGAATAAACTGCGGGGTAGGGGGAGAATGTTTTGGGGGAGTTATATATGCTGCTTTTTCCACATACAGGGCATTCTCTTCGAGCTTTAGGACTTCTGTGCCCCCGGACAGGTGCTGTGCATTGCGTCATACAAGTATTCTAGAGTTGCTGAAAGGCAATAACTACAAAATGACACCACAGATAGTTCCAACCAGACATGATATGTACTGGGTTTAGTTCCGCCCCGTAAATTAGAAACAAACACAACAAAGGAACAAAACCCATGCCCACCAAATACCCCCAAGAACTCAAAACACGAGCCCTCAGAACCCTCACCGACCGACTTGAAAACAACCCCAAGACAGGCATCTACACCGCCTGCCGGGAAATCAACGAACGACTCGGAATCGGCACCGAAACTCTACAAAAATGGCACAAACAAGCCGAAATCGATGCTGGCAACGCCCCCGACACCACCACCGATATGGCAGCAGAAAACCGGCGCCTGCGCAAAAAAACGCTGAGTTGAAGCGAACGAACGAGATCCTGCGCACCGCGTCAGCTTAGTCCGTGCGCAGAACTCGACCGCCCAGCCCTATGATGATCCGCTACATTGATATGTATAAGGATCGTTTCGGGGTTGAGAACACCTGCACCGCACTACAAGATAACCTTGCTGGTGGTTTTATGACCTCCCGCGGCTACCGTGCCGCTAAGGCGCGGGTTCCTGCAGCACGTACTTTGAAGGATCAGTTGCTGATTCCTGAGCTGATGAAAATCCACCAGGAAAACTATTCAGTCTATGGTGTGCGCAAAATGTGGCACGCCATGAACCGGGTCGGCTGGAACATCGGTCGGGATCAGACGTATCGGTTGATGAAACGAGCAGGTATTGCTGGTTCTCATCGGGCTCGTAAACCCATCACTACCCGGGCAGCTAAAACCATCGATGACCACCCTGATTTAGTCAGACGGGACTTCACTGCTATCGCTCCGAACCGGCTGTGGGTAGCGGACTTTACGTATGTGAGAACGTATTCTGGCTTCTGCTATACGGCCTTCATTACTGATGTTTTCTCACGGAAAATTGTGGGTTGGGGTGTGTCTTCGACGATGCATACTCTGGGGATGCCTCTGACGGCTTTGAGACAGGCTTTGTTTGAAGCGAAGAGGGATGGTTCTGATTTCACGGAAATCGTGCATCATTCTGACCGCGGGTCGCAGTATGTTTCGGAGGGTTACACTGCTGATTTGAAGGAGCTGGGTGTGCAGCTTTCGGTGGGTTCTACGGGTGATTCGTATGATAACGCGTTGGCTGAGTCCGTCAATGGTGCTTACAAGTGTGAGATGGTGCAGGATCGTCTTTTTGATTCTGTGGCTCGGTTGGAGTCTGAGACGGCTGGCTGGGTGTCTTGGTGGAATGAACGCCGGTTGCATCAGGGTCTTGGTTATCGGACCCCGCAGGAGGTGTTTTCGGATGTTTTAGTGCTCTTGTAATTATCGGAACTAAACCACGTACATATCACTAGGCACTACCCCACCCTATTACCGCTATTTGTTGTTCATTCTTTGCCTTTCACCGGGAACAGGCAGCGCCCAGCCTTAGCGCTTATAGGTTGTCACAGGGTGAGCGGTAGCGGTACGCGAATCGCGTCAGCGACGCCACCGGCGCCCTTGACAACCTACAAAAGCGCTAAGACTACAATTGCCTTGCTCACCCGGTGAAAAGACAAAATACACAAGGAGTATGATCGCCCCGCCCACTATCGTCCCAAAGAGGGTGCTCACCGGTGCCGCGCTCGATCACTACGGCATCGCCCTTATTCGCACTGGTGTGCGTGTAGTTGCCGTAGCCCTTGTAGATACCCTCGAACTCGAAATGAGCGCGATCAGGCTCGGTACCGATGATCTCACTCCACGCGGTTATTACGTGCTCGGTGGAGAGTCTGTCTGCGCTGTCGAGCGTCGCCTTGATCATGGGAATGGGCAGCTTCCGCTCTACGGCGAGATATTGCGCCAGCGCAAGGGGAAAGGCATTGGTGAAGATGCTCTTCCCTAACGAACTCGCTTCACTGAAGTCATGGCTCGAGTGGTCAAGCCCGTAAAGGAATGGTTTCACCACGCCAGTTTACCGGTAATGGATCCTGGCGCACTTGGGATGAGCACAAGTGGCCCGGCTATGCCGAGCAGGGAGAACGCCGAGCCCGGCGCAACTGCGTCGATTCACTGAGCACGACTGCCACCCGTGCCGCCACCCTCAATGACACGATGAGGATTCCATGACGATCGCTGCGGCTACTCGGACGATCGGGAACCCCGCATACCGTTTCGCCGCGTCTAGTATCCGTGCGAGCCTTGGACCCACTGCTGCGCAGCATCTCACTCACCGGATACTAGACAGGCCAGCAGAGTATTTGGAGGACAGATCGCTCTCGATCCATCCTCCAAATATCGGCGAACTAGTTATCTCGTTCCATTTCAGTCCACTGACGGGGGTACTTCACTGCAATACCCAGCGCTGTTTCGTTGGTACGGGGCATAGTCAATCTGTCCGAATTTCCCGGAGGAAAGTTTTCTTTGGTTCTCTCTCGAACATTCGAGACAGAAGCGGATTGTAGTGGCTGCGATCCGCTGTACCCCCACTCCTCCAGAAGCCCTTCAGACCAAAGATCCCGTGCATGAGCGGTGGCTTAGATAATGGTTGATCCTTCGAAACGGGCTTCCGCAGCTGCGTATTCTTTGGATAATGCTACCCAGTCACCTGGGTTGATGGTGGTTACTCCGTTGGGTACGGCTCGCCAGATACGGATCTCGGCGTCGGGATTGTCCTGTGCTTCGTTCAGAGCCGCAGCAGTGGACGGATGTTTGAGCCCGTAGTTTTTGGGGTTGTTGAGTACGTCGGGTGGGAAGACTTCGTCGTTGGTGCTGCCGATTTGGTCCAGGCTGATGGTGGTTCCGTCTTCTTCGGGTCCTGGCGCTTGGTGTGAGAGTCGGTAGTTTTCTGCCATGTCTAGCTTTCGATTGTCCCCATTGGTCTGGCCGCTAGTGACAACTCTGTCATTTGTATTGGGTATTTTCTAGATACTCGTGAGAAGCCGTCCCTCGGATGGCTCTAATGCCCGGTCATATGCGTCGCGTGCATCTTGGACGGCATCAAAGTATGTCTCCGACCATACTCGCAACGCGTTGAGAGGTTCGGATAGGGTTTGACCTAGTTCAGTGAGGTGGTACTCCACTCTCGGCGGCATTTCAGGGTAAAACGTCCTAGAAACCGCTCCGTCACGTTCCAGAGCTCGGAGTGTGTCTGTCAGTACTTTGCCGCTGATCCCCTCCACCGTTGCTTTGATCTCTTTGAATCGCAAGGGCCCATCCGACAACGCGATGACAATCATGGCCGTCCATTTATTCGCGATTCTCGCGAGTGAGGTACGCGAAGGACATTTCGCCATCATCACATTCCAGTTCGTCGCAGTCATCAACATCCTTTCACCAATTCTCCTGATAGTTACGTTGAGGTAACAGGTAACCAATTGTAACCATAGGAAGGTCAGCAAAAAAAATTTATTTCTTGGAGGAAAGATCCATGACTACGTCGACGACACCCCCTATTGAGGTTGTTTCCAAGTACTTTGGTGCATTGGCCGAGGGCCGTGTACAAGATGCCCTCAGCTACCTTGACCCTGATGTTAAGTGGTTCCAGCCGGGGGAAAACCGTTTCTCGGGTACCCACGTTGGTCCGGATGCTGTGTACGCCTTGATTGGCGGAATGATGACTGTCAGCCAGGGCACCTTTGCTATTGCTCCGACCGGCCCACTGATGGTCAATGGCGATCTTGTGGTTGCCCCAGTTCAATTCACCGGTGACCGCGGCGATGTCAAGCTTGACCAAGCGGGAACTGACCTCATTACCGTGCAGCAAGGCAAGATCGTAGCTGTGCATCTGTTCTCGTCCGATGGTCCAGCAGAAGACGACTTCTGGGGCCCTTCCGAATCCGTGAATAACGGATAAATCGGGTTGATTTCCTGAGAGAGGACACAAGATGACCACGACGCAAACTACAGAAGCTTCCGCAGGCGTACCGCGTGAAGTTGTCATCATTGGGGCCGGCTTTAGCGGTCTTGCAATGCTCCAATCACTTCTAACGAAGAACATTGATGCGCTGCTACTAGAGGCCGGCACTGCGCTCGGCGGTACCTGGAGTAGCAATCGGTATCCCGGAGTCCGAACGGACTGCAAGTCACGGTATTACTGCCTAACTCTCTCAGGATGTCATTGATACCTGGAACTGGAAGGAACGCTTCCCGACGGGTGGTGAGGTGCGCGAGTATTTGGAGCACTTCGCCACCCGTCTCGGGTTGCACTCAGATATTCAATTCAATTCTCGTGTTAGTGCTTTGCAGTGGGACGAGGAAGGGCAGTTCTGGGATGTAATGGTCGATGTCAATTTCCCCTTTGATAAATCCACAAGCTTTGAGAGTCCTGACTTGCTAATGGCAGCCTCGCTTATTCAAGAAGCAGTTGCGAGCACCCCATTCCCTCGTCCTTCAAAACTCTCTAGGGCAGAGTGGGAGGAAAGCTTCCAAATCTCATGGGAGTTCTTCTCTGTGTCTGAGTTTGATACTCCTCATGCAATTTTTGAGAAGTTCGCACACTCCAGAGGAATTAGCTCAACTGAGAGAAAATTGATGCAGGACCGTGTCGATATGATTCAAGAGACGGCCCCATCTCAGATAATCTTTGGAACTTCAGGGCGGACTCAATATATCGGCTATAAATACAAAGAAGATCTCGTTGCTCTGGAGAATTTCTTCTATGGGAATGCTCTTTACGTTCTCTATCAGAACTGGTCAGAGCTCAGCAAGAAGACAAGGGCTACGCTGATGAATAACCATGTTGGTGAAGTCGATAGAATTGTGCATAGCGGTAAGTGGAAGGATAGATTCACACAAATCCTCATTGCCCAAGGGCATGAGCTAGCCACCAAGTAGCCCGACTACCTAAAGACAACTCACAGTAAGACATTTATCTGTATATACAGATAAATGTCTTACTGTATTTACAGACTATCAATATAACCACTAATCAACTCAGTAATAGTTACCCCATTCTGACTCGCATATGTCTTCAGCTTCCGATGCCGAGGCTCATCCAACTTAATAGTCAACTGCTTCTTAGGCACAGCCTCCCCCTGAGTAAAGGCCTTCTTAAAATCAGCTTTCTGCACCCCAACTCGAACTGAACGAGTCATCAGGTTCTTTTTATCGGCCACAGGCTTACTCTCCTATAAGGTCTAGTAGTTCAGATGCCGCATGCTCGTACCCGGCTAAATCCTTAGGGTACGTATTGGCGTTATTTTTGATGGTTTCTAGGCTTTTGATGGGCGTATCAAAGACAGCAATCTGA
>NZ_JAYWLX010000013.1:0-42034 GCF_040946345.1 Rothia sp. LK2492 | reverse complement strand
GCAGCCTGGCCCTACAAGTGGCCACCCACGCAGGGCCGGCCGATCTCACCCTCGCCCTCTTCTGCGACCACGGCAAGGAGCAGGACTGGGGCTGGGCGTCCTGGCTACCCCACACCCGCCAAGCAGGCAGCGTCACCGGCGGACGCTGGATGGCCTCGGGCCGCCAAACCAGCACCGAGATGCTGCGCAACATCCTGCAAAACATCGACCACTTCATCACCCCAGCTCTGGTGCTGGTGTTGGACTCCGAGGTGCTTACCGAAGGGCGCGACGCCCCGGCCCGTGACCTCCTGGGATACGGCAGAGAAACCACTGGCCGGTCCCTGGGCTTTGGGAACCAGCAGGAGCCACGCACAGTCTCTGGCATCGTAATCGCCAGCTCCGAAGAACAGCTGCCTGCCTCCTGTACCAGCATCGTGCGCGTACGAGAGGACGCCGACGCCGAAATCTTCGAACCCGAAACCCGCACCCTCATCAAAGATGTGGTGCTCGCCGGGCTGGGGCTCGAGCAGACAGAGACAGCCGCCATGCAGCTCGCCCACTTCGATGACCCCGAACTGGTCATCCCCGGCGCTGCCCTGCCCCGCCTGGTACGCGCCCCAGAGCTCTTTGACCTAGCCCCAGCAACCGCCCAAAAAGTGCAAAAACTGTGGAAAGAAAAGAGCGGGGTCTCAGCCCCCATCGGCATTGGCGACGACGGTCAGGTAGTGCTCGATATTGTGCGCGATGGACCCCACGGCCTGGTCGGTGGCACCACCGGCTCCGGCAAAAGCGAATTCCTGCGCACCTTCGTGGCAGGTCTCGCCGCACGCAACTCACCCGATGAGCTCAACTTCATTCTCATCGACTTCAAGGGCGGCGCCGCCTTCAAAGCCTGCGAACGACTACCGCACACCATCGGCACCATCAGCAACCTGGACGAACAGCTCGCCGACCGAGCCCTGCGGGCCCTGGACGCCGAAATGCACCGCCGCCAGGTGCTCTTCTCCCAGGCGGGTGAAGGCGTCGATAACATCAAAGACTATATGGCCACCAACCCGCCCGAGCCTATGCCCCGCATCCTGCTGGTCATCGACGAGTTCGCTATGCTGGCCAAGGACTTCCCCGACGTGCTGCAGTCCCTGGTCAACGTGGCAGCAGTGGGCCGAACCCTGGGTGTGCACATGATTCTGGCGACCCAGCGTCCAGCCGGTGTGGTCAATGATGACATTCTCGCCAACACCAACCTGCGCGTGGCCCTGCGCGTGCAGAGTAAAGAGGACTCCTCTAACGTTATCGGCGTGCCCGACGCATCGGCCATTGAACGTACCCAGATGGGCCGCGCTTACGTGAAACTGGGCCAAGAGGACATCTCGGCAGTTCAGACTGCCTTGGTTACCGGTCAAACTCCGGTCGAAGGTGCCACACAGCTAGAGCTGAGAGACAGCAGCATCTTTGGGGTGCCCCAGAAATCCCTGGTCGATAAACCAAAAATTATCTCGGATGAAAACGACCTAGACCTACTGATTACCGCCATCTGTCAAGCCCACCAGGAGCTGGGGCTGGTAGAACCCCGCCAGGTCTGGCCCGAAGCCCTGGGCAAGCGCGTAGCCCTAGACGGTTTCTCAGAACCCATCGTCACCGATCTGGGTAAAACCCAGCAGCCGGTTGGCTCTTTTGACGGCAAGCACCTGCACTTTGCACTAGCCGATCAGCCCCACCTGCAACGTCAAATCTCCACAGGCTGGGATCTGGGCAAGGGTAACCTCATGCTGGTTGGCATTCCCGGCAGCGGCACGACCACCACCCTGGCGTCCCTGGCTCTCACCGCAGCCCGCCATGGTTCCCCTGCAGAAGTAGACATCATGGTGCTGGACGTTGGCGCAGGCGGCCTCAAAGATCTACAGATGCTGCCCCACACCATTGCCTACGTGGGGCACGGTGGGCGCGCTAAAGAACAGCGCGTCAGGTTTTTGCGGTTCCTGCAGGCAGAGCTAGAACGCCGCCGCGCCAGTTCAGCCCCCGAAAAACCCCTGCTCATTCTCATTGACGGTCTGGCAAGCCTGCGCGATGAATTTGACGACTACGACGGGCAAACTCTGCTCAACCTGCTCTACCGCGCCTACGCCGAGGGCCCGTCCCTGGGCATGCACTTTGCCATCGCCACCCCGCGTATCAAAGCTATACCCACCGCTATGGATGAAGTCACCACCCAAAAGTGGCTCTACCGCCTGGCCGATGCCTACGACTACTCAGGCCAGGGCGTCAAGGGCAAGACCGTCCCTGCGCCCATCGCAGGCCGATGCGTGAGCGTCGAGCACCTGCTGCAAATGCACGTGGCAACTCCCGATACCTCCCTGGCTGAAGCGGTAGGAAAGGTCCAGGCTATCTGGCCTACCGCTGAGCCTAAACCCGAGGTAATTGGCCAACTACCCACCGAGGTTAAGGTGGCAGAGCTGGGTGCTCATGCTGATGTTTCAGGTGAACCCTGGCGTCTACCTGTGGGACTAGGTGAGCAGAACCTTCTACCTGTTTACTTGGAAACATACCAGGGTGAGCATATTCTAATTGCCGGGCCTGCCCGCTCTGGCAAGTCCACCCTCCTGCTGGCCCTTCGTAACGCCCTAGAACAAGCCCATACGGCAGACGGTGGCCAGCAGCCCAGTATCTGGGCCATCTGCTCCCGCCGCTCCCCCCTAGCCCAAGAAGGCTTCGAGCACTGTGCCGTGGGCGATGACGAAATCCCGGCACTAGTAGCCCAGCTCCGTCTATCTACCGGCCCTTCTGTGCTGCTCATTGATGACGCCGACGGCTTTGCTGATGGCGATAAGTCAATTAGCAGCCTGCTAGATCAGCCCCTGCCGGGCCTCTGCATTATCGCTGCCGGCAGGTCAGACGAGCTACGCACGCTCTATAGCCACTGGACCAAAACCCTGCGCAAAGCAAAATGCGGAGTGCTCCTGCAGCCTAACGTCGACCTTGACGGCGACCTCTTTGGCGCACGCCTACCGCGCAAGGCACCCGTTGAGATTACCCAGGGCCGTGGCTACGCTATTTCTAACGGAGCCGTCCAGCTCATCCAGGCAGTCAGCCCTTAGATTTAAGTCTCGCGGCATAACCCCAGTGAACTGGTGGACACTAAGCAAGAGTGGGACCAAACTTAACAGGTGGTCTAAAAACTTTTGTCAAAACTGGCACTATTTTTAGACCAGTTATCTGGGGCACAGTAGAACCCATGACTGAAAACCAGACCACCGAAACCACCGGCTCGCCCCTGCTCAAAACCGGGCTAGCTGACATGCTCAAAGGCGGCGTCATCATGGACGTCGTGACCCCCGAACAAGCAAAAATCGCTGAGGACGCCGGCGCCGTAGCTGTCATGGCACTAGAACGAGTGCCTGCAGACATCCGCGCCCAGGGCGGCGTTGCCCGCATGAGCGACCCCGACATGATCGAGGGCATCATCGACGCCGTCTCCATTCCCGTTATGGCAAAAGCCCGCATCGGCCATTTTGTTGAAGCCCAAATCCTGCAGCACCTGGGTGTGGACTACATCGACGAATCTGAGGTGCTCTCACCTGCTGACTACGTCAACCACATCGACAAGCAGGGCTTCACCGTGCCCTTTGTCTGCGGTGCTACCAACCTGGGCGAAGCCCTGCGCCGCATCACCGAGGGTGCCGCTATGATTCGCTCCAAGGGCGAGGCGGGCACCGGCGATGTTTCAGAAGCCACCAAGCACATTCGCACCATCAAAACCCAGATCGCCGAGTTGCAGGCTCTGCACGCTACCGCGCCAGACTTGCTCTACGTCAAGGCTAAAGAGCTGGCAGCCCCCTACCAGCTGGTCGAAGAAGTAGCGCGCACCGGCAAACTCCCCGTGGTGCTCTTTACCGCCGGTGGCGTCGCCACCCCCGCGGACGCTGCCATGATGATGCAGCTGGGCGCGGACGGCGTCTTTGTGGGTTCGGGTATTTTCAAGTCCGGCAACCCCGAGGCGCGTGCCAAGGCAATCGTCAAAGCAACCGCTTTCTACGATGACCCGGCCGTGGTAGCTGAAGCCTCCCGCGGTCTGGGCGAAGCAATGGTGGGTATCAATGTTTCCGACCTGCCTGCGCCCCACCGCCTGGCAGAGCGCGGCTGGTAACCGGCAAAAGTTCTCGGCATCTAAGTAAGACACGAGCGGCGGTTTGCCGGTGAGCACCCTTGAACGCTCGCCCCGAGCCAGGTCATCGGCACACCACCGCCTGCGTCCACCCGTAAAAAACCCGGAATCATGTTTCCCCAACTTTTTGTAATTACAAGAGGAAGGCGCCTATGAGCCACCTACCCGGAACCGGTAAAACTGTAGGGATCCTAGCCCTGCAGGGTGGAGTTGCCGAGCACTCAACCCTCTTGGAAAGCCTAGGTGCGCAGGTTCGGTTAGTTAAAAAGCCTGAGCAGATAGAGGGTCTAGACGCCCTGGTGCTACCTGGCGGCGAGTCCACCGTTCTTGACCGTCTCACCCGTCTCTTTGGGCTGCGTCAACCCCTAATGGACGCCATAAGCGGCGGATTACCCACTCTGGGCACCTGCGCCGGGCTCATTATGCTGGCTGACCGGGTAGAAGACCCGGTAGCAGGCCAACAAACCCTTGGTTGCCTAGGTGTGACGGTTCGACGCAATGCTTTTGGCCCGCAGGTCAATTCTGCCGAAACCACCCTTGGCTGGGGTAACCCGGGAAACCAGGTGGACGTCCGTGCGGCCTTTATTCGCGCCCCGCTGATGGTGCGGGCGAGCGCTGGGGTGGACGTGTTGGCCCGCTACCGCGGGGAAATTGTGGGTGTACAGCAGGGCAAGATAATCGGCATTTCTTTCCATCCCGAGCTGACCGGTGACACCACGGTGCACCGGCACCTGCTGAGCCTGACCTAAACAGTGCCGTACCTGCAACATAAGAAAGTCGTTGCACTTATTTCATTAGCGTTAATGAACTACGCGACTGCTATTGATGCTATCAATTAGGTATTTACTTCACAGAGTATCCCGGATCAGTTCGGCTACCACTGGCGCTGGTCTAGCCCGGCGTCCTGCTCTAGAAGCTCGACCCGCCGCCACCGCCGCTAAAGCCACCGCCGCCACCGAAGGATGAGCCGGAACTGAACCCGCTACCACCGGTGTCATCACTACCGCTACTGGGCGTGACGTTACTCCCTGAATAGAGCAGAGGAGCTACCATGTAGAGCGGCAACCAGCTATTAAAGGTGCCGGCATAGCGGGTGTACTCTTTCCCGGTTTTCTCTTCTTCCTCACGCAGTTTTTCATCCTGCTCTTCAGTGCTCTCAGCGGGTGGCTTGCGGTTAGCGTAGCGGTATTTGATGTAGGCGGCACGCATCTCGTCGGAGATTTCCAAGCCAGGGTTTTCCTCCTGGTGCCGCCGCATCTCGTCTTTGGCTTTGCGGGCTACCTTACGGTAATCCAGCCAGATCCAGATGCCCGTGACGGCGCCAAGAAGAGCCAGCACTCCGCCCACGACCCAGCCAATATAGCTGGGTACACCTTCACCCTCGTCATAGGCGCTCTCCCCACCGTCAGCCAGCAGGTAAAGCTCAGTGACGGTATCGGTGAGCCCAGCGGCATAGTTTTCGTCAGCAAGGGCGGGGCTTAGAACCTTACCGGCAACGTCCTGAGCTTCACGGTCGCTAATCTGCTCACCGGCGCCGTCTGCTACAGCAATATAGGTTTCCCGCTCACCCATATCAACTACTACCACCACGCCGTTGTCTTCACCCGCGTCCCCTACACCCCAGGCGTCGCCCAGAGCGGTGGCGTAGTCAGAAATGCCGCCAGGGGCGCTGTCGGTGGTATGCACGACCACCCGGGCAGCGCCCGTGCCAGAGTTTTTGCGGTCGATGAGCGCGCTCAGCTCGGTTTCTTCGCCGTCAGTCAGCAGTTCGGCGCTATCAAGTACGTTGCCGTTGGGTGGAGGGGCGGGCAGTTCCTGCCCCTGGGCCGGGAGCCCCAGTGCCAGGGCACCGGCGATAGCCAGCAGAAGCAGGGCGGGTTTACGAGCGGTCATGGCTTCCACCTTTCTAGCCGTCATTGGCAAGCTGTTATATCCACCTTACTCAAGCAGTAGACTCCCTACCTCCACCGAGCGGAGGATATTAGAGGGGTAGGTGCGCCCTAGAAAGTGCTGACGCCACTTGCCTCCTGGGCGCGGTAGGCAAAATTCTGCAGGACGCCGCGTAACCCGGTAGACGCCGGGTGCACCGCATAGTCAACAGTAAAGAGGGCGGGTGCACCGGCGTCATTGGTCCAGATCACCTGCCACATAGCCGCGAACTCCTCGGCAAGGGGGGAGCTTTCTGGCACCTGCACACGCAGGCTAGTTTCCAGATTAAAGCCGCTCACGTTGCGGCGGGTAAAGTTCCCCGACCCGGCAAGGATCTGGCACTGTCCCGGGGTGAAAACTGCCAGGTACTTGGGGTGGAACTGCTCGCCGTGGGTCTCGTACCAGCGCACCTCTACCTCGGCCTTCACCAGTTCAGCTGCCACCGGCTTACCCGGTAACCCGGTTTTCCTACGCCCAAAGGCGTCGATGTTCTGGTCCAAAATGACCTGCACCTGCGCACCGCGGGCAGCAGCACCCTTGAGGGCAGAGATAATACTGCGTTCAGAAAGGTAGAACATCCCCAGGAGAACCCGGTCACCGCAACCGGCGCCCGCCAGCATCTTTAAGGCAGCATCACGAATACCTGTCTCAGTCACCAGCTGAACCTGCGCGCTGCCTGCCGCGGCGGCGTCCTCACCTGTCTCAGAATCGAGTGCCAGCCAAGAGGCGAAACGCTCAAAGACCGCAGGATCTCCGCCAGAGAGCCGATACACCGCAGCTTCACTTGCTACTAAATCAGCTAGCATCGGGCCGCTGACCCAGAATCCCAGGTTGTTGTTAGGGGCAGAAGCATCGTGCGGGTTAGCCGAGCTGACCACCGCTTCGCGCTCGCTGATAGCCACCTTGCGGTGATTTGCCTTAAAATTCAGCAGGCGCAGGTAAGAGCCCAGGCTCACCTTGGAATCAGAAGGAGCGAGCGGATGAGGTAGAACGCCGGGCAGCTCGGGCAGGTGCCGCAAATAGGTGCGGTAGAAGCTGGAGTAGAGGGGATGAGAGTCGCGCAGCGGCTCAAGGTTGGTTTCCACCACTTGCACCCCGGCGGCGCGCAGAGCCTCAAAATGAGGCTGGGGCGTGCTGCCGTAGAAAGTGTTCATGGGGTCAGTGATAAGCACTATCGCAACATTTGGGGCGTCCGCTCGCTTAGCCAGGAGGGCGTCGGTTAGCCGCTGGGCTAGAGCGGGGTAGGTGCCGGCAGGCTGGCTGTGATCGGCGTTGAAGAGGAACATGTCCAGCACCAGGAAGCGCTCGGCTCGGTCAATGAGCTGCTCCACGACGTCAAAAATCTGCTGGCCAGAGATGCTTTGCCCCTCAGCCCGGTAGGTGAGGTCAACCAGAAGGCGCACCTGCCCCGAGTGGACGTGCCCACTGACATTCAGACCGGCAGGTAGGGCACGGCGGGCGGCAGCGACCCCCACCAGTACTGGGGCAGCAAGAAGTGTGGCTGTTGTGAGCTTGGCGGTAGGGTGCATAAACCCAATCTATCGATTAACTCTTGATTTTGTGCACTCTATATTTCCTTGACTGTGCCCTGGGGGTACTCCGATGACCCTAGAACCACCCGTACCCCGCTTGCAGATTTTCCTTACATGTGTAAACTTTACAAACGTAAGGAAAATCTAGGCAGAAGAAACGCATGACCACCGACCCCCGCCCCGCACGCTCCCGCACCGCCCTCATTCACGCCATCACCGACGTTCTGACACAGCAAACTCCTGACGCCATCAACATCACAGACATTGTTAAGGCCGCTGGCGTCAGTCGCCCCACCTTCTACCAGCACTTCCCAGACACCACGGCACTCACCCGCGCCGCTGCACTTGAAAAGCTCAAAGCAACCTTCGCTGCTGTTGACGCACAAAATCTCACCCCCGAGACTGAGGGCTTCACCAACCGGTTCACCACCGCTCTCCTCCTCGAGTTACGTGATGATGCCACCTTCTGCCGCAACGTACTCAAAACCGCCGGTGACTCCGCCCTGATGAGCGAACTCGTCAGCTTTCTTAGTAACCGTCTGCTCAACCACTCCCCCTTTGCGGCCGGGGTGCGGTCCAAGACCATAGAACACGAAAGTTACGCCGAGTTTATTGCTGCTGGCATGAGCTGGTCGGCAATGCGCTGGCTGTGCACGGACTTCACCGGAAATAATGCCCCCGAGGCTATGGCAGAACGGCTCACCGCCACGGTCCGCGCGGCAACCTACTAAACCATCAGAACCGAACCTACCTGCCACAAGATTTTAAAAGCCGAAAGAAGAATTAAGATGTCGTCACACCGAGCTAAAAAACCGCAGCTCAACGACCGCTTTAACGTTATGAAGTACCTGGTGCTATTAGCGGTCATCATCATCCCTTCCGTCTACGCAGGGGTGCTGACCTGGGCTAACTATGATCCCACGGGCAGAATCGATACTGTGCCTGCTGCCATCGTCAATGAAGATCAGCCTGCGCAACCATCAGAGGGTGATCAGCTCAATCTGGGGGCAGATATCACCGATGAGCTACTGAGCAACACCAGCACCAGCAATTTCAACTGGCGGGTGATGGAGGCGGATACAGCCAACAAAGCACTTGAGGACGGTGAGGTCATGGCAGTTTTAACCATCCCCTCAGATTTCTCTGCCAACGTAGTTTCCGTTTCTGATAACGACCCAGCGGCGGCCCGCAAGGCACAGTTATATATTGCCACCAATGATGGGTCTAATCTTGTCGCTGGCAATATCGCCAACGTTCTGGGCACCTCGGTGGCTGACCGCCTCAAAGAGCAGGTAACGGATCAGTACCTGCAAAACATCTACGCCGGTTTCACGACCCTGCACGATTCTCTGGGTGAAGCTGCTGACGGCGCGAGTCAGCTGACCGACGGCGCTACCAGTGCTAAAGACGGCAGTGACGAGCTGGTTCTGGGCCTGAATGACCTCAAGAGCGGCGCCGATTCACTGGCATCCGGCTCTAACGACCTTGCCACCGGCGCTGCCAGCGCTCGTGATGGTGCCGGTTCGCTGGCGCAGGGTGCGGGTTCTTTGGCGACCGGCGCAAACGATGTGAATACCGGCGCCGGCGCCCTAGACGATGGCAGTAGCAAGGTAGCTGAAGGTGCCAGCAGTATCAATGACGGTGCAGGTCAGCTCTCAGAAGGCGCAACCAGCGCTAAGGAGGGCGCGAGCGCTCTATCCACCGGAGCTACCTCGGTGAATGAGGGTGCGAGCGCTCTGTCCACCGGAGCTACCTCGGTGAATGAGGGTGCGGGTTCTTTGGCGACCGGCTTGGATCAACTTAATACCGGGGTTTCTGGACTACCCGCCCAGGCCGATGCGCTGGCTGCTGGCACGCAATCGCTGGCTGATGGTGCCGCGGGCCTTGCCACCGGCGCACAGGATCTTGAAGAGGGTGCCGGGCAAGTTTCTGAGGGAGCTTCTGCCCTATCTGAAGGTTCTGTTGCGGCTCTTGAAGGTGCACAGCAGCTGGACGCTGGTGCTGTGGCTCTGCGTGATGGCACGGGGGTCTTGGCGGAAGGTGCGGACAAGGTTTCCACCGGTGCTCAGACTCTGATTGATAACTGGGCTCTACTGACTGACGAACAGAAGCTGGCTGCCGTTCAGGAACTTAAAGTCGGAGCTGACGCGGTCAGCACCGGCGCCAGTACATCCCACGCGGGTGCCAGCACCTTAGCCGAGGGCACCACTGCCCTTGTGGGTGACCAAAACGGTGGCCTCACCAAACTTTCTGCCGGGGCAGGCACCCTAGCGACCGGGGCGTCATCCCTAGCCACCGGAGCAACTACGCTCTCTGACGGGGCTGACACCCTATCAGCCGGCACCACCGAACTGAAAGATAAGGCAGCCGCCCTCCCTGAGGGTGTAAGCACCCTAGCAGATGCTATCTCCCAGGCTTCTGATGGGGCAGACGCTCTAGCGCAGGGAACCGAGAAGCTAGCGGGCGGTGCCACCGGCCTCTCTGAAGGCACGGACAAACTGGCAAGCGGCGCGTCCAATCTTGCCACCGGCACCGACACTCTGGCTACTGGCGCATCTGACCTGGCGGCAGGCACCGGAACCCTGGCAACGGGGGCATCTGATGTATCAGCAGGTGCTACCGCCCTGCACGATGGCACCGGCAAGCTGGCAAGCGGCGCAGGTGATCTCTCATCAGGTGCCGGCACCCTGGCAGATGGAACCAGCGAACTGGCCTCCGGGGCGCAGACTCTTGCAGACGGTGCGGGGCAGCTCAATACCGGCGCAGGCAGTGCGGTGGACGGCGCGAGCTCGCTTTCCCTTGGCCTGGGAGATTTGGAGGAGGGTAACCAGAAGCTCTCCACCTCCCTGGGTGAAGCAGTAGATGAGGTTCCCGCCTTTAGTACCGAGCAGGCGCAGCAGCTAAGTAACGTGACCTCCAACCCGGTCACACTAGAGAAGTCCCGTCTGAATGAGGTAGCTACCTACGGTCACGGCCTGGCCCCGTATTTCATGTCACTGGGTATGTGGGTGGGTGCGATTGCCTACTTCATGATGTACCCTGCGATCTCCCGCAAGTTCGCCCGCAGCGGTCACTCCGGCCTCGCTACTTTGCTGGGCGCGCTTACTCCGGTGGGCGTTATGGGCGCGATCCAAGGCCTCGTGGTTGCTCTGGTCCTGCACTTCATGGTGGACATCAACATGGCCTCTTTCTGGGGCATCGCCGCTTTCTCTATGCTGACCTCTATCACCTTCATGACCATCAACCAGGCGCTCATCGCCCTGCTGGACGCCCCAGGCAGGTTCATCGCGCTCATTCTGACGGTTCTGCAGGTGGGGGCATCGGGCGGCACCTACCCCATCGAAACGGCCCCGGGCTTCCTACGTGCTGTTCACCCCTGGCTACCACTCACCCACTCCCTGGAAGGCCTGCGTTCCCTCATTGCCGGTGGAACCCTGGGCATTGCTAGCGGGGTGCTCTGGCTGCTGGGCTGGACGCTGGTTGCCGTTGCGGGCACTGCCTTCAGCATCTGGGTGCGCCACCGCCGCGAAGAACGTGCTGAAGTAGCCCTAGCAGCGGCACGGCAGGCGCAGGCGGTCTAGCAAGGCAGCTTTTGGGCGGATGGAAGAGGGCTCATTCACCCAACAAAATCGTGGATGAGCACAGAGCGCCGCTCAAATCTGCGGGGCACGGATAAACTTGGTGAAGACCACCAGCCCCCGCAGAAAGTTGACCATGGGTTTCTTTGACTCCGCGCTCGCTCCCGCTGCTGCCCTTCAGCCCCTCACCGCTGAGAGGTTGCAGCAGGCACTGACCCGCCTTGAGGTGAATTGCGATGAGGAAGGCGGCAACCTTATTACCCAATTTGAGCAGGGATACTTCTTCTTTCTGCTGATGGGCAAGGGACAGTTGCTCAATATTCGCGGCACCTGGCGCGGCTCTCTACCCGCCGATAAACTGCCGGCAGCTAGTGCTTTTGCTGAGAGTTGGAACCGTGAGATGGTGCTGCCTAAAACCTACCCCACTGTTTTTGAGCAAGATAGCCAGCAGCTGGTCATCATGATGGCAGAGACTAACTACCCCACCGGTGCAGGGGTGACCGATGAGCAGCTGGATGAGCTACTGAGCACCGGTATTTCAGCCGGACTTAACGTTTTTGAGGCACTGAATCAGAACCTGGGTGAGGCATAAATGGCACAGCGTTTTAAGGTCGATTTAGGTGGCCTGGTTGAATTGCTCTCTAAGAATCTCTACTCGGGCCCGCAGGTTTACTTGCGCGAGGTTTTGCAGAACGGGGTAGACGCTATCACCGCCCGCACCGACCTTGACCCGGACGCTCCTGCACGCGTCCGGTTGGAGCCTTGGGTTGACGGTGCCGGTATCACCATTACCGATACCGGTATTGGTTTGACCGCCACCCAGGCGGAAGAATTCTTGGCGACCATTGGGCGCACCTCCAAGCGTGATGAGGTGCTGGGGGAGGGCCGTGCCGAATATTTGGGACAGTTCGGTATTGGTTTGCTGGCCTGTTTCTTGATTGCTGACGCCGTTGAGGTGACCTCCCGCAGCGCCACCCCAGGGGAAGCTCCGGTGCGCTGGGTAGGCCTGGCTGACGGCACTTTTGAAGTGCAGACTCTCGCTGATGCTGAAGTTGAAATCGGCACCACGATCTCGCTCAAGGCACGGGCGGACGCAACCCACTGGGTTGCTGAGGAAACCGTGGTGACATTGGCGAGCGATTATGGGGATATGCTACCCTTGGATGTTTCTGTGCGGGTAAACGCTGGCGGTCAGCGAGTCTGGCGCCGTATTTCCCGCACCGGCCTGCCCTGGGCGGTGGCTGTGGAGAAAGGCGCTGAGGGCACAGAGCATGGCAGCACTGCGCCCAACCCCCATGAAACCGCTATGGCGCTCACTAACTACGCCGAGGCGTCCCTGGGCTTCACTCCCCTAGCCACCATTCCCCTAAATGTTCCGGCAACCGGCACCACCGGCGTCGCCTATGTTCTGCCGCAGGCGGTATCCCCCGGCTCTGGGCGCCACCGCGTCTATGTGAAGCAGATGCTGGTCAGCGGTCGAGAGGACACCCTGCTACCTGACTGGGCGTTTTTCGTGCGGGCGGTGCTGAATTCTGAGAGCCTGACCCCCACGGCCTCCCGAGAGCAGCTCCGTGAGGACGAGGTGCTTTTGTTGACCCGGGAAGCTATCGGCGAGCAGCTCAAAAGCTGGATTACCGCTACCCTTACCGAGCCCTCCCCTGTGCAGGCCCGCCTGCTGGAAACCCACCACCTGGCACTGCGTGCTGTAGCGCTGGCTAGCGACGACATGCTGGATGTGGTGGCCCAGGCTCTGCCTTTTGAAACCACCCAGGGCTTTACCACTCTGGCTGAGGTTGCTCGTGAGGGCGGGGCAGTCCGCTTCACCCCCACCACCGAGGGCTACCGCCGTATTGCCCCGGTGGCGCGCGCCCAGGGTCTCTGGGTGGTCAATGGGGGCTACGTCTATGACGCCGATATTCTCGCCAAGCTGGCGCACCGCCCTGGCTGGGAGGTTACCGAAATGACTGCCGGTGAGCTGACCCAGACCCTTGAAGGGGTGGGCATCGACCGTGAATTTGAGGTCATGGCCGCCCTAGAGCGCGCCAAGACTCTATTGGCTGAAGAGGACTGTGACGTGCAGCTACGCAGTTTTGCCCCGGCGGACGTACCCGCCGTGCTTCTGCGTGATGCTGAGGCTGAGCGCCGCAGGGCTATCAGCCAGGAAAACGAAGCTGCCGGGGACGTGTGGGGCGGACTACTGGGGTCCTTTACTGACCCGTTAGACAGTAAACCCAGCCGCACGCTGATGCTCAATGACACTAACGACAGCGTCTGCCGTTTGCTGGCCCAACCGCACCATACATCCTTTGAAGCGGGCATGAACACCCTTTATCTCTCGGCGCTGATGCTGGCCGGTGAGGGGCTGGGATCGCGGGAAACCGGGCTGCTCAGTGACAGTCTGAGCCAGTTGCTGGCCGCTGCCCTGCGCACCGAAAACTAGGGGTCATCATGTGGTCACTTGAAGAAGCAAATCTAAAAATCGCCCGTCTGCGGGAGATGCCCTACGGCACCGGCCGCACCGCAGCTGCAGAATTCATCGCACGTACCATTGAAAACGAGGGGCCGGAGCAAAAGCTGCCCGAAGCCCTGCTTGAGCTGGTTGAAGCCTACGTTTTTGGTACCCCCAACCCCGCGTCCTTCGCTACCTTTTCTCAGTTGCTGCGCCTCTGGGACACTCACCCCGAATACTTCAGCGAGCATGATGGCCGCACCCTTTTTTGGCAGTTTAAGTGGGTGACCGGAGACCTCGCCGCCTGGCCGCAAATCTCCCGGCAGCAGGCCCGCGGCCTACTGGATGAGATGCGCAAACGCTACGCCGTAGCCGGGTTTAGCGCCGCAGCGGTAGACCGCGCCGAGTACATGTGGGCAGGGCACTTGGGGCTGGACGAGGAGGCCGAACGTTGGCGAGCTATCTGGCTGGCACACGGTGAAGACGAGATGGATTGCGGTTCCTGTAAAATCGGCGGCACCCTGCGTGATCACGTGGTGGCCGGGGAATTTGAGCAGGCAGTTGCTCTGGGTGCGCCTACCGAAGATTTGTGCAACAGGGAACCCGCGAATTCCCACCGACAGCTTGCCCTGGCTTATCTGCAACTGGGCGATGGTGAAGCGGCGGGGCGACAGCTGGCTCGGGCGCAGGCGACCAGCGGCGGGCACTACGACCCCGATGATCTGGGTATGGAGTTTGAGATTTTGGCACGCGGCGGTCAGCTTCATGCTGCATTGGATTTACTGGCGGCTCACGGCCAGCGGGCACTGCAGCTAGAGGGAGACCCCGGCGATAACCGCGGCTTTTTACGCTATCTGGTGGCAGGTTTGGCCTGGACAGCTGAAGAACAACGCCAGTTACCCACCCGCCTGCACCAAGCTGGCACCCTGGGCGAGCTTTATGACTGGGCGGTTCAACAGTCCGTTCCGCTGGCTCGCGCTTTTGATGAGCGAGCAGGCAACCGCCGCTTTACCGAGTTCTTAGAGGCAGCCCAGCAGGAGCCCAGGCTAGCTGACCTGGTAGTGGTCACCGTAAAAAACACCGGGTTGAACTTATCCACCGGCACACGGGCATACGGTGCAGTGCAACCCGTTACTCACCAGAGGGGTGCATCTTCTATCAAGCACGACGGGGATACCGACCCCTACGTCACCGCCGATGGCTTCCTTGCCGCGGGTGACCTGGTGCAGGCTACCTACTGGTACGAACGTGCCGGGGAAGCACGAGAAGCTGCCGGTCAGCTGATGGAAGCTGGTATTGCTTTTGCTGATGCCGCGCAGAGCCTTGCACAGTTGCGGGAGCGCGGGCGAGCAGCCGAGCTTTTTGAGCGCGCTTGGGAGCTACTACTTGCCGGGAGCGCCCCGGCGCGCTTACTCCTGGCGGTTCTGGCCGTCCGTGGGCAGGTGGCTGAGTTGCTGGGGCAGTATGAGGGGCTGGAAGCGGCCGTTCTGACTGCACGCGCCCGGGCGGACGCTGAGCACAATCAGCTAGAGCAGGCGGACGCTGAACCCTGGCAGGTGGTAGCAGTAGATGCGCTGGTCACCTATGCTGATAACCTTTTGGCTAGACTATATGCCGCAGAGGGAAAGTATGCTGATGCCGCACAACTTGCTGGTGAGGTGGCTAAAACCTATGAGCAAGCAGGGCAGAGTGCCCACTGCGGCGCCGCGCTGCTGCTGGCTGGTCAGTGCGCTAAGGACGCCGGGCAGAGCACCCAGGCTGCGAAGTTTTTGGAGGGCGCCGTGGCAGCTTTTGATGCGGCCCAGCGTAAAGAGTCTAAGGCTAAGGCTCTAAACCTGCTGATTGAGGTGCTGAATAAGACCGGGCAAACCCACCGCGTCCAGAACCTACTGGACGGGTTGCTCTAGATGAGCCTTATTCCCAAGAAATAATTACACATCAATCACCAGTAAAAAAACTTCCGGTTTTCACCTTTTTAATGAGAGCATGAAAGGACGCCGCTAGCAAGCAATCATCCCAAGGAGTAGCCTGTGCACCACCAGTCAGAAACTCTCTTCATAGTAGAGAACTCACCAAATCCAACCTCCCCTCTGCGAGGCCAGGCAACGCTGAAGCGGCTCTCTGAACTTGGCATAGAACTGGAAATTTTCAAACAAGCTTTAGCAAACGGTCATGGTGGTGCTGGACAAACCACCGCTGTCCACGCCCGCACAGCATCTGGAAGTTACCGCTGGCATGAAACCCTCGCCTCGTTTAGGGACTCTTTAGTTCAAAAAGGCTGGAAGCAAACTGATTACAGGAACGCTCCACGGATTGTAAACCCAGAGGGCAATATTTCCATCATGGTTGCCACAGGAAACAAGAAGACAGGGACTAAAGACACACCTTCCAATGCCACCGCAAAAGGCTCGATGGCGAAGAGAGACCTTCGAAACAACAGCGACTCCGGGCAACAGGTTATTCAAGAAGTTATAGAAGCGGAAAAGGCCTACGCACCTACCACCTGGGTTCTGCTTTACTTCTACTGCAAAAAATCCAACCACATTCGCGCGGAGCTATCTCTCCCCAGTGCTGACGGAATTAGTGATCGTGGTTTCATTACAAAATGGGAGGAACGTCTTATCCTTCCGGTGATGGACCTGTCAGGCGAGGAAGAGCTACTTGATATACAGTCTGATGATGTCCCTGAAGATATTATTTTCGAGATAGGCAATGAACAAGCAAGCTAATACGATTGACCCCACCAGAGTCCAAATTGCTCGAGAGATTGCTGGCCTCTCCAAGGTGGAATTGGCCGCATTTTTAGGAGTCACCCCGCGCACCATCAACACATTCGAAAACGAAGGTGCCCCTGGTAAGCACCGGGACGCTCTAGCTACAGCGACAGGACGCCCTACGGGGTTTTTTACCGACGAGTCCTTTGAGCGTATCGATGTTGAGAATGTCCTTTTCCGGGCAGCAAAGAAGGTCCCTCAAAAAGCTAAAAATGAGAGCACTTCTCTGGGCGCTGTGGGTTTACAGTTATATGCTCGACTTGTAGCCCCTTACTCCTTACCAACAGTTGACGTGCCCACTGTAGATAGCAGTAGCCCTGAAATTGCGGCTCAGCGTATCCGCACCGCGTGGTCGCTTCGTGAAGATCCGCTACCTAATATGATTCAGCTTTTTGAATCTCGAGGTATACGGGTGCTGTCATTGCCGAAGGCTATTCAGAAGCTGGATGCTTTTAGTTACTGGTACACCGATGGTAAGCCCTATATTTTCTTGAATACGAGCGAGACTGCGGAGCGGGTGCGTTTTGATTTGGCGCATGAGCTGGGGCATCTTGTCATGCATGCGCGAGGAGCCACTGAGGGCGCTAATTTAGAGAAGGAAGCAGACCACTTTGCGGCGGAGTTTTTGATGCCTTCTCGTGCAATTAACCGCGACATGCCCACCTACGCTGACGTTTCCACGGTATTAAAGCTGAAAAAGAAATACCGTGTATCTGCAATGGCGATGAATTATCGTGGCGGAGAGCTTGGGATTCTGAAAGAGTGGGGGCTACGTCAAAACTATGCAGAACTGGCTAAACGCGGTTTCCGTTTAGGGGAGCCGGGAGGCTTGACTCTGGATCGTTCGCGTGTGATTCCTTTTGTGGTTTCGCAGATGCGTGAAAAGGGGCAGCGCATGGCTCAACTAGCTGCTGAGGTGGGGGTGACGATGCAGGACGTGAACGGTTTCCTATTCGGCGAAGTTCTGGCACCTGTCAGCGCCCTAAAGCAGGACGACATGCAAGGTTCCTCTGACTATCAGCCACCGGTGCTTTCGGTAGTCCGATAGCACCGGCCAGACTCGCCGCATCCAGGATCTGCTGGACGGGTTGTTGTACTAAGACGGCAACAATGAGCCTTAAATCCCCACAAATAGTCTCAAGTCAGATGAGAACAACCGTTACCACGAGAAGAATAGTAGAGAGGGTAGTAAACCAACCTCAACCAGATAAGGACCTCACCAGGCAACTTTAGGGTGCCGACAGGGTACACGTACACCATGCTGAACAGACTGGACCCCATCCCCTCCTAAGCGAGGGTGCAAGAGTTTGCCTACGACTCCCTGGTGATTCTGACTTATTTAGTGTTGCTCTTCGGGGTAACCATGGCGGTTTATATGCTACTTTTGGACGAAATTCCCCAAATGAGCGAACTACAGTCTCAGCTCATCGCCCTAGTTACCTCCGTGATTCCGGTTGTCCCAGTTTTTACCAATCTGGACTACACACAACGCGGTAGTTCCGGCAAGAAAAAGGCTGGCCTCAAACCGGTCTACTGCCATAAGTCAGTAAAAAGGAGTCTCCTAAGGAACGTCATCAAGTTCCTGCCCTAGCAGCTAGGGCACATGAGCACTATTCACGGAATCTACACGGATTATGACCTGCTGGCTGTCGGACTCTCATGCGCCAGCCTTGCATTAACTACTCTGCTTCTCTTGATGACATTGGTGCGGAAGGATACGAGACACCTTTGCGACTTATTGGCAGGCACCTAGGTGCAAGTTCAATAGAATCTAAAGATTTATTGCTTGTCCTACCCTGAGTCTGCGCCTATGCTCAAGGCAAGGATCCCAGAAAAGTGGTTTGTAGTGATTTATCCTCAGTTATTAACCTCCGACGGGATCGTTGTCTAGTTAGTGCGTATGGGTGTTCACCTACTTTTGAATAAGCATCAAGGAGTGATTGACATAGATACATTCAATGCACAGGATTATTTTCTTTTCTATGACCTGATGAGCAAGGCACAAGGCGGACTAATATCGCTCGATTCAGACGAAGATACAGAAGTAAATAATCTCGTATATGCGTTGTTAGATGCGGGATATGCTGAGTCGCAGGAGAGCTTAAGTGGGAACATCGACTCTGTATTTCTGACCACGAGTGGAGAAGCATTCCTAGGTAAAGTACGTCGATGGGTTAAACGTGACGGTCGCAAAGGAAAAGTGCAGCTAAAAGTCTTTGAGGACGCTGCGAACAACAGGGGTATAACGCTTGAAAAACTGCTTGATACCGAAATAGACGGGCAAGCAATCTTGGCGGCAGAAATACATGAAGCGTTAGATGAACTCGAAGATTGCAATGCTATCTATATCCCTAAAGGCGGTAGGGGAGTTAAAGAGCACGGGCTTCCCTTCCAAGCCAGAATCCATGAGGGTTGGATAACGCGTATGGAAAAGAGCGAACCGCCAGCGTGGAATAACCTAAACTCTAGAATCGGGAGCACCTACAACACCGTGGACAACACACAGCACAACACCGCAAACATCAGCGGCAACTCACAAAACGTTCAAACATCATTCGGGCATAACTCGATTCAAAACCAAACGAACTACACCCTCAACACAGACCAGTCGCGAGAAGTCCAAGACTACTTCACTAACTTACGAGAACTACTTCAAAAAATGGGGCTGGAACAAACACAGCTTGCAGCACTTGAGGAAGAAACTAGAAATGCTGAGGCTGAGATCTTAGCGGCAGAATCCGAAGAAGCAAGGCAAACCGTTGTAAGTAAATTTATGGGGAAGTTTCTAACTGCTGTGATAGCCACTGTAGGCGCAGAGGTAGGAAATGGGCTTGTTGAGACGGTTGCGCAGCTACCGGAGTTTGTAGATTCTCTAACTATGTAAGAACCCGATAAACGAAGAATGGGAGCCAAGCAAAACTGCTTGGCTCCCATTTTCGTTTTTAGTATTTCCTTTGGCTTATCTAATACCTCATGTAAGAGCTGATTTGCTCTAGCACGGTCTACTGTGGAGTCACGTACCGACGACTACTACGAGCGTGCCTTCCATGACGCTGACGGCAACCAGACCGGAATCACCGCTTAGCTCTAGCGGATCCACACTCCGCTGTGCGCCCGCCACCACAGGGTCAGAGCGCGGGCACCCATGTACCAGAGGGCATAGGCGCACCAGAGCAGCAGGTAAGCCAGGGTGGCGAGCTGAACTTGTGCACCGGCATCTTGCCCAACGAACCAAAGATGCAGACCCACCAGCACAGGAGTGTAAACCGCCAGGGTGCACAGGGCAGCTGTGCCCAGGTAACGCACATCGGCGGCACCGATCAGCACGCCGTCCAGAATAAAGACGTAGGCAGCCAACGGCTGTCCCACCCCCAGCACCAGCAGGGAGAGGGCAAAGAGACGCTGAACCTCAGGGTCCGGAGTAAAAATCCAGGCCAGACCAAAACCAAGCGCCGGGCAGATGAGCGCGGTGAGCAGACCAAAACCCAGACTCCACCGCACCAGGCGGTTCTTCAACTGCACCACAGCGCCCTTACCCGCAGGGGTCGCAAGGTTTTGGGCGCCCATCTCCTTACCCAGAAGCGCCTGAGCAGCAATCGCCAGAGCATCCAGGGCAAAGGCCAACAGGTTAAAGAAGCTCAAAGTCAGCTGGTAGGCGGCAAGATTAGCCGGCCCCTGGGCGGTCACCACAAAGACAGTTGCCAGCAGGGCGATGCGCATCGACACCGCCCGTAGCATCAGCCATGACCCCACCTTAAAAACAGCCGCCAGGCCGGGGCCGTCAGGTGCAAAACCTACCGCATAGGTGCGTACGCCCACCACCACGCGAGCAGAAAGCACCAGTGCCATACCCCACTGCACAGCTGCCGTAGCGATAGCAGACCCGGCAACACCCAGCCCCACCGGGTAGACCAAGACCCAGCTGAGCACCACGTTAACCGCAGCGCCGCCGGTGGCAACATAGAGAGGTGTTTTAGTGTCTTGAAAACCGCGTAGAGCGCCGGTTGCAGCCAAAACCAGTAGCATGCCAGGTAGCCCCACCAGCGAGGGCAAGAGGTAGGCAAGCCCGTAGGTCAGCACATCCCCCTGGGCGCCCAGGGCTGTGAGAACGCCGCGCGCACCCACCGCGAGCCCTGCGGCTATTAGAACGCCCAAACCCAGCGCCACCCAAAGACCGTTACGGGCAGCGCGATAGGCACCCGACGCATCTCCAGCACCGAAGGCGCGGGCTACTGCCGGAGTGGTGGAGTAAGCAAGAAAAATCATCAGCCCCACCACGGTATGGGCCACCGTAGAGCCCAGTGTCAGCCCAGCCAGTTGCAGACTGCCCAGGTGACCCACAATGGCAGAGTCTGCCAAAACCAGCAACGGCTCAGCGATCAGGGCACCAAAAGCGGGAACCGCCAGCGCAAGGATCTGGCGGTTCAAACTGGGGCGTGGTTCCGGTGTCTTAGACATTAGGCGCGTTTCATAATGTAGGTTTTTCTGCCAGCAAATTCATCGGTAGAGGCGATTGCAAAACCCTCTTTTTCGTAAAAACGAATGGCTCGGGCATTAGTGGTGAGCACTTCTAGCTCAGCTGGGCCATCCACAAGGACGCCCTTCATGAGCGCCTGTGCCCCACCCGTACCAAAGGCCTCCGGCAAGAGGTAAAGAATCTCTAGTTTCTGTGTTTCGTAGGGCATACAGGTAGCAAAAGCTAGCCCTAGGAGAGAACCGACCTCTGGCATGTCCAGGGAGGTACCTCCATCGGTTCTTGCTGCCACTAACGCTTTGCGGCGCTGCCCCAGTTGGTCCTGCACATCCTGGCCCGTATTGGCAGTTGACGCGATCCATTCTGCAAATACTGCTGCCCGCACAGGCACCTGGGCCTCTTGCTGGGCGAAAGTGTCGGCGGTAAAGTCATGAGCATAGGCCTTACGCCAGGACACAATGCGCAGTTTCTCCCAGGCTAAAGCCTCATCTTCACGCGGGGCGCGAACTTCAAAATCCATAATCTTCCCTTAGCGCCACCTCAAATGTGCTAACGAGGTCTAGTCCAGTGGCGCACAGAAAAATCATACAGCGCTCAGAGGTAGATGATAGATAAAATCCTGCCCCAGCACGCCGGTTGTTAACTCAAATGTGCGGATTCCCACTTTAATGAAGCCCATTTTTTCGTAAAATGCCTGCGCACGGTAGTTCTCTTGGTGGGTTCCAAGATGAATACCGTCATAGCCAGCAGATTGAGCATCTTCTACCAGTTGCCCCATCAGCATCCCAGAAATGCCTACTCCTCGGGCGTCTGCCCCCACATAGAACTTACTGAGATAAGCCGCATTCCCAGCAACCTCGATCGGCTGGGGCTGCACCGTGTCTATCGCCGAGTAGGCAAGGATTTGCCCTTCCGTATCAAGCACAAGATTAACCGTATATACCCCGCTGGTAATAGCTTGCCCTAGCACCTCTTCAGTCAGATTCTCAGCGATAAAAGCCTCAACAGCCTCACGGGGCACCACGGCAGGGGCGGCGTCCGGAAAATTCTCGCCAGCAAAAACGGAGAGAGCTGCAGCGTCCGCCGGAGTAGCGGCGCGGAGGGTAAAACTCATGGGGAGGCTATTCTTTCTCGTAACCGCGCAAGCGATTCAGAGCGCGGCGTTCGTCCTTAGTGGGTCTGCCCGAACCTCGTTCACGGCGGGGCATGACCCCGGAGCTCAAGTAGGCGGGTTTGGGTTCAGAGATATCCTCATAGCAAGTCACTGCCACCGGTGCTCCCACTCGCTTGGCCAGGGTTTTCTTGACTACGAAGGTGCGCTCCCACCCCGGGTAGCGCACCTTGACCACGTCCCCCGGCTTTACCTTTTGGGAGGGCTTGGGATGGGCATCATTGAGCCGCACGTGCCCCGCCTTAACCTCATCGGACGCCAGCCCGCGAGTCTTAAAAATGCGCACAGCCCAGAGCCAGGCGTCAATCCGCACGGGAGCCTGAGGTAACTGGGTGCTGGCATCTGGGTGAGTCATGCTCTCAAGGTTACCTAAAACAGGTGCCTAGATTGAAGTCAGCGCAGAGCTTAGACCACGCCGGTGGCGCCCAGTAGGGATCCCACTGCGAAGGTCACTACCAAAGCCAGCGCACCGCCAATCACCACGCGAGTTGCAGCACGAATGTAGTGCGGGGAGCCTCCCCACTTGGCGCCCAGGGCACCCGTAACAGCGAGGGCAACCAGCACACCGGCGAAGGTTGCAGGGATACGAATTGATACTGGCAGAAGGAGGATGAGCAGGGTGGGTAGAAGCGCGCCCACCAGGAAAGCACTGGCAGAAGCGAAGGCTGCGGCCCAGGGCGAGACGCTTTCTTCTTCATCAAGACCTAACTCAAAGTGGAGGTGGGTACCCAGAGCATCCTTCTCGGTCATTTCAATAGCCGCCTTGCGGGCAGTATCGGGGGCGATACCGCGGTCCATGAGAATCTGAGTCAGTTCGTCCAGCTCTTCTTCGGGCATATCGCGGAGTTCAGCTTTTTCTTTAGCAACCAGTGCCTTTTGACTGTCCACCTGGGAGGATACCGAGACGTATTCCCCCAGCGCCATAGAGATAGCACCGCCCACTACGGCAGCGGCAGCCGCAAGACCAATGGTGGGGGTTGAGGCGGTAGCACCTGCTACACCAACCACGGTGGCAGCTACAGAAACAATACCGTCATTGGCGCCCAGGACGGCGGCGCGCAGGCGGTTAAGTTTCTCCTGATAGGTGCCCATGGCATGAGCTTCTGAGATGTGCGGGGTGAATTCCTGTGTGGTCATATTTCGACTGTACTCTAGCGTCCTGCCAGCTTCTAGCAAGTGCACAGTCATCACCCATTCGGTAGCTCTTAACCACCGAGTTAGTAAGGGCAAACTGTCTTTGCCACCAGTGCCACCAAAGGGGGCCAGATGCGCTACTTTTTACGCCTACCCGCATAGATGAGGGGTTTCGCTACCTCAACCAAAAAGTAGACCGCGAGCCCCATACCGAATGAGACAGTGTAACTACTCGATGGTTGGGGCTGAAGCAGGGAGAGCCTAGATGAAGGCGCACTGGGCATCTCTCGTTAGTGCAGGTAGCGGCGTACCCAGTCACCCAGCTGGCTGTAGGCGTCTGACCGGACGGCCGGGGGTGAAAGGAAAATATCATGCACCGCCCCTTCAATCACCAGACTGGTGACCTGCCTGCCCAGCACCGGAGCCCATCGACGAATGTGTTGCACGTTGAGCACCGCGTCGAAGTCATGTTTCTGAGTGCGCGTCTTCATGCGCCCCGACCGTGCTGAACTCATCACAAGCACGGGCACGCGCACGTCCAGACCGCGGTGGAGCTGACGCTGCGCCCGGCGGACGGCCGCCAACCAGCCGGCGTAAATAGGTGGGAAGTCAAAGGTCTTCCAGGTCTCGTCAAAGCTCCACTCCCCACCAAATTTTTGGTGCAGGCTCTCAGCGGCCGGATCGTTTTTAGGCGGTTGGACGATGGCACGCGGCTTGACGCGCGCCAGGGCAGAAACCCCGGCGGTCAGTGCCACTCGGACTAGCGGCGGGTCAAAGTGATCCAGCCAGGGGGAATTGAGAACCAGAGCGGTCAGCTCAGCAGGCTGGGTGCGGTGCGCCCAGAGGGGAGCAATGAGGCCGCCGGTGGAGTGCGCCATCAGCACCACCTTCCGATGCCCGTCCCGCCCGGTGATGAGCTGCCAAGCACGGTTGATCTCTAGGTCGTAGTCAGCTAGGTCTTCGGTGTAGTAAAAAGTTTGACCATCGGTGTGCGAGCGCCCGTATTTTCGGAGGTCAAGGGCGTAGAAATCGTAACCCTGGGCTGCCCACCAGTCGCCGAGTTCGCGCTGGAAGAAGTAGTCCACGAAGCCGTGGATGTAGAGCACAGCACCCCGGGGCTTGCCGTCGGCAGCCGGGGCTGAAGTGTTCTCAGCGGGACGGCGTACTAGGGTGGCGGTGAGGGGCCCTTCGGCGTCAGCACCCAAATCTAGGGTTTCTCGGGTGTAGGGGGAGCCTAGAATGTCTTCGGTCATATCACCACTCTACTATTAGGGCTCCTTGAGTTTCATCGGTACACCCCTCGTCATCACCACATGGAACCCAGACTGCCCAAAAATCGGCGCCGGTAACGTATGCTTTGTTCGACTACCTTTTGAGGCCCGTGTCACCCCGTCGGGCTTTCCCCTTACCTCTTGAAAGGCCACCACCATGACCTACACCGTAAGTGACTACCTGCTTGACCGCCTGAATGAGCTGGGCCTGCGCGACCTTTTTGGCGTACCTGGCGACTTTAACCTGCAGTTCCTGGACCATGTGATTGAGCATGAGGGCATCGCCTGGGTGGGCAATGCCAACGAGCTGAATGCTGGTTATGCAGCGGATGGTTATGCTCGTGTGAACGGCATCGGTGCCCTAGTCACTACCTACGGTGTGGGTGAGCTTTCTGCCATTAATGCCACCGCTGGTTCTTACGCTGAGCATGTGCCGGTTCTGCACATTGTGGGCGCTCCTTCTAAGGACGCCCAGGCAGCGCACCTAACCATGCACCATACCCTGGGCGATGGGGATTTCACCCACTTCATTCGTATGGCGTCTGAGGTTTCTTGCACGGTGGCTGACCTGGAGCATGCCACCGCTGTCAGCGAGATTGATCGTGTGCTGCGTGAGATGATGATTCATAAGCGTCCCGGCTACATCCTTTTGGCTACCGATGTGGCGCGCGTGGAGGTTGATCCCCCTGCGGCGCCGCTGAATGTTCCTGCTAAGCTCTCCTCCCCTGGTGCCCGCGAATCCTTCCGCAAGGATCTCACCACCCTGCTTGCCGGCAAGAAAACCACCGTACTGGCTGACCTTTTGGTGCACCGCATGGGAGCACAGAACAACCTAACCGAGATGCTAGACGCCACCGGCCTACCCTACGCCACCCTCATGTGGGGTAAGACCCTGGTCGATGAGTCTAAGCCCGAGTTCGCTGGCATCTACGCCGGTGTGGTCTCTAACGAGCGCACCAAGAAGGCTGTGGAGGACGCTGAGATTCTCATTTGCGCAGGTGTCACCTTTACTGACACCACCACCGCCGGGTTCTCACAGAACCTTCCAGAGCACACCGTCTTCCTGGACGCTCAGACGTCCCGCATTGGCCGCAAAATTTACGCTCCTCTCACCCTGGATACCTCCCTGGATATCGTGCGGGAAGTTGCCCTTGAAGTCGGCGCACTACCCCAGGACCTGCTGCCCTGGGAAGAAGAAGACCACGCTGACGTCGATATGGATGCTCCTCTCACCCAGGACGTCCTCTGGTCGCTGCTTTCCCGCGAGCTAACCCCCGGCAACATTGTGGTCGCAGACCAGGGCACCTCATTCTTTGGCATGGCATCACGCCGCTTCCCCGAACGCTCTATGTTTATCGGTCAGCCCCTATGGGGTTCCATCGGCTACACTCTGCCCGCCATGATGGGCGCTGCTATTGCTGACAGGGACGCCCGCGGCGTGCTGCTGATCGGTGACGGTTCAGCACAGCTGACCATCCAGGAACTGGGCACCATGCTGGAGCAGAAAATTAACCCGGTGGTTGTGCTCATCAACAACGATGGCTACACGGTAGAACGCGCCATCCACGGCGCCACCCAGCCCTACAACGATATCCGCACTTATAACTGGCAGCTGCTCCCCGCCGCCCTGGGCGCCCGTGAGGATGAGGTGCTGATGTTGCGCGTCAACACTGCCACCGAGCTGGTGGACGCCGCCCGACTTACCCAGCAGACCCGTGACCGCCTGGTCTTTATGGAAATCATGATGGATAAGGACGACGTGCCTGCCCTGCTCGCGGACGTCGCCTCTGCCCTGACCCGCGCTAATTCCTAGCGGCGGTCTACCTACGGCCGCAGTTCCTGCCGCAGAGTAAGGCCTCTGCCCCGCTGTTATGCGGGGCAGGGGCCTTACTCATACCTGAATTTTTTGGAATTACAACTTTTCGGCTAATAAGTGCTGATATCGTCTGTTTCCATCCCCTGGTCGGCCAGCCGCTTCTCTGCAGTGTCGAGCGGTTGCATCGGCGAATGGGCGCCGCGCTTTAGTGGGATGGGTGCAAAGGCCCAGGGTTGCTTATGTAGCTAGAGGTTAGGCCACGTAGTAGAGACGCTTGTTGACGAACTCATCCATGCCGTAGGGGCCC
Organism: Rothia sp. LK2492; assembly: GCF_040946345.1. Lineage (NCBI taxonomy): Bacteria > Bacillati > Actinomycetota > Actinomycetes > Micrococcales > Micrococcaceae > Rothia > Rothia sp. LK2492. Next base: position 15,455 of record NZ_JAYWLX010000013.1, on the reverse strand, counting down.
AGCTCACGGCCGTAGCCAGAGCGCTTGACGCCGCCGAAGGGAATCTCGGCACCTTCACCGGCAGGGGTGTTGACGTTGGCCATACCCACCTCAAGCTGGCGGGCAACAGCAGCCGCGCGGGCTTCATCCTGACTAAAGACCGCACCACCCAGGCCGTACTGGGAATCGTTGGCAAGAGCAATTGCCTCTTCTTCGCTAGCTACCTTGTAGACGGTAGCTACCGGGCCAAAGAGCTCCTCGTAGTAGATTTCTGACCCAACCGGAACATCGGTGAGTACGGCGGGGCTGATGTATGAAGATGCTTCATCGAGTAGCTGCCCACCGGCGCGTAGGGTTGCCCCCGCCTCGACGGCGCGGTCCAGCTGCTTTTTCAGACCCTCAGCGGCAGTGCGGGATGAGAGCGGAGTGAAGGTCCCTTCACCGGCTTCTTCAGGTTTGGCGGGCTTCATGCCCTCTGCCAGGGTCACCAGGTGAGCCACGAAGTCCTCATAGATGTCTTCCGTGATGATCATGCGCTTGTTGGAATTACAAGCCTGACCGGTGTTATACATACGGGTGCCCCATGCCAGCTCAGCGGCAGCTTTCACGTCATCGGTATCTAGCACGATGTAGGGGTCCGAGCCACCCAGCTCCAGCACAGCCTTCTTAAGGTTCTTACCCGCGATAGCAGCAACAGCTGCACCGGCACGCTCTGAACCGGTCAGTGAGACACCCTGCAGGTGCTTGTGCTCGATGACCTTCTCAATCTGCTCGTGAGTCGCGAAGACGGTGGTGTAAACACCCTCGGGCAGACCGGCGTCCTCCATAATCTGCTGGATAGCCAGGGCAGAGCGGGGGCAAATTTCGGCGTGCTTGAGCACGATGGTGTTACCCAACATGAGGTTGGGGGCAGCAAAGCGGGCCACCTGATAGTAGGGGAAGTTCCAGGGCATGATGCCCAGCAGAACACCCAGGGGAAGGCGCTGGATGTGCGCGGTTCCGCCTTCGCTGGGAATTTTTTCATCGGCAGCAAAGCTGGGGCCGTTGGTCGCGTAGTAGTCGAAGATAGCGCTGCTAAATTCGACCTCTTCTACACCTTCAGAGAGGGGCTTGCCCATTTCGGTGGAGATAATCTGCGCCAGCTCATCCTTGCGCTCTTCAAAGAGCTCGGCGATACGGTGCACAACCTTGGCACGTTCTTCAATGGGAGTCGCTCGCCAGCTGGTAAAAGCTGCGTGGGCGGTATCCACGGCTTCTAGCGCCTGGGCATCTGTGATGCTCTCGAAAGTTTCTTCAACCTCGCCGGTGACAGGGTTTTCTACACGATAGTTAGGGGTAGACACGGTGCTCACTCCTTACAGTGGGGTGGTCTTAGTGGAGGTTAGACAGCGACAGCGCGGATTTCTTCAATGAAGATATCCAGTGCCTGATTCAGCAGGTCATCGCTGATGGTCAAAGGAGGTAGCAGGCGCACTACGTTGCCGTAGGTGCCGCAGGTAAGAATGAGGACGCCGCGCTCAGCGCAGGCGGCAGCAATCTGCTTGGCTGCGGTGGGGTGGGGGGTCTTTGAGTCGGAGTCAGATACAAATTCCACGGCGAACATGGCTCCGCGCCCGCGGGTTTCACCCACGATGTCCAGCTCTTCTACTAGGGGGCCTAGCTTTTCGCGGGCGGCTTCTTCGATATGGCGGGCACGGGCTGATAGATCCCATTCCTCCATGGTTTCGATGGTAGCCAAGGCAGCGGCGCAGGCAACAGGGTTACCCCCGTAGGTTCCGCCCAGACCACCGGGCTGAACCTTATCGAAGAGTTCAGCGCGGCCAGTAACAGCTGACAGCGGCATACCGCCGGCAATACCCTTAGCGGTGGTAATCAGGTCAGGCTCAATACCCTCATGGTCGGAGGCAAACCAGCTGCCGGTGCGGCAGAAACCTGCCTGAACTTCGTCCGCAATAAAGACGATGCCCTTTTCGCGGGCCCAGGTAACCAGCTCGGGCAGGAAACCCTCAGCGGGCACAATGAAGCCACCTTCACCCTGTATGGGTTCAATCAGAATAGCGGCAACGTAGTCGGCACCGATCTGCTTCTCAATCATTTCAATGACACGGTTAGCTGCCTCTTTGCCGCCCAGCTCGCCGTCACGGTAAGGGTAGCTCATGGGGGCGCGGTAGACCTCGGGGGCAAAGGGGCCAAAACCCTGCTTGTAGGGGGCAGCCTTAGCGGTCAATGCCATGGTGAGGTTGGTGCGGCCGTGGTAGGCATGATCGAAGACCACCACCGCGTTGCGGCCGGTAGCGGCGCGGGCAATCTTCACGGCGTTCTCAACGGCCTCAGCGCCGGAGTTGAAGAGCACGCTGCGCTTGTCGAAGTCACCGGGGGTCAGCTCGTTGAGCTTTTCAGCCACGGCAACATAGCCCTCGTAGGGGGTCACCATGAAGCAGGTGTGGGTGAAGTGGGTGGCGGCTTCCTGAACAGCGGCAACAACCTTGGGGGCTGATGCGCCCACGGAGGTTACAGCAATACCTGAACCAAGGTCGGCAAAGGAGTTGCCATCAACATCCACAATCACACCGCCGTCTGCATCTGCTGCGTAGACAGGCAGGGTGGAGGCGACACCGCCGGGTACGTTAGCGGTGCGGCGAGCTGCTAGTTCTTCGGAGCGGGGGCCGGGAACGGCACCGTTGAGGCGGATTTCCTGGGGCAGGCGGTAGGTGATGTCAGACATTTTCTCTCTCAAAGATTAGGAGTGGACGGGGGTGAGACGGTACCCGGACGCCGGGGTATGGCCCCCGGGCACCGTCAGAAGTTAGATGTGCAGCCTAGTAGGCGTAGGGGTCGCGCAGGCCGATGTACTGCACCGAGGAATATTCAGCGATACCTTCAGCGCCGCCTTCTCGACCCATTCCGGACTGCTTAATGCCGCCAAAGGGTGCTGCGGCGTTAGAGATAACTCCGGCATTGAAGCCCACCAGACCAAAGTCCAGGTGGTCGGTGGCACGGTAGAGACGGTCAATGTTCTCGGTGAAGACATAGCTGGCCAGGCCGTATTCGGTGTCGTTGGCGAGTTCGTAAGCTTCGTACTCGTCACTGAAAGTGAAGATGGGAGCTACGGGGCCGAAGATTTCTTCGCGGGCCACGCGGGCATCGGCAGGGACATCCACCAGCACGGTGGGCTGGTAGAAGTAGCCGGCACCCTCACCGCGAGCGCCACCAGTCAGGGCGCGGGCGCCCTTAGCCAGGGCGTCCTCAACCAGTTCAGCTACTGAGTCCTGAGCTTTCTGCTCAATCAGCGGGCCGCAGGTGGTGCCTTCGTCCAGGCCGTTGCCCAGCTTGAGATCTGCCATGGCGGCAGCGAACTTGGTGGAGAACTCTTCTGCTAAAGATTCGTGCACGAAGAAGCGGTTGGCAGCGGTGCAGGCCTCACCCATATTGCGCATCTTAGCGGCCATGGCACCGGCGATTGCCTGCTCCATGTTGGCATCTTCAAAGACGATGAAGGGGGCGTTGCCACCTAGCTCCATGGAGGTCCGCAGCACCTTCTCACTAGCCTTAGCCAGCAGCTGCTGGCCCACGGGGGTGGAGCCGGTAAAGGAGACCTTGCGCAGGCGGTCATCGCTCATCAGTGGCTCCGAGATAGCCGAAGCTGACTTAGAGGACACCACGTTGAGGACGCCTGCGGGCAGGCCGGCGTCCATGAGGGTCTGGGCGAAATACTGGCTAGTTAGCGGGGTCAGACGCGCAGGCTTGAGGACCATGGTGCAGCCGGCAGCGATAGCGGGAGCAACCTTGCGGGTTCCCATAGCCAGTGGGAAGTTCCAAGGGGTGATTAGTAGGCAGGGGCCAACCGGCTTGTGGCGGGTAATCATGCGCAGGGTACCCTCGGGCATGTTCAAGGTGCGGCCGTAGTGGCGGGGGGTTTCTTCAGCGAACCAGCGCAGGAACTCAGCACCGTATTTGACCTCGCCCAGCGCCTCGGCGAAGGGCTTGCCCATTTCCAGGGTCATGAGGGTGGCAAACTCATCTGCACGTTCGGTGACCAGTTCAAAAGCGCGGCGCAGAATCTCGGCGCGTTCACGCGGAGTAGTGGCTACCCAGCCGTGCTCCCCTGCGCCCTTTTCAGCTGCGCAGGCGGCGTCCAGTGCGGCCGCTGCGTCCTCTTCGGTGGCGGACGCCAGGGTCGCGATGATCTCGCCGGTGGCGGGGTTCTCAACATCGAAGGTTTCACCGTTGGAGGACTCACGCCACTCACCGTTAATCAGTAGACCTGTGGGCACCTTTGCCAGCAGCTCCTGAACGTTGACAGCCATAATGTGCACTTCTTTCTCTTCATTGAAAATATGTCCTGGGTCTATGCGACCGCTCATCTTTATCTAGTTTACGCGCCTCGGCTGGCATGTTCCCAGGGTTATACCTCGGGCAGGTCAATCATGTGCTCCACATCCATGGGCACCTTACCGGCAAAGAAGTCCGGGCGCTTGATGCGCTGGTAGATCATGGCGATGACTCCCAAAACCAGCAGAACCAGAGACAGAATGAAGACCAGCCCCACACCACCAATTTCTGAGCCTGAACCATAGGCAGGGTCCATGGAGTCAAAGAACGTCTGTGCGAAGAAGACCACCAGAATCAGACCGCCCAGCAGGGGGAAGATGAACTTATTAAAGAGAGCCTTCACCCCCGATGATAGGGAGGTTTTGCGGAAGTACCAGACGCAGGCGAAAGCGGTGATGCCGTAGTAGAGGCAGACCATGAGGCTGAGGGCTGAAATGGTATCCCAGAGCACCGAGGTGGAAATAAAGCGCATGGCTACATAGAAGACGGTAGCAATCAGACAAGAGACGATGGTGGCGTAGCTGGGTGCCTGATACTTAGGGGAAAGGCTAGCGAATTTGGGGCTCACCGCCTTGTAGTAGCCCATAGCCAGCAGGGTTCGTGCCGGGCACTCTGGGCATGTATGAACAGGTCACCAGCGCTTTTGTTGCCTTTGGATTCACCCCGCGAGATGCCCTGCTCACAGTAGAGGCGCTCGAAGCTTTCTTGCTAGGTTCCGCCACAGACGTTCACGCCCCCATCGATATTTTTGATCCGGGGCAGCGCGCAAGCAGTCACCCCACCATGGCAGAGGGGTTTGCAGAACTGGGCAGCACACCGCAGGATGAGGCTTTTGAACTGGGGCTGGCAGCCCTGCTGACTGGGCTGAGCATCAGACTCCCCTAGCCACCCTGTTCACACCCCCTGCTTTGACACGCGCAAAAAATCTTCGACTATATAGACAAACACACTAGACAGACTAACTAGTTAATGTAACTATATAGATATGACCGCAACATCCTACCCCGCAGACTGGCTCCGAGGCCTCCTCACCACCTGCGTCCTCAAAACCCTAGAGAAGGGCCCCACCTACGGCTACGCCATCATCACCCAACTGGCAGAAGCCGGGCTGGGCGATATCAAGGGTGGCACCCTCTACCCCCTGCTCAACCGCCTCGAAGACCGTGGCTTGGTTGAGGTGCAGTGGCGCGAAGGGGACGGCGGGCCTGGCCGCAAATACTTCTTCCTGACGGACGCCGGAACCCAAGAACTCGCCACCCTCACCGTCACTTGGCAGACCTTCTCCACCACCGTCACCACCCACCTGACTCACTAAGGAAATAGCTATGAAAACTCCACTAGATACCTTTAGCGCCACCCACAAGAGCTGGGTGGATCCCTTCATCGTGGAACTACGTCTAGACAACGTACCCGGCAGCGCTATTGGTGACGCCCTTGAAACCGTCCACGCTCACTGCGCTGATAGCGGCGAGACCCCGCACGAGGCCTTCGGTGACCCCAAGGACTATGCGCACTCACTAGGTCTGACAGGGGCACCCGACTCCACCCTGCTGCCGATCATCATCACCTCGGCGGTGAGTCTTGCCGCCTTCTTCATCTTCTCTGCCGCTTTCAAAGCCTGGGCACGCTCGGAGGATCTCGCAATCAATGACGTCTCGCTGGTGGCAATAGTTGGTGCGCTGGTAGCAACTGTGGCAGCTATTTCCACCATGCGCTGGTGGGCAGAAAAACCGCTACGTTTCAGCATTTTTGCGATCGCTGTTGCAGGCTTCGCCGTATTGGGAACCTTCGCCGCTAGCATGGACCGGCCGGCGCTACTGAGTCTGCCCAGCTTAGGCGTTACCATGGTCGCAGCGGTGATATTGGTGGGGACCGCGGTCTTTGCTACTGCCCGCGAGCTACGCTCCCCCGATACTGACCCATTGATCAGCCCCTTTGAGAGCCCCGAGGCCCTGGACCGCAAATCGCGCAACAGCCGTCTCCTCATGTTCTTCGGCATCTGGATGCTCCCCCTAGTTGCCGTACTGGATGCCGCCTTCACCCTCATCGTACTGAACTAGGCTCGTCCGCTCACATAGACATAAACCCCTGCCGTGCATACCCTAGGGTGGTGCACGGTAGGAGTTTATCCTTTGGTCTTTTGCCGTAGGCTACTGCCAGACGGGGGTATCTATATCCACTCCGTGGATGACAGCATTGGCGTTGATGGCTGCGCTGATCCAGGCAGCTAGGCCGGCGGCGCGCTGGTCGTAGTGGGCGGTAAAGCGGGGGTCGCTCACGTAGGTCATGCCAATGAGAACCTGCTGGTTATAGGAGCAGTCAAAGTAGTCCTGCATGAGGCTAAGATGCTCTTCGGCCAGCTTGTTGGCCTCGTCAGACCCGGGGGTAACCCTTTCTGCGAGTGCCCTGGCACAGGCCTGCTCAAAGGCGTCCATGCGGTCAGAAACCCGCGTCCAGTCTTGGTCGGTGAAGCCGGCAACCCGCTGGGCTGACTGCTGGTAGGCATCAGTGCTGCCGTAGGCAGCTTCTGCCTCGTCGCGGTACTGGGCGTGGCTTGCTTTGGCGCGGTCCGCCGCGCTCATGGTTTTTTTCATGGTGTTAACCTCAATCATGGTCTGCACCGAGTCCAGCACGGACTGTAGGTGCTCCTGTTTTTCTTGCAGAAGGTCCCGCTGGCTGATGAGCTCTTCAATGGGCGCGGTACCGCTGACTAGAATTTGCTGAATTTTTTCCAGCGGAAATTCGAGTGCGCGGTAGACAAGAATCGTGTGAAGCCTGTCGATATCGTCCGCTGAGTAGAGCCGGTAACCGCTGGTCGAGCGCTGGCTGGGGGCCAGCAGCCCGACGCTCTCGTAGTGGTGTAGCGTACGGACGCTCACCCCTACTAGCCGGGCAACTTCGCCTACGGTCAAAAAATCTGGATGCATGTTTTCCTCCTGCTAGTTACCAGGCTAGGTGCTCACGCGGCGTGAGGGTCAAGCGCTACTTCCTACCAATATTTACTTTAGATTTAAGAGAGCTACCTCCACCCACCCTGAACACCTGAGAAACCGGCGGCGCACTGTAGGCTGGTGGGGTAGGTTTTATCTTCTTTAAGGAGCGCTCGTGGCAAAAATTAATGACACTATCGGCTCAACACCGCTTGAGGTATTTGTGCCTGCTGCCGGTGATAACCCTGCTGACCCGCAGGACGTCGCCCGCAACACTTTCTTTGAGCAGGCGCAGGAGCTTCTTGACGCCGGGCTAGAAGTCGCCGTCTATTCCACCGATTCCTACCCTTCAGCGTTTACTGACTGCCCACAAGTTGCCGACCAGATTGCCATGAACGGGTGGGAAGTTCTACCCATTGTGTTGGTAGAAGGCCAGGTTAAAGTGTCTTTCAACTACCCCTCGGTAGAACAGATGCGGCGCTTTTCCCACTTTGCAGAGGTTAAGCAGCCTAAGGTATCAGCGGCAGCAGCCGCTTGTGGCCCCGTGGGCGAGGGTGCAGATGCCCCCACTCTGCCCACCCAGGAACCTGCTGGTTTTGCCGCCGTCCTAGCTGGTGTCACCGAGAAACCGGCAGGCGGGCCAGATATCGGTCACCGCCTTAACCTCATGGGTGGCGATTTTGGCGATGGAATCCCCAGCGACGGTTCATCTGTAGCAGTCAAGGGTGATGCCCAGTCATCCGTCTCTATCACCCAGGCGATGATGGGCGTAGGGAACGGTGGGGGTTGCTGCGGTGGCTCCTGCGGGTGCGGTTCTTCGTAGTTTTAGCACCTGCCTGCAGGCAGGTTAGGTTTTATTTTTCCAAGGGAGTTGTCATGATTGGTGCACGCGTAGAGCACAAGGATGAGTTTTTTATTGCGGGTTTCCGTGAGACCGTGCAGCAGGGTGCTGGCATGGGTGAGCTGTGGAAGAAGCTGACCGACCACGCTACGGCGCGCGGGGTGACGATGCCCGAGGTTCATTCCATGGGCGTCATTGTGGGCATGAATGCCAGCGGCCAGTTCGATTACATGGCGGGCATCCTGGTGGAGAACCTTGAGACCGCCCAGGCTCTGGGGCTCAATGCTCTCAAGGTGGACGGCGGGGAGTTCGCTGTAACCAACGTTGAAGGCCCGGTGCCCATGAGCATCATGGCAGGTGTTGATCATCTGATGGGCACCTTCTTACCTAAGGCTGGTTTCAAACCTAATGGCCCGGTCTTTGAGGCCTACGGCCCCGGTGACCCCTCAGCCGATGACTACCAGATGCAGGTTTGGGTGCCGGTCAAGACCGCCTAGCACACAGCATTTCGCGCTCGCATGGGTAACCCCTCCCCAGCATGGTCTAATCCCCCTGCTGGTGAGGGGTTACCCATGTTGCTGACCAAAAGGACGCCGGTGAGCAGGGTACTACTACCCCTGTATGAGTGAGAGGCGCCGATTTTTTAGGACTTTCACGAGGGCCTTACGGCGGCTTGGGTCAAAGGGCAGCTCAGCTGCTTTCTCAACCAGACCTTCAGTGTCAGCCAGAGTATTGCGGATGAGGCGGGTTGTTGCTGGCGCTCTCACTCCTAGCTGTTCACCAAATTCAATGAAAATTCGTGCTGATAGCCCGCGCTTTTTTCCCAGAATTTTTAGTGCCATTGACTGATCCCCATAGGGCGCAGTTGAAGGCACATCGTAGATCGGTGACAGCCTGGTTTTACCCCCGGCAGTAATGACCGAAAGGTTTTTGGCATGCAAGTCCCCGTTGCCGGTTAGCCAGGCATAGAGAAACTGTCGCAGTAGTTCTTGGGCTGCAAGAACGGGTTGCTGAACAAGACCGGTAATTGCGCGGGAGACCTCAAGGGCACTCACATCGTATTTATCTGCCGGGTAGAGGTTCAGCAGCTGGCAGGCGTCCTCAACCGCATATCGAGCAATTTTTCCGTCTGGGCTGATGCCGCGGTCAAAACGCTTAACCAGCAGCCCAGAAACACCGTCACCGTCAAAAACCAACTGTGATTTAACCACTCCGTTACGTCCTTTAAGTCCCTCCGCTCCCTTGAGAAAGAAGGCTTCGTTTTCAACCAACAGTGGGTATTCAGGCGGAGTGAGCTTGAGTAGGTAGAGGTCATTACCCTGCCGCAGGGGGAAGGTCAGCATCTTGCCTGAAACCTTCTCTTGAACCCCTGGCAGGGATGCCGGGTCCCGGTAAACCTGGTCAGAGAGTAGCTCTTTGAAGCTGATGTGTTTGAAGTCGTCCGGGTCAATGTCACGAGCTTCAAGGTCTTTATCTGGGGGTAGGGTGCCGCCATGTTTAATAACCCGCACGTCCCCCACGGTGTCTGAGCCAACCGCTAGGAGCAAGGAAAGCTCATCATCTCGGGAAACTTTAAGGCTGGACCGCAGGGTGGTAAGACGACGACCTTCCGGCAGTAGACCGGTAAAGAAAGGAGGGAGTGCCCCTGCTTGATAACTGAGCGGAGCTTCACTCAGCGGGAGGGTGGACGCTAGTGGCGGGTTGCTCTCGCTCAGGTAGCTGGTTGCATAACGGAATTCTGTGGTGTGCTGGGTCCTGTAGAAATGGCCCGCCAACCGGTCTTGCTTATAGATATCTGCAAGGGGCTGGTTCATGCTTCTACCAGTTTCAGTTCTAGACCCAGCACTTCTGCGATATCCAGGGCCTTCTGCAGGGAAATACTCAGTTTGCCGCGCTCAAAGTCGCGCAGGGTTCGCTCAGATACCCCGCTGAGAGCTGCTAGTTCCTCTTGCGGCATCCGCAGCTCCTTGCGCTTTGCTTTGATCTTTTGACCTAGCCCCATACCAACCCCACTCCCGGCAGTATTCTGCCGATTAGCCTTATTTTGCCCCTATCTTAGTCTTATAACCCCAATATCGGCAATACTTTGCCGGTTTTTCGGTTCATTATAGACAGCATTCCGCGCTAGCATGGGTAACCCCTCACCGGCATGGGCTAATCCCCTACTCGTGAGGGGCTACCTATGCTGCTGACCAAAAGGACGCCGGCAGGTAGCTACACAAGCTACCCACCGGCGTCCTTTTATTTCAGGGGTTAGCTGACGGCGCCGCGCAGGGTACGCAGGGCTACCTGCAGTACAGCCAAGCGGGGTCGGCCATCAGCGGCAGGGGCTGTCTGCTTAATTTCCTCCAGCATTGAATCTACGTGGCTGATACGCACGGGATGGGCGGTAATCCAGCGTTCCAAGGCCTCATCGCCCCCCTCTTCACCGGCAACGATTCCCTCGCCAGACTCCTGCAACACCTTGAGTGCAAGGGATGCAGCAATTTCATAGAGATCATCGCGCAGGGAAGATCGCGCCAGGGTCTCCCAGCGGTCATTGCGCGGCAGTTTAGAAATCATGGTCAGCAGGTGATCCACCGCGAACCGGTCGTAAACCGAGTAGTAGACGCGGGCAACCAGTTTGGCATCTAACCCGTGAGCTTCTGCGGTACGCACTACGTCCATGAGAGCAAAAGCCTCAAATTCGCGGATCCAGTTGACCGTCAGCTCCTCGGGCAGACCCCACTCTTCTGCCTGGTTGCGCAGGGCACGCACACGGGCGCGAGTGTCATCAGCAAAGTAGTTGGGTAGCTCAGGCAGCAGCTCAGCGACCGGGCGGAAACGTTCAATCATTGCGGCGATGGGGGTGCCCACAACCACTGACCGCTCGGCAGCGAACCAGCGCACCAGGCGGTCTAGTACACGCTGCCAGTCCCGGATGACTGACTGCCAAGCATCCAGGGGAATATTCGCAGGAAGGTCGCGGTGCAACTTTGCGGAATTGCCAACATTAAAAGTTTCATGTGAAACGTAGAAGGCACGCGCTACCGCCTCGACACCCACACCGGTTTCTTCAATTGCGCGGAAAACGTGGGTAATACCGGCAAGATCTACAATTTCGTTGGCAACGCGGGTGCAGATAATCTGCTGGCGCAACGGGTGGGTTTCTAGGTGCTGACCGAAACGCTCCACCAGGGCAGGCGGGAAGTAGTCGGTCAGGACGCAAGCAAGGTAGGGGTCATCGGCAATATTGGTGGCCTCTAGTTGCTCGGTTAAGTGAATCTTCACGTAGGCTGCCAGCACGGACAGCTCTGGGCCGTTGAGGGTTTCCTGAGTCGCTTCGTAGCGCTCACGGATGGTCTCATCGGTGGGCAGGAACTCCACCTCGCGGTTAAGCCCGGCATTCTTTTCCAGGTCGTGCATGAGGCGGATGTAGCCCTCAACCCCGGGAATGACGCCGTGACGCTCAGCCTGCAGCAGCACGTTCTGGCGGCGGTTGGTCTCCAGTACCTGCGCCCCAACGTCCTCACGCTGAGCCTCAATAAAGCTGGCACGTTCCTCGCCGGACAGCTCACCGTGAGCCACCAGGCGGTCCACCAGAATCTTGATGTTGACCTCTCGGTCAGAGGTTTCTACACCGGCGGAGTTATCAATGGCGTCGGTGTTGATGATGATACCCTTGCGGGCTGCCTCGATACGTCCCAGCTGGGTGAAGCCGAGGTTGCCGCCTTCACCTACGATACAGGCACGCAGGTCTGCGCCGTCCACGCGGATGGGGTCATTGGCTTTATCGCCTACTTCAGCATGAGTCTCGGTAGACCCCTTGACATAGGTGCCGATACCACCGTTGTAGAGCAGGTCTACGGGTGCCTTGAGGATGGCTGCGAGCAGCTCGGGCGGTGACATTTCGGTGACGCCCTCGTCTAGCCCCAGAACTTCACGTACCTGATCTGAAACGGGGATGGACTTGGCACCACGGGAGTAGACGCCGCCGCCTTCTGAGATGAGCTCGGGGTTGTAGTTCTGCCAGGACGAGCGGGGCAACTTGTAGAGACGTACGCGCTCTTCAAAGGACGCCTCGGCGTCCGGGGCGGGGTCTAGGAAGATGTCGCGGTGGTCGAAGGCTGCCACCAGGAGGGTGGAGCGCGAGCGCATGAGGCCGTTGCCGAAGACGTCGCCACTCATGTCGCCAATACCAACGGCGGTGAACTCTTCGTGCTGGCAGTCAATGCCCAGCTCAGCGAAGTGACGCTTGACGGATTCCCAGGCGCCGCGGGCGGTAATACCCATGGCCTTGTGGTCGTAGCCCACTGAGCCACCGGAAGCAAAGGCGTCGCCCAGCCAGAAGTCGTATTCGGCGCTGATGGCGTTGGCGGTATCCGAGAAGGAGGCGGTGCCCTTATCGGCTGCTACGACCAGGTAGTAGTCATCTCCGTCGCGGGCCAGCACGCCTTCGGGGCGGACGACGGTTTCGGTGCCGTCAGCTGCTACCGAGAGGTTATCCGTGACATCCAGCAGAGAGCGGATGAAGACCTTATAGGATTCACGGCCCTCGTTGAGCCAGGCGTCGCGGTCTAGGGCGGGGTTGGGTAGCTGCTTGGGGTAGAAGCCGCCCTTGGCACCGGTCGGAATAATGACGGCGTTCTTGACCATCTGCGCCTTAACCAGACCTAAGACCTCGGTGCGGAAGTCCTCGCGGCGGTCAGACCAGCGCAGGCCACCGCGGGCTATGGAGCCGAAGCGCAGGTGGACGCCCTCGACCCGGCGGGAGTAGACGAAGATTTCGTAGAGGGGTCGGGGCAAAGGTGCGAAGTCGATCTGCTGGGGCGAGACCTTGAGCGCCAGGGAATCACGGCCCATGTAGGCGTTAGTGCGCAGGGTGGCTGCCATGACGGTTGCCAGGGAGCGCATGAAGCGGTCAACGTCCAGGGTGGGAATGGCGTCTAGCACCGCTCCCAGCTGAGCCCAGACGTCCTCGCGGGCTTGCTCACGGGCGTCCTGGCTATCAAAGTCGGCTGCGGGGTTGAAGCTGACATCAAAGTAGCGGGCCAGCAGAGCGGTTGCCTCGGGGTAGCCCAACAGGGTGTCAGACATGAACTCGGCGGTGAAGCCGCGGCCCAGCTGCAGCAGGTAGTGGGTGTAGGCACGGAAGATACGAACCTGCTCCCACGACAGCTTTTCAGCCAGAATGAGACGGTCCAGGCTATCCGATTCGCGCTTGCCCAGCAAGTAGGCGTTCAGTGCGTCCTCATAGAGGTCAGCTACCTCGCCGGGCACTACCCCCTCGGGCAAGGTAACGCCGAAGTCATAGAGCAGGAAGGAGCGGCCATCGGCGGGAGTAATGTCGTAGGGCTTCTGATCCACCACGACCATGCCCATGTTCTGCATGACCGGCAACAGCTCGGTGAGGGTGTGGGCGTCCGAGAGGTAGGTCTTGAGGCGGGTTTCGCCGTCCTCCTCTGCACAACGCACAGCAGCCGGCTTGGTTTCGGTCAGGGACTCAAAAATCGCGATGTCCTCTACCGCGTTCTCTACTTCGTAGTCAGCGCGATAGGTGGCAGGCACAGCTTCTGCCCAATCGGACGCTGCGGCGCGGCCCAACGCTGGCTCCTGCCCCTGCTGGGTGAAGGTGTCTTCAACGGCAGCGGCGGTAGCCTCACCCCAGGAGCGGGTGGCTTCCTGCAGGCGGCGTTCAATAGCGCGAACGTCCACCGTGGGTATCACGTTGGGGTCACTCAGGCGCAGGCGGAAGAAAATACGGGCCAGCGATGAGGTGGAGAGGTATACGTCAAAGTCTAGGCTCTCGATATCTAAAAATTCGTGGAAAACTTTTTCAAGGCGTTGGCGTACCAGGGTGTTGTAGCGGTCGCGGGGTAGAAAGACGGTGGCGGACACGAAACGACCAAAGGCGTCGGGGCGCAGGAAGAGGCGGGTGGTGCGACGCTCTTCCAGGCCCATGATGCCGCGGAAGGTTTCGGTTAGTTCATCAAGGCCAGCATGCAGGAGCTCCAAGCGGGGGTAGTCCTCGATGATGCCAGCCAGAGTTTTATCAGAGTGAGATCCGGGCTGATAGCCCAGGTGGCGTCGCATAATGGCAATACGTTCACGCACAATGGGAGTTTCAACCGCCGGTAGAGCGTAGGCCTGGCGGGAGAAGAGGCCTAAGATGACGTACTCCCCCACGATGGAGCCAGAGCGGTCAAAGTCGCGCACCCCAATGTAATCCAGGTATTCGTGGCGGTGCACGGTGGAACGAGAGTTAGCCTTGGTGACATAGAGGGGTTTGGGTTCGCGGGCGTTATCTAGCCCTAGTCCTGTGAGCACGGTGGGTTCATTGCCCTCCGTGGCAGCCAGGATGCCCAGGGCGCTACCCTGACGATCGCTAAGCACCAGTTGGTCAGCGCGCTCTGAGAGGTCGCGCTCCTTGACGCCCATGAAGAGGAAGTTACCGCGGGTCAGCCAGCGCAAAAACTCCTGTACGGATTCCACGCGGGTAGCGGGGTCAGTTTCTGAGTTCAATTCCCCGGTGTAATGCTCGGACCCACCCAGGGTCACTCCCGAGAGTTCGGTGAGACGGTCAGCGATATCGAGCACGCGGGTGGCCATGGCGTCACTGTCGCGGGCCGCATGGCGCACGTCCACTAATACTGCCTGAATTTCCTCTTCGAGGGTTGAGCCGGCTTCCTCGTTGAGGCGGCTGGTAAGTTGCACTGCAATCCAGGATTCGATGATGGTTCCGCACACCTCGCCCTTGTTCTGGCCGATCCGGGGCATGACGGCGGTATCGCCGCTGGCAACGGGCTGATCGAATCCGGCGCTGGCCAGACTGGTGATCTCGCCGGCGTCATCGCGGGCTACCAAGAAGGTGGGGTGAATCAGACCCGAGATACCACCCCACTGGGCGGCAATTTGGGCGGTGATGGATGAAACCAGGAAGCTGGTGTCATCAACAACGACCAGCAGAGTGCTACCGGCATCGTTATGGTGCACGGTGACCAGCGCTTCGCCAGGCTGACGCTTAGCAGCAAGTTCGCGGTGGGTTTGTGCGAGACTGGTCAGCGCCTCGCTGGTCATACCTTCTAATTCTTCAGCTGAGCTGTGGAGGTAGTAATCGTTAATCCAGCTTTCGGAGCCGGACCACTGGGGTGAACGAGTGTTCGTAAGCAAGGGGTTACCTTTCGCTGTTTCTCATCACGTCGTTGTGATTTGTGGGCGCACCTCTGCGTGCCTCATCCTTAATAGTAGACTGCCCGCTAGGTTTAGTGAACTAAGGCACTGTAGCAGCCCCTAAGAGGTTCATTCAGAAACTTAGAGACTGCTACAAAAGGTATAAAGACACTGAGAGGCTTATTCAAAAGGGGTCTTCTGGTGAAGCAAGATCAGCTCACCAG
>NZ_JAYWLX010000012.1:0-55519 GCF_040946345.1 Rothia sp. LK2492 | reverse complement strand
GCTCTTATAGGCTGCTTAAAAGCGAGAGGTTCTAGAGTGAAAACTCTAGAACCTCTCGCTTTTTTTGTATCCATTTAAGTGTTCTTGGACTAGAAACCGGGAAGGTAAGCTGAAATCATGGACCTCTTCTCACATCAACCTAAGGCAGAGACGGCGCCGCTACCTGCTACAGAACACCAAACCCATGCTGTGTTTGCCGAACTATCCTTACCTTTTGAAGAGATTTGGCAGGGCTTTACTGCTTACACTCACCTGTGGTGGCCTCAGCAGCTGCGTCAAGAATCTACTAGCCACATAGAAATAAGCTCAGAGTATCTGCTGGAACAGAATGAGGATGGCGAGAGTACCCTATTAGGGCAGACAGTGCACTATGTACCGGGTGATGTAGTATCCTTGCGATTCCACGAAGAGACTGCACCTGATCTCCATGCTGCTTTCCCTAATGGGCTCAGTTTCACCTTCGATATTGGTGACGCTACACTACCCTCCATCGTTGAGGTAAGTACGGGCATCCTTGCTCCCAGAGAGATATCAGCAGATGCTGAACTTGGTCTTGCGGGAGAACCTGCAAGAGGTCTTGCTGAGCATATACTTTCTGCTTTCGCCCGTTTTATGGGAAAAACGCAAGCAGTGAAGGTAGAGGAGCTTTGAGGTTAGAGAAGCGCCGGGTTTAAGGTGAGTTTTAGCATAAACTTGGTGGCATTGAAGCGATACTGGGGGAGCAGCTCGGGGCCACAGCTATTGGAGCCGATACCGTTCTGCTGGTAGTCCAGGGATAGCACGGTTGCCTCAGCTGGGCACAGATCCACGTTACGCACTGCACGAGTTAGCTCTTCAGCGCTAAAAGGGGAGGCGTTAAAAGAAAAACCCTCGCTCTGCCCGACCCGCTCACCGGTCACGGTCAGAGCAAGCCCACCACCGCTGATCTCCAAGAAACGGGTATCGGAGTGAGCCCCGTTTTCCTGTGGCATGACGTAGTCCTCGTGCAAACCCTCCACAGTGTTCTCGAACAGCCCGTGCCAGGTGCTCTGACGCTTATCAATGTAGTTTTCGTGTGGCCCTAGCCCAAAGTAACGCACTGCCTCCATAGTTTGGGGCAAAAAGAGCCTTAAGCCAAAACGGGGGAGTGATGGGAACTCTGGGTCCTTGACTACTGCTAGCTCTACCTCAACCTGCCCATCTGTACTTACCTTCCAGATGGCGTCCACAGTCAGAATACGCTGAACGGTGCAGGCGACTAGACCCAGGTGAGCAGTAATGAGTACCCCACCTTCTTCTACCTGCTGCCAGCTTGACGAATAGGTACGAGTATAGGCCTGATCCAGATGGGCCCGCTGCCACTCAGCACGGATGTACATATCATTGTCTGTGGGGGCGCGCCAGATCTGTAAGTCCATAGGCTTCTTTAACAAGTTTAGCCCTCCAAAGACCATGGAGCTAAAGGTACCGGTAAAACGGTCGAACACGTAGGTAAAGCTACTTCCGCTCAGGGTTAGAGCGGTTTCTGTCTCAGCTACCGTAATTCCCCTGCCACCGGTGGGATTGGTCGCTGGCAGGGTGAAAGTGCCGGTACCCCAGTTGCCCTCATCAAAGCCCAGTAAATACCCGGCGGGTAAAAGCACCTCACCGGCTGGGGCGAAGTCAGCGGTGAGCTCGGTGCTTACCCGTACATAGACAGCCCCGGACTCAACTTGTACCGCCGGCGTGAAGGGCAGGATTGCACTCTGCCCGGGTGCTAGGGGCGGCAAGGGTAGGGTGCCTGTTTCTGTTTCGCTGCCGTTGACCTCCACGGTGTAGCGCAAAGTAAACCGATCGGAGGCATCGCTAAAGTTCAGATTATTGAGTACGGTGATTTCGCCGCGTTCGGGGCTGTGGGTAATCCGCAGAGGACGGAATACTTGCTTAGCTTCCAGCAAGCCTGTGTGGGGTGTGCGGTCAGGGTAGACCAGACCATCCATACAGAAATTCCCGTCGTGGATACCCTCACTGTGGTCCCCGCCGTAGAAGAAAATTTTGCGTCCAGCGGCGTCTGCACCCTTATAGATAGCGTGGTCAGCCCACTCCCAGATGAAACCGCCCATCATGCGCGGGTTCTCGTCAATGATCTGCTGGTAGTCCGCGAGATCTCCTGGGCCGTTGCCCATAGCGTGGCAGTACTCCATGAGCAGGTAGGGCTTGCCCAAAAGCCCTGCGCCTTCCTGACCGCCGGTGGCTGTAGTTGCCGCTAACTCTCCTGCAAGATAGCCGCGGATATGCTCAAGGGAGGGGTACATGCGCCCGTAGATATCGAGGGGGGAGAAGTCATAGATGCGGCAGCTACCGGCATTAAATGCACCTTCGTAGTGGGTCAGACGAGTTGGGTCAAAGCTCTTGACCCAGTGCAGAGCCGTCTCAAAAGTAACCCCGTAGCTCCCCTCATTACCTGCTGACCAGAAGAGGATGGAGGGGCGGTTCTTCTCGCGCTGAACGCATAGCTGCATACGGTCCAAAGTAGCGGTAACAAAAGCGGGGTTGTCCGAGACCAACTCATTCCAGTGTTCAACCTTGTGAGTGTAGGCCTCATCGCGTAGGTATTTAAGTTCGTGCCCGTGGCTTTCGTTATCAGCCTCAGCCATGACCATCAGGCCCATCTCGTCTGCCAGCTGGTAGAGGTAAGGGGAACCGGGGTAGTGGCTGGTACGCACAGCATTGACGTTGTGCGCCAGCATCATCTCAAAATCACGTTTGACCTGCTGAATGTTAACAGCAGGGCCTGTATAGGGGTCTGAATCGTGGCGATTTACCCCACGGATCTTAAAGGGAAGATCATTGAGTTTAACCACCGAGTCCTCCAGGCTCACCTGGCGCAGACCAACTCGATCGGCAATTCTTTCGTGCTCGGTGTCTAGCGTTAGCTCATAGAGATAGGGGGTTTCTGGTGTCCACAGGTGAGGTTCAGAAACCTCGAGTTCCACCGAGTGGGTGTAGCCCTCCCTCGCTGACCCAGCGGTTAGCTGACCGCTGGCAAGAACCTGCCCTGCGGCATCCTGTAGTCTCACGCTGGTGGACACTTCGCCGCTCAGTACGGCATCAATGTGCACGGTAGCACCCTCAGCCTGCCCCGCCTGAAGGCCGGTTAGTTCCGAGGTAATAAAGAAGTCCTGCAGTGCTTTCTCGGGGCAATGCAGAAGGTAGACGTCGCGGAAAATCCCGGAGGTGCGGAACTTATCCTGATCCTCTAGGTAGCTCCCATCGCACCATTTAAGCACCAGCACAGCCAAACGGTTGCTACCCTCTACCAGATGCTCGGTGATATCAAACTCAGCGGTTGCGTGTGAAACCTGACTGTAGCCCACATAGGTGCCGTTTACCCAGACATAAAAACAGGAGTCCACACCCTCAAAATTGAGGTGGGCCCGGGGTGCTTCTGCCACAGGGGTGTAGATAAAATCTCGGATGTAGGCACCGGCCGGGTTAGCATGCGGCACGAAGGGCGGGTCAATGGGGAAGGGATAACGAATATTAGTGTACTGGTGGCTATCAAACCCGTGATTCTGCCAGACGCTGGGTACCGGTAAGTCGGTAAAACCCTCCAAGAGGTAGTCCCCCGCGAAAAATCCCTCGGGAACCTCGTAAGGGCTATCAAAAAGCTGGAAAGCCCAGGTGCCGTTCAGGCAGGTAAACCTGTCTGAACGCTCGCGGTTGTACACCAGGTCGCGGGCACTGAGTTGAGCGTTCGCGGATGCTGGTATGTAGTAAGCGTGGGGTGCTAGGGTGCCCTCGTGGAGGACCTCCAGATTTTCAAAATGACGAGGGATGAACACGAGTTTGCCTTTCGGAGCCGAGGCGGTGTCTAGCGGTCCTGAGCTGCTGAGGCTGCGGGGCTTGCCAGCAGGAATTCGGGGTGGTTAAAGCCTGCGCGTTCGTAGGCGGATGCTACAGCTTCTGCGACGGTGGGTACCAGCTCTTGAGATACCAGGGCGATAGCTGACCCACCAAAGCCACCGCCTGTCATACGTGCCCCCAGGGCTCCAGCAGCTCGGGCGGCGTTGACAGCCAGGTCTAGCTCATCGCAGGAAACCCGGTAGTCATCGCGCAAAGAATCGTGCGAAGCATTGAGCAGATCTCCTAGCTGTGCCCAGGTCTGCTCGGTGGTTTCTGCTGTGCTAAAGAGCGCCAGACACTCCTCAACCCGGGCAATTTCGGTCAAGGCATGCCGTAGGGCAGCTCGGGCGGTCGGCAGATCGGTCTGGGGTGGTAGGTCAACCATGCCCGCTGTAACCTGTTCTTCCCAGCGAGCTACCAGCTGATGCGCTTCAGCCAAGGTAGGGGTGCTTTCAAAGTAGTCACGCAGGGTGGTAAGCCCCAGTGTATCTGCGGTGAAATCGCAGGCTGCTCGTCGTTTAGCATACTGGCCGTCTGACAGATTGTGGTGGGCGCGGGTGTCCATAACCAACAGGGCAAGACCGGCGCGGTCAACGTCTACCGTGAGCGGGCGTGTTGAAAAATCGCGGCAGTCAATGGCAAGAACTGACCCCTGATGAGCGCGCAGAGAGATGGACTGATCCATCCCACCGGTGTTAGCTCCGGCTATTTCGTTTTCCGCCCGAATGCAGGCGATAGCAAGCTGTGTCCTGCCTGTATCACTCGCAGACAGAGGTTCCCTGCCAGTATTAGCTGCCGCAAAAGCGTCAAAGGCTAGGGCGGTAGAGCACTCCAGTGCAGCAGACGAGGATAGCCCAGCCCCCAGCGGTACTGAGGAATCAATGGCAATATCGGCTCCAGGCAGCTCATCGCGGCTTACCAGCCCCTCTTGAGCCATTGCCCAAGGAACTCCTGCGACGTAGGCAAGCCAACCTTCAACTGCACCCGGAGCTATCGCACCCAGTTCTATTTCACGGGGGGAAGAGGATGCTGAAGCCCCAGCGTCGCCCTGTGCTGTTACAGCACGCAAGAGCCTATCCTGGCGGGGAGTAACAGCTAGATAGGTTCTCTGGGGTAAGGCAAAGGGCAACACAGTACCACCGGAATAGTCGATATGCTCGCCCAGTAGGTTCACACGTCCTGGCGCGGAATAGACCGCCGTCGGCTCGTAGCCAAATGCCAGCCTGAAAGCCTGGGTTACCCTGTCGATTAGCTCGGTGGGCTTAGGGGTTTTCTTCCAGACGGGGGTCATGCTCCCAGCTCCTTAAAACGTGCAGCAATACGTTCGGGGGTGGTGTCATTAATCCATGCACCCATAGCGGACTCGGCTCCGGCGAGGTACTTTAACTTTCCTGGCGCGCGGAGCAACGAGAAGACGTGGAGGAACATCCGCGAGATATTCTGACCATCAATCAGGGGCTTCTGCACCCAGGCAGCAATGTAGGGAGTCTTCTCGACTCCTTCAAAGAAACGGTCGAGGCGAGTAAGCATGTCGAGATACACTTCGGTCAAATCATTTTTCTCGGCGGAGGTAAGGGCCGCGAAATCGGCGGCTGCCCGGCGCGGCATCACCATAAACTCCACCGGCCACTTAGCCGCAAAGGGTACATAAACTACCCAGTGCTCGGTCTCGCGCACAATGCGCACGCCTGCCTCTAGCTCGGAGGCCAGTACTGACTCCAGCAGGTCAGTGCCCTGCTCTATTGCCCAATCATCCGCTCGTCGTACCAGGGCAGCGGTGTAAGGCGGCAGGTAGGAGAAAGCGTAAATCTGACCGTGGGGGTGGTGCAGGGTTACCCCAATTTCTTCACCCCTATTTTCAAAGGGTACTACCTGCTTTACACCGTCCAACTCTGAAAGCTCAGCGGTGCGGTGCGCCCATGCCTCCACTACAGTGCGGGCCCGTTTAAAGCCCAGAGTGCCGAAGGAACCCTCATGATCCTGAGTGAAGCTAACAACCTCACAGCGACCGGCAGGAGTGGTCTCAAAATTGAGAGGGTCACCGTTGACCAGGGCAAGAGGGCCCTGCAGGGAGGGGAAGCGGTTTTCAAAGACCACCACATCGTACTCGGTCTCGGGAATTTCACCGGGTACGCTGCCTACACCAGCTGGAGCAAGAGGATCTTCATCTGCCGGGGGCAGGAAGGTACGGTTCATGCGGTGAGCAGCCAGCGTCACAAAGTCCCCGGTTAGAGGATCGATGCGGATTGATGCTGACTCCTGAGGGGGCAGAGTGCGCTCATCCAGTGGACGCAGGTCTTTGGCGTCGCGCTGTTTAGCACCAGAGAGGTAGGGTTCAGAGTCGTCAAAAAAGATGATTTCACGACCGTCCGCTAGGGTGCTGCGAGAAATTTTTACTTGTACCTCGCCCATAACTAAGCGACCACCAGCCTTTCAACGGATTCGGTGAGAAGTGTGTGTGTCTCCGGTGAGATACCGGAGGAAGTAATGGCGATATCGATGTCGGACCAGTTGGCAAAGCGTGCTAGGCCGGGGGTGCCCCACTTACTGTGGTCAAAAACCGCGACCACGGTATCTGCGCTCTTCATGAAGGTCTCGTTGGTACGTGCCTCGTTAAGGTTGGGGGAGGTCAATCCCTTAGTGCTTCCGCCATGAGCGCCCATAAAGAGCAAGTCAAGACTGAGCTTTTCAAGGGTGGCATCGGCAACCGCGCCTACCAGTGCATCCGAGGGGGTATGCTCGCCTCCAGTAAGAACCACCCGGTGCCCGTGCGCTCCGGTATCTGCCGTGCGGTAGAACTCATGAGCTACAGACAGAGAATTGGTCACGATGGTGAGGTTTCGGAACGTGCCACTGGCGGCTATTTCTTGGGCTATGCGGGTACAGGTGGTCCCGGCAGTGAAGCCCAGGGATTGACCATCCTGCACAAACTGCAGGGCACTGAGTGCTATAGCAGTTTTTGCATCCGCATGTAGGGTCATTTTTTCTGCAAAGGTTGGCTCTAGGGAGGACGGAGTGGGTATAGCACCGCCGTGTGTTCGGGAGAGTAAACCCTGGTCTTCTAGTTCTGCTAGGTCACGGCGCACGGTCATGGATGAAACGCCGAGGGCTTCTGCCAGTTCCTGTACTTGGGCGCTACCTCGCTGCTGAACTTCGCGCAGTATGTGCTTCTTGCGTTGCTGGGGGAGCACCTGTCACCTCCGGTTTCTTATATCTTCTACCTCACCACCCATTATGCACAGAATATAACATTTATGAACAGTGGTTGAGATTTTTTGTTTGCTTTCCAGCCGGGTAGAGACGGTGTAGACATTTACGGCACCCATAATTCATTTGTATTCTTACTTGTCAAAACAATATAAAATAAAAAATAAGGAAGAGATAGTGACGTAGAACAAAAATCTCGGTAGACTTTCACAAAATAAATACAAATGAACATTAAACGGTTTTGCCGAAGTGTTTCAGTCCCAACTAGCAGGAGCATCCCATGACACCCACCCCCCTCCAGCTCGACCCCGCACACCTGAGTCAGCTCCACCTGCGAGCTGCTGGGGTATCCCTGCTACTCGATATCACCGAAGGCGAGCTACCTGCCGTTATCCACTGGGGTGCAGATTTGGGTCCCACCTCCGCAGATGAAGCCACTACTCTAGCGCTTGGCCACATCCAGCACATCGCAATTAACGACCAGGAGCGACCCACCCGAATGAACCTGCTCGCCACGCATGAGGCAGGCTGGCACGGCCGCCCCGCCATCGACGGTGGGCGCGTGAACGGAGCCGGATGGACCACCAAACTCAAAATTACCGGCATTACCGCCACCCTAGAGGGTGCCGAGCAGACCGAAAACCTACTCAGCGGCGGTGCTGGAACCCTAGAATTTACCACCGTGGACACCGATGCCGGGGTGAGCGTAACCATCATCTTGGAACTGTTCCCCAGCGGCCTCATCCGCTCCCGTGCCACTCTCACTAACATTGGCCAGGGCGCCTACGAGGTGCGCGAACTGGGCATTGTTTACCCTCTTCCCTCGAACGCTCGTGAACTCTTTGATCTTGCCGGTCACTGGGGCAAGGAACGCGTTCCCCAGCGCATGCCCTTGACCGTGGGCGCTCACCTGCGTGAATCTCGCAAGGGGCGCACCGGTGCGGATGCCGCTACCCTGCTTACTGCTGGCGTTCCTGGTTTTGGTTTTGAGAGCGGAGAAGTTTGGGGCGTTCACACCGCTTTCTCTGGCAATCACCGTTCCTGGGCAGAACGCGCCTACACCGGAGTTGCTGTGATCGGTGGATCTGAGGTTCTTCTCCCCGGCGAAGCGGTGCTAGAGGAAGGTGAAAGTTATACCGGTGTCTGGGTTTATGCCGCCTACGGTGACGGGCAGGATGCCCAAGCCGCGCGTATCCACCGCTGGTTGCGCTCGCGTGAGATCCACCCCCAGCGTCAGCGCCCCGTGACCCTCAATGTCTGGGAAGCTGTCTACTTTGATCACAATCTTGACCGCCTCAAAGACCTTGCTGATAAGGCTGCGGAGCTAGGCATTGAACGTTACGTGCTGGATGATGGCTGGTTTGGTTCCCGCCGCGACGACACATCCGGACTAGGCGACTGGACTGTTTCACCCGATATGTGGCCCAACGGTCTGACCCCCATCATTGAGCACGTGGAAAATCTCGGTATGGAGTTTGGGCTTTGGTTTGAACCCGAAATGGTGAACCCTGATTCTGACGTTGCCCGCGACCACCCTGAATGGATTATGGCACCTGCCGGTCGCCAGCCTGTGACCATCCGTAGCCAGCAGGTCATGAACCTGACCATCCCCGACGCCTACGCCCATGTGCGGGACCAGATGGTTGCCGTTCTCACCGAAAACCCTGGCATCAAATACATCAAGTGGGACCACAACCGTCACCTGGTAGAGGCAGGTAACCCCGCAACCGGCGCCCCCGGTGTTCACGCCCAGACTCTTGCCGCCTATCATCTGATGGAAGAGATCAAAGAAAACTTCCCCGGTCTAGAAATTGAAGCCTGCGCATCGGGTGGTGCCCGTGTGGACCTTGAAGTTCTGCAGCGTACCGATCGGGTATGGACCAGTGATTGTATCGACCCACTAGAGCGTCAGCAGATGCACCGATATACACAGCAGCTCATCGTACCCGAGCTTATGGGCTCTCACATCGCCTCGGGTAGCTCTCACACAACTGGTCGCACGCACACTCTTCACTTCCGTGCTGCTACAGCATTCTGGGGGCACTTGGGTGTGGAATGGGACCTCACCGAAGCTTCTTCTGAAGAATTTGCCGAACTTGCTGAATGGATTGCCTTCCATAAGAAGCACCGCGCCCTGTTGCACAGCGGTGACATCGTGCGTATGGACCTCTTTGATAAGGCAGTTGGTGTTCACGGCGTGGTTTCTGCAGATCGTCGTGAGGCCCTCTTTGGGATTAACCAGCTGGACTTCGCAGAGACCAACCCCGTGGGCAAGTTCCGTCTGGGTGGCCTTGATCCCGAGACCATCTATGAAATCAGGGACGTAACCCCCGGGCATGCGGACGCCCACACCGGCTTCCGTCCCTCACCTGTCTGGCCCACCGGACAGCCCATCCGTGTTAGCGGTAGGGCACTTGCCTCAGCAGGTCTCTTCCTGCCCGGTCTTTGGCCCGAAACGTCCCGGATCCTGCACCTCGCAGCTCTCTAAAACTCCTCAATCAACACATACACCCTTAGAGGTATACCATGAGTACATCGGCCACCGGCCACCGATCCGCGAGCCCTGCAAAGCGGCGTCGCGTCAAAGCACAGCAGCCCTGGCTGCCCTGGCTCTTCCTTGCTCCTGCCGCATTCGGATATGTGGTCTTCTACCTGTGGCCCACGTTGCGCGGTATCTGGCTGAGCTTTACCGAATACAACCTGCTGACTCCCGCCAAGTTTGTGGGGCTCTCCAACTACGAGCGCATGTTCCAGGATCCTATCTTCTGGGGATCCATGAAGGTCACCGTGCTCTACGTGGTGCTCAACATCGGTATTCAGACCATCATGGCGCTCTTGATCGCTGTGCTCATGCACCGCCTCACTAAATCAACTTTCGTGCGGTCGGTAGTGCTCTCTCCTTACCTGGTCTCCAACGTAGTCGCCGCAATCGTTTGGCTCTGGGTGTTGGATGCCCAGTTCGGTGTCTTCAACCAGTTCCTTGAATGGGTTGGCATTGGAAAAATTGGCTTCCTCACGGACGAATTCTGGGCTATTCCCACCATCGCCATGATTAACGTCTGGCGCCACATGGGCTACACCGCCCTATTAATCTTCGCTGGTCTGCAGACCCTGCCTGAATCCGTCTACGAAGCAGCTCGCATGGACGGTGCGAGTGAAACCCGCATCTTCTTCTCCATCACCATGCCCCTGCTCCGCCCCATCCTGGCGTTGGTGCTGATTATGACCATCATCGGCTCCTTCCAGGTCTTTGACACCGTGGCAGTTACCACCGGCGGTGGTCCCGCAAACGCCACCAACGTACTGCAGATGTATATCTACGACCTCGCCTTCGGCCGCTTCCAGTTCGGTTATGCCTCGGCAATGTCGGTAGCCCTATTAATCGTCCTCGGTATTATCACCATGATTCAGTTCAAGCTCACCCGCGCCAACGACACAGATTTGGACTAAGACCATGAGCACTCAAACTACTAACCGCCCACCCGTTCAGCCCGAACCGGCACCTGCGCCTGAACCTGAGTTCCGCAAGAAGTCCCCCTGGGGCAAAATCTTTGCCTGGACTGCCATGGTCATCATCATGCTGGTTACCCTGTTGCCCTTCTACTGGATGTTGCGCACCGCGCTCTCAACCAACTCCTCCCTCTACCTAGACCCGGCAAACCCACTGCCCCCGGAGTTCTCCACTGGCGGTTTTGAACGAGTCTTTGGTATGCAGACCGCAGAAGAAGCAATCGCTGAAGGCGGCGCCGTCACCACCATGAATTTCTGGCGTTACATCATCAACTCCACCATGCTGGCTACCCTGGTCACCGCCGGGCAGCTCTTCTTCTCAGCAATGGCAGCCTACGCCTTTGCCCGCCTCAAATTCCGCGGCAGCAATATCGTCTACGTAGCCTTCCTCGCGGGTCTCATGGTGCCCTCCATCTTTACCCTGCTACCCAACTTTGTGCTCATCAAAGAGCTGGGCCTCATCGACTCCATCTTCGGTATCGCCCTGCCCACCATGTTCATGACCCCCTTCGCGGTCTTCTTCCTACGCCAGTTCTTCATGAACATCCCCCGCGAAATTGAAGAGGCTGCCCTGCTTGACGGTATCTCCCGCCTCGGAATCTTCTTCAAGGTCATCCTGCCCATGGCTCAGGCGCCCATGGCAACCCTGGGCATCCTCACCTACATTGCTGCCTGGAACGACTACTTCTGGCCGCTCATGGTGTCCTACACCGACAACTCCCGAGTGCTCACCGTCGCCCTCGGTGTCTTCCGCGCCCAGTCACCCCAGCTCGGCACCGACTGGGCAGGTCTCATGGCGGCCACCCTCATCGCCGCCCTGCCCATGATGATCCTCTTTGCCTTCTTTGCAAAGCGCATCGTCAACTCCATCGGCTTCAACGGCCTCAAGTAAGGATCGAACAATGGCTTTCAAACGATTCCCTAAATTCCGTGGAGCGCTCGCCCTCTCAGCAACCGCCATGTTGGCGCTGACCGGTTGCGCGCCGTCCGACGGTGGTGAAGGTACCACCGCTGGTGCCATCGACTACTGGCTCTGGGACACCGGGCAGATTCCCGGCTACCAGCAGTGCGCTGATATGTTCGAGGATCAGACCGGCAAGAAGGTGGTTATCACCCAGTACGGCTGGGATGACTACTGGCAGAAGCTCACCGCCGGTTTCATCGCCGATCAGGGACCGGACGTATTCACCAACCACGCCTCTAAGTACGCTCAGTACGTCAACCTTGAGGTTATTAAACCCCTCAACAAAATTGAGGCAACCGCCGCCGTCAATACCGATGATTTCCAAGAAGGTCTTGCCGAAATCTGGACCGGACCTGACGGTAACCTCTACGGGATGCCCAAGGACTGGGACACCATCGCCGCCTTCTACAACATGGAAATGATTGAGGAGGCCGGTTACACCGCCGAAGACCTGGAAAACTGGGGGTTCAATACTGCAGACGGTGGCTCCTTTGAGCAGATTATTGCTCACCTGACCATCGATGAGAACGGTGTTCGTGGCGACGAGCCCGGTTTCGATAAGAACAAGGTAGCTGTCTACGGTCTTGGTCTTTCCGAATCTGGTGGCTCCACCTTCGGCCAGGGCCAATGGTCCGGCTTTGCCGCTGCTACCGGCTGGGAAGCAACCAATAAGCCCGTCTGGGGTGACCACTACAACCTTGATGACCCTACCTTCCAGAGCACCATTGACTGGTATTTCGGGCTGGTAGACAAGGGCTACATGCCGGCTTTCGGCGTCTTCCCCCAGTCAGAAGGTGCAGCACCTCAGTTGACCTCCAGCAAGGCGGCTATCACATTCAACGGCTCCTGGATGATTACCACCTACGCCAAGGCAGGCTTTGAGGTTGGGTTAGCTGAGTTCCCTACCAACACCGACACCGGTGTTTCCAAGACCATGATGAACGGCCTAGCGGACTCCATCAACGTCAATACCAATGACCCCGAAGGTTCCGCCGAGTGGGTGGCCTTCATGGCAACTGACCAGTGCCAGAGCGTCATCGGTGAGCAAGGCGTGGTCTTTCCCTCGCGGAAGGACGCCACCCCCATCGCTACCGAGGCTTACTCCAAGCTGGGGTTGGACACCGCCGCCTTCAGCGACCCGGTAACCCGCAACGACGTGGTCTACTTCCCCATTACCGACTACGGCGCCGACATCGGAGCGCTCACCACCCCGGCATTTGAGGATATCTACGCCAACCGCAAGCCGGCATCCACCCTCTCCGCGGTGAATGACTCTATCAACATACTCTTCGAGACCTCCGCTGACTAAGGTCAGCCCCCAAAATTTAGAAAGGACGCACCATGTCAGGCGTCACCCTTGAAAATGTAACTTGCCACTACCCCGGTGCCGAGCGCGCCTCAGTATCCAACGTTAGCCTCGATATTAAAGAGGGCGAGTTCCTGGTGCTCGTCGGCCCCTCAGGCTGCGGCAAATCCACTACCCTGCGCATGATTGCCGGTCTTGAGGATGTCACCGACGGATCCATCACCATCGGCGGGAGGGACGTCACCCACATCGCCCCCAAGGACCGCGACATCGCCATGGTCTTCCAGAACTACGCGCTTTACCCACACATGACCGTGCGCGAAAACATCGCCTTCTCCCTCAAGGTCGCCAAGTACCCCAAAGACAAAATCAACCGCCGCGTAGAAGAGGCAGCTAAGCTACTTGACCTTACCCAGTACCTGGATCGCAAGCCCAAAGCGCTTTCCGGCGGTCAGCGCCAGCGCGTAGCAATGGGCCGCGCTATTGTGCGTGAGCCCCGCGCCTTCCTCATGGATGAACCGCTCTCAAACCTGGATGCAAAACTGCGCGTGCAGACCCGCACCCAGATTTCGGAACTCACCCGCCAGCTAGGTGTCACCACCGTCTACGTCACCCACGACCAGACCGAGGCGATGACCATGGGGGATCGTGTGGCCGTGCTCAAGGACGGTCTGCTACAGCAGGTGGACACCCCATCCAACCTCTACGACAAGCCCACTAACGAGTTCGTTGCCGGTTTCATTGGCTCACCCTCCATGAACCTTTTCCGTTGCAAGGTCGATGCCGCCGGTGTTCATCTGGGTAACACCGTGATTCCCCTATCTGAGGCGCAGCGTTCCCGCCTGACCGGTGACACCGTGAGCATCGGTGTGCGCCCCGAAGATTTGTCTATCGGAGCCGAAGGTGAGGGCATCGTGGTGCATGTAGACCTGGTGGAAGAGCTGGGCGCAGATGCCTATGTCTACGCTTCCCTTGGTCTCTCCTCAGAGGTCAAGCTCAATACCACCAACGACGAACGCCCTGCCCAGGTAATCCTGCGCGTGGGTGGTCGCAGCTCCATCAAGCAGTATGACCAGCTCTGGATTTCCCCCTCGGGCCGTCTGCACTTCTTTGATGCGGCAACCGGCGTAAACCTGGACGAAACGTCAACCACCGACCAGCAAGATACCCCCTGGGGTTAATTGGTTAGCTGCCTTTAGACGCTGCACCACTGCTCTACCTGCCCCTACCGGCTACCGAAACCGCACCACCCACAACGCTGGGTACGTGGTAGGGCAGTGGGCACCGGGAGAACCCTTTGAGGTGCTCACCGAGAGTCTGAAACTGACCAACTACCCCCTGGCTGAGGTGCTATGCCGCGGGTTTTCACCCCTATCTGCTTGCTGATGGTCAGGCTGAGACAGAGGGTGTGATTGATAGGTGGAGCCTTGAACTGCCCGCTACCCGCTACCTAGAAACTGACCACCAAATGATTCCTGTAGCGGAGCACTCGGTTGCTGGCAGCACCCTTGATTTCTGTGTGGAGCGCCCGCTTGCCGGTGTGAATCTTGACCATGGGTTTGGTGGTCTTATCGGCACAGCCGTAACCTTGCGTGGTGCCAGCGGTGGAACCCTGTTGATGATGGGGGAGGGTACTAGATGGGTGCAGGTTTATACCGATGGAACAGCCCGCCGTGGGGTTGCTGTTGAACCAATGAGTGCTCCTGCAAATGCCTTTGTGACCGGTAAAGATCTGGAGCTGCTAAATCCGGGGCAGTGGCATACGATGAGCTGGTCTCTGGCGGCACTGTAAAACTATCGGCACTTCCAGGTGTCACCAGTATGCTTACATGAGGCCAATAAACTGTTATTTATGTCTTCACGAGGTGATACGCATTGGGCTCACCCGTGGCTCGGACCAGCTTGGATTCTAAATACAGCGATGAATTCTTATATGACCATCATTAAAGAGGTACGGCAGCCGGTCATCCTAGGGAATATCTACCTAACTGCTGAACATGATTTTGTAGGCCAGGAAGAACATGAGTGCGGCAATACCGGCGTCCAGAACACGCCAGGCGCGGGGATTGGCGAAGATGGGGCGCAAGAAGCGGCTGCAGCTAGCCAGCAAGCTGAACCAGAGCGTGGAACCAACTACGGTGCCAGCATAGAAAAGCCAGCGGTTCTCCCCCTGCTGATTGGCAATGCCACCCAGCAGGACGATGGTGTCCAAATAAGCATGGGGGTTAAGGTAGGTCATGGCTGCAGCAATCAGCAGTGCTTTGCCCACAGTTTTAGGCCCATCTTGGCCGGTGACTACAGTCATTGCGCTGGGCTTTAAAGCGCGTTTGGCGGCAAGTAGACCGTAGCAGATGAGAAAGAGCCCTCCACCCCAGCGCATTAGCTCTAGAACCCAAGCAGCAGAATCCACGAGTTTACCGATGCCAAAGACGCCTAACCCAATGAGCAGAGCGTCCGAAAGGATGCAGAAAATAGCAATAGGCCACACAAATTTCCCAATGATCGCCTGGCGCAGAATGTAGGCATTCTGGGCGCCAATAGCAACAATGAGGGAAAGCCCTGTGGTGGCGCCCAATAGTATGGTGGGAAGCATTTCAGTAGTCACGAGGTACCACCGTACTCGTCTAGGGCTAATAAAGCCATCTAATGAAACTTCAATAACATAAGATGTTCTTATGATGCGTTTTACTACCGACCAGTTACACACCTTTGTCACCGTGATTGAATATGGCACCTTCGATGCCGCTGCCGATCTCTTGGGAATCAGCGCGTCGGCGGTATCCCAGCGTATTAAGGCAATGGAGCAACTAGCTGGCAGGGTGCTCCTCAAGCGCACTAACCCTGTTGCCCCCACGGAATCGGGCCAGAGTGTGCTACGCATTGCCCGGCAAAGCGAGTTCTTGCACGGCGAGATGGAGCGGGAGCTGGGTGGCGGCGGCGCTGTCCAGAGTGTAGCTGTGGCGGTCAATGCTGACTCTCTAGCGACCTGGTTCCTCACTGCAGTAGGTGAGCTCGCCGCGCAGGATAAAATTTTTTGCGACGTCCGCCGCGAGGGAGAATTCCATTCATCAGCTCTACTGCGTTCGGGTGAGGTTATGGCAGCGTTGACTTCTCGCCCCGAATCAATCCCGGGGTGCTCGGTAGAGAAGCTGGGGGAGATGCGCTACCACGTGGTTGCGTCGGGCCAGTATGTGCGCACTTACTTTCCCCACTACCCCAAAGTAACTGCTGATGAACTGGCACTAGCTCCTGTGGTTGAGTTCGACCGTAAAGACTTTGGGTTATCCTCTGCCCGTGATTTGTTAGCGCAACGTTTTAGTGTTGAGTTAAGCGCCCTAGGTGTACCACCAAGAATTTACATTCCTAGCTCCCCCGATTATGCTCGCGCAGTTTTGGCTGGAATCGCCTGGGGAATTGTGCCGGAAGCTCAGTGTTTAGATGCTCTAGAGTCTGATGATTTGGTTGAACTAACGGAAGAACCCATTGACGTTCCACTCTATTGGCAGCACTGGAATATTAGCTCCCCGGTCCTGCAGCGCCTGAGTGAGAAGGTATATAACGCGGCCCAGCGCGGGGGAGGGCTCAGGTAAGGAAAATTTTTTCACTGGGGCTTGCGGGGAGTAAACTTTACAAGTAAAGTATTTTTTGTTGAAGCAACCACCTTACGAAAGGTAAAGAACATGGCAGAGCTAACCCCAGGCACCTGGAATTTTGATCCCGCGCACTCGGAGATCGGTTTCACCGTACGCCACGCAGGAATCACCAAGGTACACGGCACCTTTGAAGAGGCAACCGCGAACCTAACCATCGCAGAGAACATCTCAGAATCAAGCGTCACAGCAACCGTGCAGACCACCTCTATCAACACCGGTAACGCAGACCGCGATGGCCATCTCAAGAGCGGTGACTTCTTCGGCGCCGAAGAAAATTCAGAGATGACCTTCACATCCACCTCCTTTGAACTGGACGGTGAAGACCTCACCCTGACAGGTGACCTCACCATCAAGGACGTAACCCGCCCCATCACCTTCTCTGGCGAATTCGCTGGCGCTGTTGTTGACGCTTTCGGTGTTACCCGCGCAGGTGCGTCAGTTACCGCAACCATCTCCCGTAAGGACTTCGGCATGACCTGGAATGCCGCCATCGAAGCCGGTGGTGTCCTGGTCTCAGATAAGGTCGCCATCAACCTCGATGTAGCCTTTACCGCCCCCCAGAACTAACCTCCCAGCGTTCACATAACGCTGAAGGTAGCAGCAACCGCTGCGCAACCTTAGCCCCTTCCCGCTTTCCTCAAGCGGTGAGGGGCTAAGCTGTATGCTGGGCTAGAAATATCACGAAAAGGGGCTCTGCATGGCAAATTTTCTAGAAAATCACCAGGTAGCACTCTACCTACTTGCCTTGGTTGCCGGTGGTGCGGCGTCCTTTATGCAGAGCGCAGCGGTGCTGGCTGAACCTCTGGTCAGCCCCGCCCTTGCTGCACTGCTCTTGGCTACCTTTCTCTGTATCCCGTTGAGGCAGGCTGCTACGGAGAAACCTCCGCGCGGCTTTGTATCCGGTCTGCTGGTGCTCAACTTTCTACTGGTTCCTGCGGTTCTTGCCCTTCTTTTGGCCGTAACCCCGGCACCCGATGCCCTACTCTTTACGGCTGCCCTGGTGCTGCTGGCACCCTGTATTGATTATGTGGTGGTCTTTTGCGGTCTTGCGGGTGGGTCTTCCCGCCGCCTACTAGCAGCAACCCCGTTACTCCTTGGTGCCCAGCTACTAGCTGTGCCGCTGTGGCTCTTTCTGCTGGGACACGTAGGGCTCTGGTCAGCTACCCCGGTGACCCCCGCTGCCCTGCGAGCCGGCGCGACCCCCGCCGTGCTGGCCCTAGCAGTGGTGCTGGTGCCCCTGCTGCTCGCCTGGGTACTACAGGGCTTCCAGACGACGTCGCACCGGGCACAAGAGTATGCTGAGGCAGGTATGGTGCCACTCATGCTGGTGGTCCTGTTTCTGACCGCCGCCGCCCATACCCACAGCCTTGCCGGTGAGTGGGCCTCCCTTGCACCGCTGATCCCCGTTTACGCGGTCTTTGCCCTGCTCACCGGCGTCCTTGCCTGGTGGGGCTCACGACACCTGCTGCGTCCTGCCGCGCACCCAGACCGTCTCGCTCTTACCTTCTCCGCAGTCACCCGCAATGCCCTGATAGTACTTCCCCTTGTGCTGGGGCTCAGTGCCCTAGCCCAGAGTGCCGGCACACCGGGCGCTACCCTCATGCCCATCGCCGTAGTTACCCAGACCCTGGTCGAACTACTGGTCATGACCGGCATGGTTACACTCTTTCGAGCAAGAAAAAACCGGGCACCTGCCCCCAAATAAGGGAGGTGCCCGGCTTGCCGCTTCTAGCTGGCAAAAGACTGCCACACAAAGTAGATAGCAATTGCCGCGATGACTCCGAGCAGAGCCCAGCGTCGCAGCCTGGTCTCAAACTTGGCTGCCTTGATGTCCTTACGGTCAGCAAACTTCTCGGTAGGGTCCACAGGCGCCAAATTAGCTGGATTAGTAGTCTCTGGTTTATCTTCAGACACGGTCAGACCCTAGCGCCAACGGGTGGTCATCATCAGCCCCACCATAATTAGTCCAACACCGATACCAATGTTCCAGTTACCCGCAGCGGCTACCGGCAGAGTGCTCTGAGAAATGTAAAAAGTGACAATCCACAGCACGCCAAGAATCATAAGAGTAAACATGATCACGCGGTACCAAAGAGGCGTGGGGGAAGGGAACTCATCGTCACTGTACATCGACTCAGCAACTCGGCGGAGCTCAGCCTCACTTAAGTCCTCATCGCGAATCGATTTTGAATCAGCCACTATTCCTCCAGCTGGGGCATATCACCCCGAATATTTATGTAGACGTACAGACTCGATTTTAACGTCTAGAGCTGAGAAAGTTCTACCATTGGACAGTAACCCGCCTAACGTCACTGAAAGTTCCCTCTATGGCCACCCATCGCCCCACCGCCTCCAGGGTATCTCTGACCCCTCTGCAGTGGGCTGTGCAAATTTTCGGTGAACTGCTCATTACCCTGGGTTGCGTCCTCATCCTCTTCGTCGCCTGGCAACTCTGGTGGACCAACATCGCCGCTAACAGCGCTCAAAAAGATGCAGTTCAGTCTCTAGTGCAAGAGTTTGATGCAACGCCAGAAGCTGATGCGGTAGAAGAAACTCATCAAGCACAAGGGGCAGAAAATGCCCCTTCCTCTGAAACTTACGACCCCCTCACACCCCCCATCACCCAGGCACCGGCTTACGGGGAAGTCTACGGAGTGGTCTACATACCCCGCCTAGGCGAAGGCTACGCTCGCCCTCTCGCTGAAGGAGTGGGCGCCGATGTACTCGACACGCTCGGCCTCGGCAGATACCCAGGCACCCAGCTCCCCGGCGAATACGGCAACCTGGCGCTCGCAGGCCACCGCCAAACGAATGGGGCTGTACTAGACCATATTGATGAGTTGCAGACCGGTGACGCTATCTATGTAAGGACGGCCCAGGGGTACTACACCTACAGGGTGTATGAATCTACCATCGTGCTACCGCACCAGGTGGAGGTCATTGCCCCCAACCCCGATGCTCCTCACGCCCCGGTGTCCGAAGCTCATCGGCGACTTCTGACCCTCACCAGCTGCCACCCTCGCTATGGAGATACTGAGAGGTACATCGTGCACGCTGAATTTGTGGGTTGGCAGCCCAATCAGGCAGGTGCTCCCGAAGAGATTGCCCATATCTCCCTCTAAAAAAATCGCTCGATAAAGAACGTGCCACAACAGTCACTCACCCCTGGAGTTTTCTTATGTACGGATGGATCTTCCGCCACCTACCCGGCCCTCTGTGGCTCCGCATCATCACAGCCATCGCGCTTCTCCTGGTGGTCATTTACGCCCTCATGGAATACGCCTTCCCCCATTTTGAGCAGTACAGCCCCTTCAATACGGACGTCACCATCGACCAGGAGCACTAGACTCAGCATCTGAGGCCCTTCCTAAGCACAGGTGCAGTACAGCATGCGATAAAATCGGGTCAGAACGAAAGGGCCACACCCATGACCAAAATTCTTGTCATCGATAACTACGACAGCTTCGTTTTCACCCTGGTGGGCTACCTGCAGCAACTAGGTGCTGAAACCACGGTCATCCGTAACGATGAACTCGATCTCAAGGAGACCATCGCACTCGCAAAGACCCATGACGGTGTACTTGTTTCCCCAGGGCCGGGCAACCCCGCTGAAGCCGGGGTCATCATCGATGTCATTCGCTGGGCTGAAAGCTCTCAGAAGCCCCTTTTGGGTGTCTGCCTGGGCCACCAGGCGATCGCAGAAGCTTTTGGTGGTGTAGTAGCCCACGCTCCCGAGTTGATGCACGGCAAAACCTCACAGGTGACGCACGAGGAGGCGTCCGTCTTCAAAGATTTGCACAGCCCCTTTACCGCCACCCGCTACCACTCCCTCGCGGTGGAACCAGCCACCCTCCCCGCAGAACTTTCAGTGACCGCTCAAACAGAGAACGGGATTATTATGGGCCTACGCCATAAAACCGCCCCCCTGCACGGGGTGCAATTCCACCCCGAATCTGTGCTCACCGAAGGCGGCTACCTGATGCTGGGCAACTGGCTAGAAGGGGTGGGGCTAGAAGGAGCGGCAGGCCGTGGAGCTCAGCTCTCACCGCTCATTACCTCCTAACTATTACCTCAGCCTCTTCGACCAAGCGCACGCTTTACCAAAAAATAAGGCCCGCCCTCATGCACGAGGGCGGGCCTTTATATGCTGTTGGCCAGTTGTCGGGGTCCCTTATTGGTCACCGGCATCAGAAGACTTAGAGGAGGGCTGCTCAGCCTCCTCTTGAGGCTCTTCAGACTGGCTACTGGGCGCCGGGGTAGCCGATGTTGTAGGCTGCGTGCTGGCGGAGGGCGTTGACGTCGCCGCGGAGGGTGCAACCGTGGGAGCCGGAGCGACTGCCACACGGATGGTTACCGTAGATCCCTGTTCAATGAGAGTTCCTGCAGCCGCACTTTGGGAGATGACGGTTCCAGCAGGTTGAGAAGCGGTAGTGACATTCTCAATGTTGGTGCTCAGCAGGGTGTCAGGGCCGGTGAGGGTTGCAATTGCCTGATCACGAGTGAGGCCCACAAGGCCGGGAACTACAACCTTGCCGTTCGACAGAATGATATCAACGGTTGACTCGGCAGGAGCCATCTCATCAGACGCCGGATCAACCCCCACCACCATGCCA
Source organism: Rothia sp. LK2492 (assembly GCF_040946345.1). Lineage (NCBI taxonomy): Bacteria > Bacillati > Actinomycetota > Actinomycetes > Micrococcales > Micrococcaceae > Rothia > Rothia sp. LK2492. The sequence goes on along the minus strand of NZ_JAYWLX010000012.1, from coordinate 34,402 downwards.
TTGGGCACCGTGGCGCTATTGACCGTGGTAGTACGTCCAGCCACAAAACCAGCCTCAGCCAGAGCCTCACGGACATACTGCTCGCTCTGCCCCTCAAGGTTGCTGGGCACGGTGAGCATGGCCGGACCGGATGAAACGGTCACGGTGATTTCGGTACCCTCTTCAGCCTCTAGACCGGTCACGGGCGAGGTCTTGATAACCCTGCCCTTTTCAATCTCGTCCGAATGTTCCTCTTCAAACTTCAAAGTGTAATTCAGGTTGCGCAGGGTGGTCTCTGCCTCAGCCTGAGTCATCCCCTGCACCGCAGGAATCATGTGCTTCTCAACCTCGTTGAGCTTGGCGTTGTAATAAAGCACTGAGCCGATACCGAAAGCTGCAAGCAGAAGAATTAGCATGGTGGTCAGAGCCTTACCCCAGGCATTGCGGCGGCGCTTCTTGCGGGCGGTTTCGGGGTCTTGCCCATAACCGTACCCGTAGAGCTCCTCGTCGGTGTACTCTGCCTGTGCCGAATCGAAGAAACTACCAAGACCGGCTTCTTCAGTTTCACGATTGCGATCGGTGGCGGTGGCACCAGCAGCCACAGCGCCCAGGCCAGCAGCTGCGAATGCTGTGGTTGCTTCGGTGGGATCATCATTTACCCTACCTGCAGATATTCCTGAAGCGGCATTCTTAAGATCGGCGCTAAACTGTGCGGCGCTTTGATACCGGTCGGAGGTCTTCTTGCTAAGACCCCTTAAAACCACGCGATCTAGAGCGGGTATTAGATTATCAGCAAAGGCGCTCGGGGGCTGAGGAATTTCACTCAGGTGTTTACCCGCCAGTTCTACATTGGTGGGGGCATCAAACGGCGAACGGCCAGCCAGCATCTCATAGATAACGCAAGCAGCAGAATACACATCACTGCGGGCATCTACCGTCTCACCGCGCGCCTGCTCAGGGGAGATGTAACGTGCGGTCCCCATCACAGTATTTGCCTTGGTGAGCGTCTCACCTGCCTCCTCGGCAGCTCGCGCGATACCGAAGTCCATGACTTTCACCTGACCCGGATCACCGAGGGAAACATCCTCAGGCGTCTGGGGGAGCACCATAACGTTAGCCGGTTTAATATCGCGGTGGATGATGCCTGCCCCGTGACTGTATTCCAAAGCTTCTAGAATCTGGACGCCGTAGCTAATGGCATCAGACTGAGTGATAGCTCCCTGCGCCAAAAGCTCCCGTAGTGTTGTTCCTTGCACCAGTTCCATCACCATGAAGGGTACGGAGATAGTAGAGCTACCAGCCGTGGCCTCAAACGCCCCGGTATCGTACACACCCACAATGGAGTGATGGTTCAGAGCAGCCACAGCCTCAGCTTCTCGCTGGAAACGAGCGCGGAAAATCGTGTCCTGAGCGTGCTCAGCGCGCAAAACCTTCAGCGCAACCTTACGACCCAGCCGAGTATCAACTGCCTCATAGACAGTTGCCATCGCGCCCGAGCCAATGACAGAGCCAACTTCATAGCGCTCATCGATTGTTGTGGGAACCTGCTGGTCCATGTATTCACCCATCTTCGGTGGACTTAGTTACCGGTCTCTGCATTGCTCGGTGTAGAGCTAGGCGTTGATCCGCTATCTGCTGTGGAGGCGTCTTCTGTTGCTGGCTGCGATGACGCACTGGGCTCAGAGGTCGGTGCCTGAGCGACGTAAATATTGACGCTACTGCCCACCTCAACTCGAGACCCGGACGTGGGGGAGGTACGCAAGACGGTACCCTCAGTAGCACTCGTGGTTTCCTCAAAATGAAGCTGAACATTTACACCAAGGGCAGTGATCGCCGTGGCAGCCTCATCAGAAGTCATACCCTCCAGGTTACTCGGTAGTGTCACAGACTGTGGCCCCGCAGAGTACTGGATAGTGATGGTTTCCCCCACTTGCACGCTGCCGGTCGGTGAAACTGAGAGAACGGTATCAACAGGTTTGTCGGAGGTAACACCGGTGGTACGGGTAGAGAATCCCATAGTGGTGAGTTCGCTGACCACAGCATCAAGCGGTCTTCCCTCAAAGTAGGCGTTGTCGATATCAACCCGCTGCTTCTCAGTCTCCGTGCTTTCAGCTGTAGGTGTCGGCGAGGCATTGACCGTTGAAATTGTGCCAGATGCGGTGGGCGGAGTTTCTGTGGTGCCGGTGGAATTTGAAGCGTTGAAAAGGACGAACCAAACAATTGCCGCTACCAGCAGTAGGGCGAGCACCAAAGATACCCAACTCCAGGGGCTTTTTTTCTTTGGAGGTTCACTCCTGTAACTCTGAACGGGCCGGGACGCAGGAACACGCGCAGTTGTGGGCTCAGGCTCAAACTGCGCACCTGTGCCAAACTGTGCCGCGGTAGGGGAGACAGTCGTAGGGGCAGTAATGACCGCCGTGGCGTCCCCATCTGCGCCCTGGGGGAGGAACTTGCTCAAAGAAGGGACAGCCTTAAGTGCTGCAGGCATATCGCGGCGGCGAATCGCATCGATAGCTGAAGCGAGAGCGGTTGCCGTTTCCGGGCGCTCGGCGGGATCCTTGGACAGCAGACACATAATGAGAGCCGCTGCTGGCGCGGGGACGTCCTTAGGCAGGGCAGGGGGCGGATCATTGACCTGCGCTAGCGCAATAGCAATCTGTGACTCACCGGTGAAGGGTCGTTTACCTGCCAAGCACTCGTAGCCGATAATACCCAAAGAGTACATGTCAGAAGACGCCGTTGCCTGCTGTCCTGTTGCCTGCTCCGGTGCAAGATACTGGGCGGTACCCATGACCTGACCGGTAGCGGTGAGAGGTACCTGGTCCGCCAAACGCGCGATACCGAAGTCGGTGACCTTAACGCGCTCATCCGGAGTGACAATCAGGTTGCCGGGTTTGACGTCGCGGTGCACGAGCCCCTGAGCGTGGGCTGCAGCAAGCGCGCGGGCGCTCTGAGCCATGATGTTGAGGATGCGGTCGGCGGGAAGCTTCTTATCCCTCTCAATGATGGTAGAAAGAGGGTCTCCGGGTACCAGCTCCATCACCAGATAAGCTGAACCGTCTTCTTCGCCATAGTCAAAGACATTAGCCACTCCGGGGTGGTTAAGAAGGGCCGTATGGCGCGCCTCAGCGCGGAAACGTTCGAGGAAGCCGGGATCCCCCGTATATTCCTCTTTCAGAATTTTTACGGCGACGATGCGGCCTAGCACCTTATCGCGAGCCTTCCACACCTCACCCATACCGCCAATCGCGATACGTTCGGTCAGAGTGTAGCGACCGCCCAAAGTCATATCTACTGAAGGCCTCACTGGTTCAACACCGCCTCAAAAATTTGCTGGGACGCACTCGTCGAAAGCTGCGATCCAGTTGTAGTATCTACATCTTCATACACTACCGCGATTGCCACCTGCGGGTCATTCGCGGGAGCAAAACCTGTAAACCAGGAGTTAACCGTGTCGGTACCTGTCTCAGCTGTTCCGGTTTTACCGCCGACAGAGACCCCGTCAACACCGGCTCCCGCAGCAATCCCCTGATCCACCGAATTAACCATCCAATCTCTCACCTGATGAGCTACCTCAGCGGAAGTGGAGCGGCGCAACTGCTCAGCTGAGAAATCGTAGAGCGAACTCAGATTATGCGACTTGACCGAACGAATCAGGTTGGGTTTCATTTGCACCCCTTCATTGGCAATAGCTGCACTGGTCATCGCCACCTGCAGGGGGGTTGTTTTTACATCGTACTGACCGATAGAAGCGAGTGCTAACTGGCTATCTTCCATGTTAGTGGGGAAGACGGATTGAGAGACGGTAAGAGGAATCGAAAGATCCTGCCCGTACCCAAAATTCTGGGCGGTCTGCGCAATTTGCTCTTGCCCCACCTTCATCGCAATTTGTGCAAAGGGCGTGTTGCAGGATTGCGCGAAAGCCCACTCAATCGTTGCCTCACTACGAGCTGTGCAATTACCGCCCAGGTAGTTAGGCAAAGTGACATCGGTGTTGGGCAGGCTAAGGTTCTGGGGGTTGGGGATAACCGAATCAGCCGTGTACTCACCGGACTCAAGGGCGGCCACCGCGTCAATAATTTTGAAGGTGGATGCCGGTGCGTAGGTGTCGCCCGCAATGGCACGGTTGTAGAGGGGACGGGCGGGGTCTTCATTCAGTGCTGCGTACTCTGCAATAACCAGCTCTGCATTGTGTGAGGCCAGCACATTAGGGTCATAGGAAGGACTCGATACCATAGCCAAAATCTCACCGGTCTGGGGGTTCAGAGCAACAATAGAGCCCTTATGCCCCTGTAAGAGGTTATAAGACAGTTGCTGAAGCTCCCCATCAATCGTGAGCTCAACGCTCGCGCCAGCAGCGGTATTACCTGTGAACATTTGAGCTATGCGGTCATAGAACTGAGCATCAGAGTTACCCGAGAGCTGCTCGTCCATGGCAGACTCCAGGCCGGTAGCACCGTAAATCGATGAAAAATACCCCGTCAAGCCCGCGTAAATATCAGCCTGTGGATAGGTGCGCTGGAAAGCATACCCATCATTTGACTCAACAGAGACGGCAACTTCAACCCCGTCCACCACAATTGAGCCGCGCTGAGAACCGTAGCTCTCATAAAGGGTGCGGGAGTTCCATGCGTTAGCTTGCAAATCCTTGGAGTCAAAGAACTGAACATAGGTAAGCGTTCCTAGCAGTAAAACAAAGATGCAAGCCGACGCGATCCAGGCTCTGCGGATTGCTGTATTCATCCTCTACCTCCGTGTGGTGTGGTGGAGTCGGTGATACGGGAGATAACCGAGGTTGCTCCCTCTGTTTCGTTGCCGCTGTAGTCAACGCTGTCAGCGTTATCAAAGGCTTCTACCACGTGAGGTGCACGCGCTGCGTGGGATATAGCGAGCAGGATGGCTACGATAATCCAGTTAGAGAGCAAGGATGAGCCACCCGCTGACATGAAGGGGGTGGTGAGACCGGTGAGGGGAATCAGGCGGGTTACACCTCCAATGACCACAAAAAGCTGGATGACCATCAACGCCGAGAAACCTGCAGCAAGGAGCTTACCGAAGGCATCGCGGGTGCCAAGAGCTGCGCGGAACCCCCGCGTTATCAAGAGCAGAAAAAGCATGAGAATTGCACCCAAGCCCAGGAGACCCAGTTCTTCACCCAGGGCAGTAATAATCATGTCTGAGTTGGAATATGAGACCAGGTCCGGGCGTCCGTTGCCCCAGCCGCGCCCAAAGAGACCTCCCGAAGCTAGCCCGAAGAGGCCCTGCACAATCTGCCCCGAACCACCCAGGGGCTGGTTATAAATTTCCGGCTCAAAGGCATGCGTCCAAGCGTTGATGCGGTAGTGCACATGGGAGATGTAGTTGTAGGCCAGGAGACCTCCCGCCACTACGAAGAGCAAGCCCAGAGCTACCCAGGTCAGACGGCCGGTCGCCAGGTAGAGCATCACCAGGAAGATGCCAAAGAAGAGAATGGCGGAGCCTAAATCGCGCTGGAAAACCAGTACCGCTAGGCTGATGAGCCAGGCGACCACCATGGGTGCCATATCCCTGAAGCGGGGTAAGCGTACCGGGCCAATTTTTTTACCCGCTAGAAGAATAAGATCTCGATGCGTTGATAGATAGCCAGCAAAGAATATAGCCAAAGTTATTTTGGCTAGTTCGCCGGGCTGGAAAGTTCTGCCACCCACAGAAATCCAAATTCTTGCACCATTAATCTCAAGACCCAGGAAGGGCATGAGAGGCAAGATCAGCAAGAGTACTGACGCTAGAAGGGAAATGTAGGTGACCTTCAAGAGGATTTTATGATCCCGCAAAAAGAAGAGCACAACGGCTGAGACCACCATCGCCAGGCCCGTCCACATCAGCTGCATGGCACCCGCGTTGGCCGGGGTAGTGAGGTCAATACGGTAAATCATTGCCAGCCCCAGACCGTTAAGAGCCACAGCAAGAGGCAGGATAAAAGGATCGGCGTAACGAGCACGCAGGTACATCACCGCATGCAAGATAAGCGCACCCACCCCCTGCACCAGCAGAGCCTGCAACCACATCCGGTTCTCAACTGCACGATCAGGGTCAATGAGGTACATAGAAATGGGGCACAGAGCTATTGCGCACAGCGTTAGAAGTAGCTCGGTAAGCCGGCGGGAGCGCGGTGTATCCACGCGTGAAACTGTCGATGCTTTATTCACCGCTACCTCCTTCAGTGGCGCTGGGCTGAGGCGTTGGGGTTGCGGTTGTCACGGTGCCGGGGGTAACCCGAGCAGGTAATTGTTCCCGTAAATTCTCCACCACTTGTTGCGCCTCTTCTTGGCTACTGACCGTGATGGTGCCGTTAAGGAGGGACTGAGAAAACTCCGGTAGGTCGCTGACCTGTACGTCAGTTTCTTCAACCACACTGTGCAGAGTAAAGGGCCCTAAGTTCTGATTAATCCCGTTAAAGATAGCTACCTGCTCACCTTGAACACCCACGTAGTACTGGTCCTTGGTCCAAGAGAAGAAGATAGAGGCCGAAGCGGCTACAACAGCCAGGGTTAATGCCGCCACAAAAAGGCGCATAGGCCAGCGGTGGGGCGCCGGGTGCTCATCCTTGAGAGCGGCCCTAAACTCTTCCGGCAGTTCGGCCGGCTCAAGCCCGGCATCCCCCTGATGAGAGAGGGTAGCGAGATTTTCTGCGGTGCGCGCTGTCACCGCAGGGATCATGCCCGTCTGAGTAGCATTAGCAGCAGCACCCACCAACTCATGGGGGCGCTCGGCAAGCTCCCTGCGCAAGACGGACGCCGGGGTAGGCTCGGACTCCTGGCTATCGGGGTGTTCCATGATCGCGTCCTCGGGCTTATCAACGCCAGCCCGAACGGTCATGGCATTAAAAACGCCATCCGAGAAGGACTCACCACGCCACTTGCCGTGCCGTAGAGCATTGCGTGCCTTTGCGTGCTGGGGGAGGCGGCGGCGCCAGGGGGTGCGGTGAAGGTCATCTGAACCCTCATCCTCAGAAGATGCTTCCCAACCGGCGTCCACGGTTTCATCAGTGCTCTCGGCAAGGCTGCTTTCTGCCTCTTGCTCGACCGTGGGGTGCACACCCACTAGCTGGCCGTCCGTGCCGTACTTACGCACGGGAATAATGGGCTGAGGTGCGGTCACCGCTGTAGAAAGAGATTCCTCTTCAATAACCGAAAGAGCGATGACCGTGACGTTATCGGGTGCCCCCCGCTCCAGCGTCATATCAACCAGGAGGTCGGTCATCTGCCCCAGGTCATCGGTGGAGCGCATCACTGTCTCAATTTCTTCTACCGAGACCACTGCGTTCAGACCATCAGAGCTAAGAACCCACTTTTCGCCCACTTGGGCATCTAAGGTGCGCAACTCAAGCTCGGGGGAGGCATCTACGTCGCCCAGAACCCGCATAATGACGTTCTTATGCGGGTGCAGAGCTGCATCTTCAGGCGAGATACGCCCCTCCTGAAGGAGGCGCTGTACAAAAGTGTGATCGGTAGTGACCTGTTCAAAAATCCCGCCCCGCAAACGGTAGGCGCGCGAGTCACCAATGTGCGCCATCTCGATATGGTCCCCATCAATGAGAAGGGCGGTGCAGGTGGTCCCCATGCCTGCCAGGCGCGGGTTGAGATCAACCAGCTCATTCATGATGATATTGGCGTTCACAATTTCATCGGCCAGGTAAACTCCAGCGTTGCCGTCGAAACCTGCGTGGTCAAGGGGAGCTAGATCAAGCACGGTGGTGGCCGAGGCGACGTCGCCGCCCACGTGCCCGCCCATGCCATCAGCAACTACCGCAAGGTAGTGGCCTGCGTAGCCTGAATCGTCATTTTTAGAGCGCACCCTACCCACATCGGAGCGGGCGGCAAAGCGGAAAGCGATGCCCATATTTAGGCTTTCAACTGCATGGTAGTGCGACCTACACGGAAATTCTGCCCTACTTCGATGGGGGTGGCACGCGTCAGGCGCTGTTCACCCACGAAAGTGCCATTGGTAGATCCCAAATCCTCAAGGAACCAGCGGGAGCCTTGCGGGAAAAGGCGGGCATGGTGGCCTGAGGCGTAGTCATCTTCTAAAGACACCTCAATATCTGATGAGCGACCCATAGTGACGGGCTGATCATCAAGGCGCATGACAACCCCCGCCTGGGACCCGTCAATGATAGTGAGCTGGGTGGCGCGAGGCCGAGGCGCGGGGGCGACGCTCGGGTGCGTTGGGGAGGCAGGTGTCATGGTGTCTGCTGAAGCCTTGGCGGTGCGCACATTGCGGCCTACGCCTAAGTCACGCCGCGAAGCAGCTAGAACCATGAACACGAAGAGCCACAGCAAAATCAAGAATGCAAAACGCAGAACTGTCACGGTAATTTCTGACGCCATGAGCTACCCCCTGCGAATCATGAGACGAAAAACAATGCGGGCCCGGCCCATCTCAATCACCGATCCGTTGGTGATTTCGGCGCGACCCATCAGGCGCTGTCCGTTGATGTAGGAGCCGTTGGTGGAGCCCAAATCGACCGCCAGGTAGGCGCCGTCCTGCTCCACAATTTCTAGGTGCCGGCGCGATACCCCGGTGTCTTCAACGGTGATATCAGCACTAGAACCTCGGCCTAGAGTAACCGGCAGGGCACGAACCGCTATGCGTTCACCATTAACCTCCAGGACTACCTGCGGCTTGGGAGCTACAGACCCCGGGCGCTGCCGGGGAAGGTCAGTCGCGGGCACTGGCTGAGTGCGAGCCTGCTGGGCAGGGCGCGTAATGCGGTTCGGTAAAGAAGGAGGGGCAGAGGCCGGGTATGAACCTGAGTCAGCGCGCTGATGCCTAGTTGTTTTACTGGGTGGGGCTGCGTCGGGAGCGGGTGTAGCTACCTGCTGCTGCATGCCAGTAACGGTGAAGTCATCGGACTCCAGCTCATCACCCACAGCAAAAGTAACGCGTACCGCGCCGCGCAGGGAATAACCCTGAGTGCGGGCGTGCCGAATCGCTACGTCGCAGAGCTCCTCAGCGAGAGGGACCCCCCACTGCTGGGCGCGGGAAAAATCCTGGCTGGAGAACTCAACGGTAAAAACGTTAGGTGCAATGGTCCGGCCGGACGCGATCGCATAGGCCTTCTTGTCCATTTCGGTGCGTAGACGGTTAGCGATATCAACGGGTTCGAAAGCTCCACCTTTGCTGAAGGTGCCGCGGACAGCCTTTTCTAGGCCCTGTTCGATTCTGTCAATGAATCCCATGCTTGCCTCCTTCAACAAACGTATGTGGTGAGCTCCGCCGGGCGGGCGGTTGCGGACTGTAGACCATAGTAGGGCACAGCCTAAAACACCAGTCTAGTAGATAACCGTAAAAACACCCTTGAAAACCATGGGCGCTCGCCGGTAGAAAGGTATGTTCCATTGAATTCAGGCGCTTCAGGGCAGTGAGTTGGTGTGACTTATTGCATGGAGTCCGGATAGTTTTTGGTTGGACACCCTCACCGGGCCTTGTGTATAGTTATCTTCGTTGCTCATTCGGCAACTCAAAAATGAATAATGCGCAAGTGGCGGAATTGGCAGACGCGCTGGCTTCAGGTGCCAGTGATCGCAAGATCGTGGGGGTTCAAGTCCCCCCTTGCGCACCACGATAGAAAAACCCGTTTCCTTTTGAAGGAAGCGGGTTTTTGTTGCCTTATACATCTATTTAGGTTTTTCAGGAGAGGCTACTACAGGGTGAGTCGCGTCAGATGGTTCCATGGCGCACGTTTCACTTTCAGAACCTAGCGAGGAGATTGCAGACGCCAACAACTCCGCACCCTTGCGAATTGATTTATCCCAATTGTCGCCTTCGAGTGAAGTATCGATACCAGTATGAATAATTCGTCTCATTCGTTGTAGAGAGGTATCTCCAAATTTTTCTGCATGGATAACCCAGTCTGTATTTCTGGCCTCGGTTAGCGTAGCCGCATGCTTAACTAATGTATGGACTAGGTCGCCGGCGAGTTGATCGATAAGAAGTGCTGATTTTAGGGCAGCACTAGTCTCAAGCTCATCCTTACTTGGTTCAGTACCAGGTTCGAAAACATTAAAATAACCCCAAGGGCGTCGGTTAGGTTCTAACTTCGCAAGTGTGGCTTCGATGTCATCTACTTCAGCGAGTGGGTATGTATCACCGGGGAAGTCTCTTCGGTGGGACCAAAGGTGGAGAATAAGACCGGCTACTTCAGCTTCATCCCTATGTCGATTAGAACCAGTCTTTTGTTCAAGATTCAACATCCGATCTGCCAGATGGTGCGCCATCCAACGTCCGAGCGTGTCAGTTCTCCCCAGGTGGGACGACAACTGATTCCCTAACGCTAATATTTCCTCTAATGTCGCTCCAACCTGATTCGGGTCGGTAGGAGAATATTCTGAAGTTTCTTCCATAGTTTTCACTTTCTTCTTCGCTGTTAGACCCGGAACTGCCTGCGAAGTCGTATTCTTTGCGGTGTATTCGCACTTCTACAATGAGTGCTAAATCTAGACTATTTAACAACCGATCCAATGTTTCGGTTGTTATTCGAAGTCGCCTTCCTTCCGGACCAATTGGAGGATGGCTATCGATAATCCAAGACCAAGCATCAGAGGCTAACAAGATATCCTCGGTGTCATTTATCCAGTGCATTCCACCGTCAGAAGACTTGATACCAAGTGTATTTATAACGTCAGTGGAGGGACGAGGAAGCTCCGGAGGGAGCTCTTTTGCAAAAGAATCGAGCCGATCAACGCCACTGTCAGAATAGGGTTCCGATATCCAGCCTTTTAGGAGGAAAGGAGAGGATAGAAACTGAAATTCTTCATCTTGAGTGTCAGCTGATGGGATACGGAAATCCCAGTAGGTATCGGTCGATTGAAGAGCGCGTACAAGCGCAGGAGCAGTTTCTGCGTTAACTAGAGCTGATCTGACATCGACAGATAAAGACCGGTCACCTGAATCAGTAGCATGAGCTGATTGCCATACTGTTAGCCAGTTATCAGCAGGGTGAAGTGCATCAATAAACTCACTCTCCTTAGTGGACCCATCTCCCGATGATTTGGTGTTAGCCAGTGAGTTCGGAACTAGATTGCGCTGATCCGTAATCCACCGTCCGTCTTTACGTGCAATATCGAATTGGGAGAGCCAGTATAGAATTTCGGGTTGTTCTGAATCGGGGTCTTGATAGGGGCTAGCAGTTCTCATGAGTCTACCGGCTACAGTTAGTGCTGCATGACGTTCTAGATAGTAGCTTAGGTCTTCAGCTTTGGGAACATCCGATTTATATGCATAGGTTTCATCATCTTCATAAATAGAGGCTATCCCCCTGGAATCTTCTATATATTTCTTATCAGGTTCCCATTCCTGGCGGTAACGCCATCCCCATTCATCCAGAATGACTTTACTAGTAGCATCCAGTACTTCCTGATGATCAATGTCGACTGATTTAGTTAGCTCCCCAAGGATATGTTCATCAAAATCAAAGTGAAATGAGTATTCGGCTTGGGGCGCTCCTTCCATCATTGGATTGGGGTGGTCAGCCCAGCGCCATCTATCTGAGATTATAGGTTTCTTGAGTTGCGCTACCCAGTCTGTTCCCACGAGATCATTCTTTTCATCAGCAGCTCTCACCGTCCGTGCTATCGATGAGCAATGCTGTTGAATCGTAGCGTGGTCTGGGTATTGCTCGCTAAGGTACTTAACTGCTGGCATAACCGTAGAAAGATTGGGTGAATCTTCACCGGCTACTCGTTTCACAGCAATTAGGAACCACTCTGCCGCATTCATTCTGTAGAAATGGAACCGTGAATCACCGTACCCGCGAATATCGTCTTGTTGGATAGTCGAAACCAGCGCATTAACTACATCATTCACTCCGATTTCAATGGCTGTACGCACCGCATGCGCAGCTTGCCAACGAATTGCTGAACGTGGGTCACCAAGTGCTGTCCATAGGAAATTAGCTACGGCAGTGTCAATGGAGTCAGTGACGGCTATCTGCTCGGTAGGCTTAGTAGGAGGAAGCCCAAGTTTTTCTTCTAGGCTGGTAACAGCATCATTAAGTACGCGCGCAGCTTCTTCAGACTGGAGAACTGCTGAAGCACCAGCGGTGAGCATGTAACACCGTTCAGCATCAATCAATACTTCCTCTAGGTTAAGATGCTCTAGAGCATACTTGAGAACATCAATCGTACTTACTTTCAAAAGTTCAGCCGCACCATCCATATCAAACCCCATCCAATTGTGCTGGATCAACTGGGTGCCATACCGTTCAATGTATGCAGTAACTGCCTTTTTCAGTGAATCAACATAAAAATGCGAATGTCGTCGCTGTCTTAGGGCTTCGTTCAAGAGACTAGCGAGGCTGAAAGCGTTGAGGTGGCTTGCTTCCATCGCTGCCTCTAATACCTTTCCCCACTGGAGCTCAGAGTGAGAGAACACCACTTCAGCAAAGATATCCTCATGGTTAGTCTTCTGAAGCTGAATAGCTGCGTTTATATTCTCAGATTGTGTTAGATCAAGATTAGAAATTTGTGCTCTGAGTTTCTCCCTTTTGACAGTTTTTTCTACTAGTTGTTCAGATGTGAGATTAGATCCGATGCTCGTAAACTCAGTTGGAGAACTGCCCCAAGGAATGTCAGGTATACATAATTGAGCGGTTTGAGGACTTATAGGGTACCCGATACGAAGCGCAAGGTTGTGAACGGCAAATTTAGTATCTGCATTGACACTACTAGTCGCCTCCAGCCTTTCTAACGCCTGGTCTAGATCGAAACCGTTAGAGAACGGTAACAGAAGAATGGCTATATCTGGTCGGCTTCCCAATAATGAGCTATATTTTTCAGTTACCCCTACAAGCTGCGAATCGAGTGAACCGAATCTGCGATCCCTCCACTGCGAAAGAAATCGGAATACATTCGTACCCGAAAGCAACGTGAGCGTGGAAACAAGTTCAGACTGATTAATTCCCCCATCGATAACTTGGCTAATCGATTCACCTAGCCTGACGATGCGTTGAGCAAGAGAAATAACATCAACAGAATCGGCGTCTTTAGAGGTATGTGCTAGGGCAATAAGGGCGTTCCAGCGTCTATGGGTCTCATAGCCTAGACCAGATGCGGTGGTAACAGCTTGGTCAAAGTAGCTTTTAGCTTCGTCTTCGCTAAAGGGATGGAGCCCTCGTGTAATGCGAATCAGCGTCTCAGCTTTTTCATCAGCAACATCGTTACTGCTGGTAAGGGACCCCCTAGCGGCGTTAGCAAGTTGGATAGCCACTGATGCAAAACGGGAGTCTCCTTTTAAGCCTGGCAGTAGAATGGTAGCTCCAGCTATTGGGGCATCTTTGGTGATTTTTTGAATTATTTTTCCACAAGCATCACTTACGGAATTATCTTCGAAAGCTGTGCCAAGTAAAGGCAAAACCTGGTATTTAATTCGTGAAGCTGTCGACCATACTTCACCGTAGGGATGGTATCCTCCGTAGCTTTCGATGGCTTTGATCGCTTCTTTAGGTTTGAGGTGTCCACAAGCATACTCGGCCCATGCATTAAGCCAGATAAGCGCAGACTCCAAACCTCGACGGAGTTCTTCATCGTTGTGTCGAACGCGGCGGGAGTCGAGAGGCTCTTTGAGTTCGGTAGGACGGAAATGCTCTATGCTAAGCGTTTCACCTATAAGTTTCGCCTGAAGAGCTATAGCGAAGAGAATCCCTTGCCCTGCTACTCTGTAATCGCTTCCAAGACCAAACGGAGGTGAAGCTGGTAAACATTTGCTGAGCCGTTCCGCAACTACACAGAAATCATCGACGGAATAGCGTATTGCTAGTGCGCATATCCATGAAACGCCACGAAATGCAAGGTTCTCAGCATCGCTCATATCGTAGGTTCTTGCCGCAAGAGCGCAACTATACCGTTTTAATTTTACCCATGTCTCTTCAGTTAACTCTGGTCCTACGTCTATACCGATACTTTGCAGCTCACCAAAAATCCCAAGTAGCAATGCAGGGTGAGTGGATTTAGCAACCAAACATGAAATATCTTCATTACTAGCTGATGTAATTAGTATTCGAGTGAGAGCGGCCCCTGCCCTGAGGACTAGCCATGACGGACGCCAAGAGGATATATATCGAGCAGCTTCAACATATCCGTCTGTTTTTAGGAATGCTAGCGCAATATATGCAATCTGGTCTGGTGTAATCTCCTCATCACGGGAGTATTGTTCTCTCTTTGCCTGCGTTGCTGCCCGTATCGCGGACATTGCTTGCCGCGTCCTGCTTCTGGCAGCGCTTAACTTTGAGGGGTTATGGGTTAGTAGAACAGCTTCGGCACCAAGCGTCGATCCCGGCCAAGAATGAGGAAGTTCTCGGGTAGCAATTAGGTTGCTGAGCGCCTTAGACGACATATATAGCCCTGCTAAATCAGGATTATCTCTAATAATCGTGTACTGTCTGCTCTTTCCTGCGTATGCATCACCTGCTTGTAGTGCAAGCTGGACTATTAAGTCATTGCGTTTTAACTGGACAGCAGCACGAAGGCCGAATTCAATACGTAAATTCTTGACTTGTATGCGCTCAATATTTGAATTTTTTGGTAAAGCTCTGTCGGTAGTAACCAGATCGAGGAGTTGATCGTAAAGTTTGGCAGTCCAGAGAACTTCCGGAAGGGATAAAGAAGCGTATATGGAGTCACCGCTTAGATTTTTTAAACGTGAAGCTACTTTTTCTGTCTGCTTAGATTGCGGGAAGTAGGTTTTACGAAAGTAGGTTTCAGTTGGCTCATCGAGAAACTGAACATTCTCTCCCTCTATGACAAGCCCCGGACCAAAATCAGCTATGAAACTGCGGATAGTAGAGATATCGGTTCTAGCAAGTTGTTCAATTATATCTAGAGGGATACTGGGGCGCAGTAGTGCAAGGAGTCGCGCAATACGCTCTAGCTTTTTTCGGAATCTTCCTGAATTTTCAAAGGCCTTCCTAATTCGGGCTTCCATGAGACTATCAAGTGGAATAGAGTCGAAGTTTAGATTGGAAAGACGCCCCATAGCCTCCGGAAGCGATTTAGTTTCAGAAAGCAGCATTGATATGACACGTGGGTTGCCAGAGGTCCTATCATGAATTTCGTTAGCCTCTAAGTCTCTGACCAGCGGATACTGAGTTAAAATAAATTTTCTTGTTTCATCTAGAGTGAATGCAGATAAATTGAATTGAGGTATTTCTTTTTTAACTTCCAGTAAAGAAAGGCGCTCAGGTCTGCATGTGAGCACAATATGAATATTCGGGGGAATTTCCTCCTCGAGCCTCAGTAAATCACGGACAAATGCCTTTGAATCTGCGTTCTCTTGAGCTGCAATCGCAGCGTTATCTGCAGCATCCACTATGATAACTAAATGGTGTTCATTATCCCTACTTGCGAGAAAATCCCCTGCTTGTCTGAGTCGACGAACAAAAGCTTTGTTATATTCTTCAGGCGCCGTCCCGTCAGTAGGAATAATTGGTAAAGCGATCCCTTTACCCGCAATTTCAGTAGTAATTTGGACAAGACCATCTCTATGCCTATGTCTAGGATGTGATGGGTTACGATAGTTGCCTTTGCCGAAACAGTCGTAGATTACAACATCTGCACGATCTGCTAGCAAATCAGGCAATGCCCGAGCGAAAGAACTTTTGCCGACTCCTCCTTCGGCAGTTACGACCATTGCTCCTTTTGTTTGCAAAATATGATTTGCAAGGTCATGGTATATGCCTCTGTCAATCAAAGGTGAATTTTCAAGTAAGCAAGGAGCGGGTGAGAGATCTTCTCTTCGGCAACCAAGAGCACTTAAGACAGTATCTTTTGATATCGCGCCGTTGGATTGGGTGCTTGCTCGAGAGGAAACCACCTCAATCAGTGAAGCTAAAGCTCGCCTATCAGTATCAGCGAGGAGCTCAATAACCTCTTGGTTTAGTGTCCTGCGGAGGGGGGCAAGACCCAGCTCACAATCTTCAAGCTCAAGTCGAGAGCATAAATCTGCGATCGCTGAGTCACTCAAACCTGTTTCTTGCCTCAGTCTGGCAGTGTGAGACTCTGCTGGAGCTTGCCCCTCCGTCTTTAATGTTTCTACAGCTGTTTTTGCGCCTTGCGATATGGGCCTATTGGTAACAATTGAGTAATTAATTGTGGCGTCAGGGTATTTCTTGATTAGTCCAGAATCAAGCCGAGCAAATTTTCCAACGATCTTAAGTACATCACCTGGTGGGAGGCTGTTGTTAGGGTGCAATGTCGAGTGCTTCAGCTGACTGACTTTGACGTGTGTTATTTCTTCCGCGGAAGGGCCATAAAATTCAGCAATGTCAACTATTTCTGACCCCTCTAATTCACCTTCTGAATAGGGTTCTCCCATTCCCTCTATAGTCATATACTGAAGCTGGGATGTGGGACTTAGGAGGCGTAATAGTTGGCGCGCAGCCCAGGTGTAGTGGAAGCTATCCCCATCGCGTGAAGCCCGCACGCGGTCTGACCCACCGAAACTTTGCGCCGTGGTAACCAATTTAACGCCCCCTTAGAAGTTAAGCAGTAGTAATCCAAAGCTTAATCTTATTCGATGTATCTATATCAAGTGGTAGCACTTTGGAAGATTTCCGCAGGCGAACAGTGAGTAAAACTGCAGTTATTCGCCTGGTGTCTTAGCATTTTTTCACTGCAATATTTAGATGAGCTGAGGTGGCGTGTAATCACTAAGTGGTTGGATTTTCACTGTGGAAAACAGGGGTTGTTTGTTTGGTGCAGAAATTGTGATTTGGAATGTCTTGAATAATAAGTGCGCTAAATGAACGAGTCTCTCTAATGTGCGAATGTTGCCACTGTAATGCACCCCGTTTCCTTTTGAAGGAAGCGGGTTTTTTGTTGCCTGCGGTTTCTTACGCCCTCTGGAGATGCCTGCCCTGCCCTTCGTGCGCTGGTGGCGCCACGGCGTCCCGCGCGACTCAATAAATAGAATACACATACTAATAAATATAGAATATGTGTACTAGTATGTGGGTATGAAAGCAGTCCTTATAGCCAAGATCCGCGCACTGCAGCCGCTACATCTGCCTCTGCCGCCCACGCTGATACCCGCCGGCTTCCCCTCGCCAGCGCAGGACTACCAGGCCACCAGCATTGACCTCAATGAACTTCTCATTAGGGACAAAACCTCCACCTACATCTTCCGCATCACTGGCTCGTCCATGGTGGATGCGGGCATAGCGGATGGTGATGAAATTGTGGTGGATCGCTCCATCACCCCGGTGCCCGGTGACGTTGTGGTCGCCAGCCTAGACGGTGAATTCACCGTTAAACGCTTCACCATCGACCGGCAGGGCCAGGGTTGGCTCACCCCCGAAAACCCTCAGTACCCCGCACTGCGCATAGAAGCTCTCTCAGACTTCACGATCTTCGGGGTGGTGACCAGGAGCATCCACCATGTGCGCTGATACCCCAAGAACCTTCATCTTTCACGTCGACATCAACTCCTGCTACACCTCCTGCGAAAAGCTACTGGACCCCTCCATCGGTAACCGCCCGGTGCTCGTCCTCTCTAATAACGACGGGTGCATTATTTCACTAGACGCCGCCGCGAAGGCTCTGGGCTTCACCATGGGCCAACCCTGGTTCACCGTGCAAGAGAAAGCAAAAGAGTTGGGGGTAGTAGTACGGTCATCGAATTACGAGCTTTATGGGGACATTAGCCACCGAGTCATGCTGCTGCTGGAGAGCTACGCCCAGGAATTTGAGCAGTACAGCATCGACGAAGCCTTTCTCACCATCACCGCCAGCCTGCCCCAAGCACAGACCCTGGCCCGTCGCATCAAGGATGATCTGGCGCGCAGAGTTGGCGTGCCGGTGTGTGTGGGGGTGGGGGAGTCCAAGACCTTAGCTAAGCTGGCCAATAGAACAGCGAAGAAAATACCTGCTCTCAGGGGCGTCTGTGTGTGGGACGCCCTGCCACCCCAGCGGGTGGATGCCCTGTTAAGCACCCTCCCTGCAGAAGAAATATGGGGTGTGGGGAGTAGGGTTGCTCAAAAACTGGCGGGTATGGGAATTCTCAGCGTTCAAGACCTGAAAGAGGCCCCGCTGGGGCTGGTGCGCAAAAGGTTCTCGGTAGTAATCATGCGCACGGTGCTTGAACTGCGCGGGGTAAGAGCTATCGAGCTTGAGCCTGAGCGGGTCTTTAAAGATCAGATGATGTATTCCCGCTCTTTTTCTGACCCGGTGACCAGCGAAGATACTATGCGCCAGGTTCTGAGTATCTACGCCCAGCGTGCCTCTGGGCGCCTGGTCAAGAGCGGGCAGGTTGCTGGGCTGGTCAGTGCTTTCTGCTCCACCTCGCGTTACGCCACAGGAGGTTTTGTGCGCGCTGACGTGCAGGTGAAACTGCCTGCGCCTACCGCTGACCCTATTATTCTCACTCAGGCCTGCGCCCAACTGCTGGAGCGTGCCACCTTTGGGATGGTCAGATACGCAAAGGCAGGGGTGGTGGTCAGTGACCTGACGCCGGCTGGCGCTACTGCTCTGCTAGACCCCTTTGCCCTCAGCCACGAAACCCGTGATATCGCTGGTTTGGTGCAAAGCATCAAAGAAAAATGTGGCCCGCGCTCCCTGGGTGTTGGGTACGGGGGATTGGCCCAATCACCCACCTGGGAAATGAAACGCGAGATGCTTTCCCGGCGCGGCACGACCCACTGGGCAGAACTCCCGGTCGCTGTCATCAAGTAATTCACGGCGCGGGCGCGCCACCTGCATATAGCTATAGCCCATGCTGGTCTAATAGAACTTAGATTTTAGGTGAAACTAATAGACCGCTCACGAGGCGGACGCTGATAGGCAAGGAGGGCGGTCTATGCCGGCATCCAGGGGGCAGGAGCTGCCTTTAATCGTGCAGAAGGGTGCCGGGGCGTCCTTGCCTGCTCAAATCGTGGAGCAAATACGCCCGCTTATCGAGACGGGAGTGCTCAAAGCTGGTGACCTGCTGCCCTCAAGTCGAGATTTAGCCCGCCAACTGGGTGTCTCCCGCGGCACGGTGGTTTTCGCTTATGAGCAGCTCATCGGTGAGGGCTACCTGCAAGCCGGTCACGGGGGCACCAGGGTGGACGCTCACCTGCGGCACCGGCACTCAAGCCCACAAAACTTCGGCCAGAGAAATTCGGTTCTTGACCCTGAATCGGGTAAAAACGTATCTGCTGCTACCGCTGTACCCGCCGGTATGCCAGCTACCGCACCCGGTCAATCTGCCGTAACCCCCGAAGAGAACCCCGCGCCTCTTCGGCACGGCGTCATTAGCCTCTTGCCTGGCGCTCCTGACACCACCCTTCTTGCGACCACCGAGTGGCGTGCCGCCTGGCGTCGGGCGGCCGCCAACCCTGCCGATGGCTACCCCGCAGCAGGATCCACCCAGCTGCGCACCCATATCACCGAGCATCTGCGCCTCACCCGCTCAGTTCTGCGCTCGCCTGACGACGTGCTGGTCACTGCCGGAGCCCGCGAAGGCTTCCGTCTCTTGCTCACCCTCTTACGCCGCCGTGTGCGCAACCGCCCCTTGCGCATCGCGGTGGAAAACCCCGGCTACCCCTCCCTGCACCGCATTCCACAAGCCTTCGGTCACACCATTATTCCCATCCCCGTGGACGAGCAGGGGCTTGACCCGCAACATCTACCGACTGGTGCCCAGCTACCGGACATCGTCCTAGTGGCCCCCAGCCACCAGTACCCACTAGGGGCCTCGATGCCCGCTGCCCGCCGCCTCGAACTGCTGGAATGGGCCCGCACCCACCAGGTGCTTATCGTGGAGGACGACTACGACTCCGAGCTGCGCTACACCGGCGACCCCCTACCCGCCTTGGCTGCCATGGACCGCCCCGCTCACCACACCCACCCCGCAGGTGGTGGGGACCGTGTTATCACGCTGGGCTCCTTCGCCAAAGTGCTCACCCCGGGCCTTAACCTAGGATTTTTAGTGATGCCCAGACACCTGCGCGATGACCTACTCCACCTCCGCGCTGACCTGGGTAACCCGGTGCCAGCCCTGGTTCAGGACGCCGCTGCTGATCTGCTAGCAACCGGTGGGGTGCGCCGCCACATTGCCCGCATGCGCAAGGTCTACCGCGCTCGCCGAGCCCTGGTGGTTGAACAGCTAGGTGATCTGCCCGGTGCAGACATCCTGCCCATGGACGGCGGTTTGCACGCGGTCTTACACCTACACTCCACTACTGGTGGGGAGGCTGATTTAGTGGGACGGGCTGAAGGTGCAGGGGTGCTGGTTGCGCCCCTGGGCTCCTACTGGTCGGCCCCTGCCGGGGTAGAGGTCTCAGAGGTAAGCGAGTCGAAAGGTGGTGAGCTTACCACCGCCCCGTTACCCCTGAAAGGGGTCGTCATAGGTTTTGGTGGAATGAATGACCGGAAACTAGCAGAAGGGCTACAGCGCTTGCGCCGCGTCCTCTAATGCCCCTGTACAAGCTGATGCCCTTAGCGCCACCGGCGCGCCCTTAGAGTGCACTCAATATATGCCTCACACCGCCCAAACGTGAGAGGCCACCCGGGTTCGCTACACTGGAACGGTGACTCACGAAACTGATGCCCCCACCCCCGTGCCAGACCGCCGCTTAGCTGCTGCCCTGGCAGTTCCCACCGCCACCCACGCTCTGGTTTTTCTCATCTTTGGGCTGGTAACGGTCTTCTGGCAGGAACCCACCCTCACCGTTATCACCGTGATGCTTACTGCCTACCTGCTGGCTTACGGCGCGGCGTCCTTTTTTACCTCCCGCGCTCTCTTGCGTGAGGGGGATGACCAGAACAGTCAGGTCTTCACCTCTATCGCAGGCATTCAGGCAGGTGCCGGTGTGCTGGTGCTTCTGCTGCCGCGCGGGGAGTTCTGGCTGACTCTGGTGGTGTGTGTGGCTCTGGGCCTCACCGGCCTGTTGAAAATGCTGGCTGGTATGCGCACCAAAGGCTACAACCCGGCAGCCCGTGACTGGCAACTTGAAGGTGCCATCATCACCATATTTGCTGCCGCTCTGCCGGTAGTGTCAGAAATCGGGGACAAGGCCATTATGGGCACCGCCGGTGCTGGTGCACTTATTGCCGGTGTCTTTGTCATGATTGGTGCTTTTACCCTGCGCTCCGCAGGTAAAGGCGTCTAGGTTACCTCTGTAACCTGCCCCCGCGGTCAGACAAAAAACAGTTTGACCCCGTAGACTGGTCTGAGCACATTTTCAGGAGGAATTAGACGTGACTCAAAAGCCTGGCTCAGAAGAGCGCGGTTTCAAAGCCCAGGTGCGCGGGCCCCTTATCATCGCCTTTGTTCTGGCGATAGTGGCCTTTTTGTGCACCTTCATTTTTGCGACCGGCGGCACCGATAACGCACCTCAGCTGGTGCTGGCTCTGACGGTTGCCGGCGCAGTTTTTGTGGTCACTCTGGTCATGTGTGCCACTCTCATTCTGGTGGAGAAGCCCAATGATTCCTCACTGGGTGAGGGTACCGGTGTGAACCGGTCCTCCGCTAAGCTCTACGCCGAGGCGCGCGCCCGCCGCGAAGCTGAAACTAAGCGTCGTGAGGCCGAAGAAAAAGAGCGTCTGGCCCGCAAAATTGACGAAGCGAACGCCGCCAAGGCCGCCCAGCAGGGCGTGTCCAAACCCGGCCAGTAGGAACCTGCGTTTAGCTGTTGTTCCACCGGGACATGCGGCGCTTAGCTGTTGAAGTTTCTTTGCCGATAGGCTCAACTCCTAGAGCTTTACCGAGGCCAAAGTTAGGCATATTGAGGTAAACGCTTTCGCGAGCTGGCGCAGAAACCTGATAGGTTTCATGCCATAGGCCTACATGATGGTTGGCTTTCTGGGTGAAGTTTCGCCAGGCCTGGACGTGGGGTGCTTCTGTGAGTGAAGCGAAATCCTGCAAGGCTTCGGGGCTTTCCCAGTACTGTACCGCTAGGATGGTGCGTTTCACCCAGAGCTCCTGACCAAGGAAACCGGTTTCAGGGTGTTGTTCTAGGTATTTCACCATCTTCTGATAAGCCCTCATGACAGGGATGTAAGCGTCCGGCCGCAGAGGTGAGTTAATGCGCACGCCTAGCATGAAGACAGTGACATCTTGCGATGCTGATGAGGTAAAACGTCCGAGATTAAGACCTTGCACGATATTCTCCTTGTGCTTCATCAGTGTTTAAATAACACTGTTATTAAATAGCCTAGTGATACTCTTATGGGGTGTCAAGACCAACTATGTATGGAGCTGAGTACCACCAAAAAATCGTCGTGGCAGCAGCGCAAATTATTGCCGATGAAGGCTTGAGCCACCTTTCTTTAAGGACGGTTGCTCGCAAGGTGGGAGTTTCTACGACAGTTATCTACTCACTGATTGGAAACCGAGAAGACTTGATTGAAGCAGTCTCTCGCGAGGCCAGAGGCTCATTTGTGCGCGAACAGCGAGCGGTAGGTTGTACCGAGAATGTTCTGGTAGACCTCAAGAATCTAGGGCGCGCTTACCGCCGGTGGTCTCTTGAAAACCCAGCTCTCTACAGTGTGATGTTTGGAGGCTACTTTGGCCCCCAGGAGATTGACCGGGAGCCAATAGCCCCCTTGGCGGATGCGGTTCACCGCATTCATGCTCAGGGTAGGTTAAAAATAGAGGACCCCTGGCAGGCCGTCTGGGCTTTCTGGTCGGCAGTCCACGGGGCAACGACTCTCGAAATTGCAGGTGGCTGTGTGATGGTTGGGGGGCAAAGTGAAGAGAGCTTTGAAGTCATCCTTGAGGGCATGGTGCGGGGGTTGGTGAGCGCCTAGCGCCTGCAGATGCGGATTGCTGATCCCCCAAACCTTGAGGTGGGCGAAGCGGTGCGCGTCATAAGTTGGGGCGTGCTTCAGGGAGGATTAGAGTGGAGATAAGGAAACCGCGCAAGGTTGCGCATCCACCGCAAAGGAGCACCCCGTGAGCAAGAAGGACGAGAAACCCCAGGCTAAGAAAGAGGATGCCCAGAAGACTCTGGTAAAGACCCCCAAGAGCGTTCGGCGTTCCTCTGGCAAGGTGCAAGAAATCTTTGCCCAGGCAACTAAAAAGCACCTCGCCCAGCACGGGGATGAAAAGAAAGCCAAGAAAGCGGGCAAGGAGGCCCTGAAAAAGAAGGGCTACCAGAAGACCGACGGCATGTGGGGCAAGTCTGCTGCTGAAGAGAATGCCAAGAAGTCTGACAAGAGCCTCGAGAGGGGCGCTGCAAAGAAGTCTGATAAAAAAGCAGAAAAGCTTAAGGGCGAGAAGAAATCTGACCAGGATACTAAGAAGGCTAAGGACACTAAGAGTGCCGCGAAGCTAACAGACCAGAAGCCTGGCAAGAAAACCGACAAAAAAGGCGCTGAACAAGCTGCCGAACAGCAGCTAGAGCCTAAACCCTCTAAAAAGGCTAAGAAAGCTAAGAAGAAGAAAAAGAAGATTCAGCGTGAGAACCAAGGGCCCCTGAAGGACGCCACTGACTCTCTGGATATTGAGACCCTCCTGGGTGAGGATATCCCCGATGAGAACATGTACAGCTCCGCAGATGTAGAGGTTGAACCAGAGGTAGACCTAGAGGAAATGGAAGACCTGGTGGATGCTGAAGATCCCGTCGAACCGCTGGATGAGCTAGCGCTCGCAGAGTTCGACCGGGAGTTTGCTGAGGAAGCCGCTCACCTGGAAGAAGTTGAACACCCCGGTGACCCCTTGAGCGCCGAGGCCCCCGCTCAGCGTCGCCCCATTGAGGTTTTTACCCGTCAAGAACTCTACGAAGAGGCTAAAGAGCTGGGCATCCCGGGCAGGTCAAGAATGACCAAGCAGCAACTCTTTGATGCTATCGAAGAGGCAACCGCCTAGCACCATTGCCCAACAATGAAAGGAGCCGGGGCTCGCAGTGATCTGCGGGCCCCGGCTCTTTAGGGGGAGGGCTGCGGTGCTTAGATAAAGACCCTATCGAAGTAGTCCGCGATACCTTCAAAATCGGCGAGAGGCAGTACAGTGCCAACGTACTGGTCGGGGCGCACAATCACCACGGCACCCTCGCGGCTGATACCGCGCTGTTCAAAGATATCCTCGCCGGGCAGGGCGCAGTAGATGTTCTCCCAGTACTCCACCTGGAGGCTGCCAACCCGCGGGCGGAAGGACTCCGGGGCGTCGGTGGTTTCGAACTCGGTGTGTAGCTGCTGGTAGGTGATCAGGGGCTCGATACGGGTATCAAGATCGGAACCCTCTGGGCGGTGCTTGATGAAGGGAGAGCGGTCGTCCTGGGTCAGGAAGTCACTCAGCGCCTTCACCTTTGACTCGTCGGACGCCGGGTGGGCGGCATCGGCAAAAACGTAGAGGCGGTAGCGACCATCGGCAGCAGCGTCGTGGCCCAAGAAGCGGGGGTAGGCGTTCTCGCGGCGATTGACGCGTGCGGCACGGAAGCGCTTGCCCACGGTGTACCCGGTTGCCAGACTCTGGTGCCAGGTGCTTCCGGTAATCATCGAGGGCTTGTACTCGGTCATGAAGCCAGCAGGGAACTCGGCAGTTTTGACGTAGAACTCCTCTAGGTATTCGGGGCTGGGTAGTTCCTCTGCCGGGGTTGCCATGAGAGTTGACCACTCTTTATCGAAGTCAATGAGGTTCTTGGCGATTTCCTGGCGCTCTCCGGAGTAGGTGTCCAGCAGAGTTTCGGGGGCGCGTCCGCTGAGTACATGCCCTAGTTTCCAAGAGATATTGAAGCCGTCCTGCATGGAGACGTTCATACCTTGGCCTGCCTTAGCGGAGTGGGTATGGCAGGCGTCCCCGGTAATAAAGACGCGGGGAGTGCGGGTGCCGCGCTCCTCGGTGTCTACATCGTCAAAGTGGTCAGTGAGGCGGTGACCAACTTCGTAGACTGAGTGCCAGGCAACGTCTTTCACGTCAATACTGTAGGGGTGGTAAATGGCGTTGGCGCGGTTGATGATTTCTTCGATGGGGGTGTTGCGCACCGCGTGGTTGCCGTTCAAGGGAACTTCTCCCAGGTCAACGTAGATACGGGCCAGGTGGCCGCCCTCGCGGGGGATGTGCAGAATAGAGCCGTTCTTGGAGCTAATCGCACACTTCATGCGCCAGTCGGGGAAGTCGGTGTTGGCAACAACGTCCATAACACCCCAAGCGTGGTTGGAGGCATCCCCGGCCAGGGTGCGGCCAATGGCCTTGCGGACGCCGGAGCGGGCGCCGTCGCACCCAATGACGTACTTAGCGCGCACAGTGTGCTCTTCACCTTCGCGTTCACCGGCGGTGTGGCGCAGGGTGACCTTGATGGGGTACTCCTCACCCTGTTCAACGGTGAGGGTGATGAATTCGATGCCGTAGTCGGGGGTGATGCGGCCGGGGGAGCGCAGGGCGAAGTCGGCAAAGTAATCCAGTATGCGCGCCTGGTTGACAATGAGGTGAGGGAATTCGCTGATGTCGTGCGGGTCGTCGCTGGGCCGAGCAGTGCGCATGATGTTCTCGGGATGCGTGGGGTCTGGCTTCCAGAAGCTCATTTCGGTGATGTGGTAGGCCTCGCGGATGATTTCTTCGGCGAAGCGGAAAGCCTGGAAGGTTTCAACGGAGCGCGCCTGGATGCCGTCTGCCTGACCTAGTTCTAGCCGGCCGTTGCGGCGCTCGATGAGGCGGGTGTTAATCTCGGGGAATTGTGAGAGCTGGGCGGCAGCGATCATGCCGGCGGGCCCTGAGCCGACGATGAGAACGTCCATGGTCTCGGGGAGTTCGGTGGCACGGTCGATGCCGTAACCGGCGGCGTCGTGGATGCGTGGATCGCGCGAGACGTAGCCGTTGTGGTGGAAATGCATGGTGCTCCTAGAAGGGCGGGGTGCGACACTGCACCCGGCGAGTATGTGATGGGTAACACTTGATTTGAATCATATACGATGTCCAAAATCGTGACAAGGGTCGGTCGCATTTGTTTTTGCACACTAAAGCGTGCACCGGCAGGGCAGGGGGTACCTCCCCCATGCCCAGCAAGAGATGACCGGATTTTTCCCATCGGACCGCATGTTTTCTGGTCAGATGAGAGAAATTTGGTCACCGTGATAAAACCTGGTCACTCTGGTGGGATGGGTACTTCTTAGATACCTCGCCCCGGGGTCAGAATGCCTGCTGGGTCCAGGGCTGCTTTGATAGCGCGTCCGGCGGCAAGGGTTGCCGGGGTTAGTTGCTCTTCCAGGGCGTGCAGTTTTGCCGAACCGATGCCATGTTCGCCGGTCACCGTGCCACCTAGTTCCAGGGTGGCGGCAGAAATCTGTGCCAGCACCGCTTCAGCTGCTTCAGTTTCCTCTCCGTGAGCCCCCGCGTAGACGCTGGGGTGCAGATTGCCGTCCCCGGCGTGGGCGGTAATGAGCACGGGTCTGCTGGTAGCTTTGGAAATCTCCTGAATGCGCCGTATAAAGTGCGGCAGTTGAGGCACCGGGACGCCAGCGTCCCCCAATACCGTGAAACCTTCGGGGTAGATGGAGCTAAAGACCAGCCTGCGGGCTTCCATGAGCGTGAGACCTTCTGTTGTCTCGGTGGAACTAGCTCCCTGTTTGGCGCACATGCTTGCTGCCCGTGCGGCGTCTGTCTGAGCACTGGTTCCGGTGCAGAGACCCATCAACAGCCCGGCGCCCGGTGCGGTGAGCCCCGCCCCGTGGTGCTTATTAATGAGTTGCACGATGGTGCGATCGATCAACTCCAGGCTCTCTAAATTCAGCCCACTGTTGGTGAGAGCCAGCACCGCCGCACCGGCATCCTCAAGCGAATCATAGTAGGCGGCAAAAGTGTAGGGGGTGCCCTCTGGGAGGGGTTTGAGGCGCACGGTGGCGCGGGTGATGACACCCAAGGTGCCCTCGGATCCCACAAAAAGCGGGGTCAGATTCAGCCCGGCAACGTTCTTGATGGTCCGCGCACCTGTCTGAATGACCTCCCCACTGGCCAGCACCACCTCAAGGGCAGCCACCGAATCCGCGGTCACCCCATGAGCCAGGCAGCGTAGCCCACCGGCGTTGGTGGCAATATTTCCACCCACGGTTGAGGTTGCTGCACTGGCGGGGTCTGGGGCAAAGAAGAGCCCTTGTGCCTGGGCAGCGGCATCTAGGGTGGCGGTCAGGACGCCGGGCTGGACGTCGGCAAGCCGGGCGTCGGCGTCGATACTCAGTTCGGTCATGGCTTCGGTGCTAATAACCAGCCCGCCTTCGTAGGCGGCAGCGCCCCCGGCTAGGCCGGTGCCTGCCCCGCGCACCGAAACCGGTAGCTGGTGAGTGCTGGCAAAGCGCAGAATCGTTGAAACATCAGCGGTGGTGCGGGGGAGAAAAACCGCCAGCGGGTGCCCGGAGGCCGCCTGGGAAGCGTCTGTCAGATAGGGGGCTATGTCATCATCGCTGGTCAGCGCGGGGCACCTAAGGTGTTTGATGAGGGTGGTGATATCACTGGTCATGGGTGCCTTCTCAAGATTTTTCCGTGCGCTCTATTGCTGTGATGTGAGTTACTTTGCTAGTGTAAGAAAATGATATACGATTTGGAATCAGATTCAAGAGCTTAATGAGGAGCTTTCATGACTGAAGTACCCAAGGCAATCGGCAAAGATGCCGCAGCCGTCCCGGTTACCCCCGGCAAAATCATTGCGGTTCACGTTGCCTACGAATCGCGTGCAGCCCAGCGCGGGCGCCGCCCCTCCCAACCTTCCTATTTCCTGAAGCCCACCAGCTCCCTGGCGGGTTCCGGTGCCACTGTTGAACGCCCTGCAGGCACCGAACTGCTGGCCTTCGAAGGTGAAATCGCCCTGATTATTGGCAAGCCCGCCCGCCGCGTCAGCGCAGAAACAGCCTGGGATCACGTCGCCGCCGTCACCGCCTCCAACGATCTGGGCATCTATGACTACCGCCCGGCAGACAAAGGCTCCAACGTGCGCTCCAAGGGGCGCGACGGCTACACCCCCCTGGGCCCCGGCCTCATTGACGCCCGCACCATCACCGAAGACCAGTTACGCGTACGCACCTGGGTCAACGGTCAGCTAGTGCAAGAAGACGTCACCGAACCGGCGAACATGATTTTCCCCCTCTCCCAGTTCGTCGCTGACCTCTCCCAGCACATGACCCTGGAAACCGGCGACGTCATCCTCACCGGAACCCCGGCGGGCTCCTCCGTCATCGCCCCCGGCGACACCGTAGAAGTTGAAGTGGACGCCCCAGCAGCACCGGGTGCACCCACCTCTGGCCGTCTGATCACCCACGTCATCGAAGGCCTCGGCGACTTCGACCCCGCCCTGGGAACCCTGCCCGCCACCGACGAAAAGCAGACCGAAGAAGCTTGGGGATCCCGCGAAGCCGCCGGCCTGCCCCCGGTCGCAGAAGAAGAACCCACCCTCACCGACCGCCTGCGCCGCCTGCTCACCGCCGTGCCCACCGCAGGGCTCTCAGCTCAGCTACGCGCTCGCGGTTTGAACAACGTGGTCATTGAGGGTGTCTACCCTCAGACCCCCGGCACCACTATGGTCGGCACCGCCAAAACCCTACGCTTCGTGCCCAACCGTGAAGACCTCTTCACACACCACGGCGGCGGCTACAACGCCCAGAAACGCTGCTTTGATGCAGTGGGCGAAGGCGAAGTCATTGTGATTGAAGCCCGCGGTGAAAGCGGCTCCGGCACCCTGGGTGACATCCTTGCCCTACGCGCCAAGGGCCGCGGCGCTGCCGGCGTGGTGACTGACGGCGGTGTACGCGACTACGCGGCGGTCAAAGAAATTGGCCTACCTGTCTTCACGCAGGGTGCCCACCCCGCCGTCCTGGGCCGTAAGCACGTGCCCTGGGAATATGATGTGGCAGTCGCCTGCGGCAACGCCACCGTGCTACCCGGTGACATCATTGTGGGCGACGATGATGGCGTTATCGTGATCCCCGCGCACCTGGCGCTTGAAGTTGCCGAGGCCGCCTACGCCAAGGAACACGAGGACGCGTGGGTGGCCGAGCGTGTGGCAGAGGGCAACCCTGTGGACGGGCTCTTCCCACCCACCGGCCCCTGGAAGGAAAGATTTACTACCTGGCTGGCTGATAACCCACCCGCTGATCTCTAACCCACCCCACCCTTACCTCCTCAACCACAAGGAAGCTCATGAGCACCTCAGTAGCCTCACCCTCCGCCGCTCCAGGTGGAGAGAGTTTGTCTAAAGCCCAAATCGCCTACACCTGGGTGCGCGAACACATCGTCTCAGGGGACTACGCCCCCGGCTACCGTCTGGTGCTCTCAACCCTGGCAGCAGAGCTGGATATGTCGGTGGTGCCCGTGCGTGAGGCCATCCGGCAGCTAGAAGCTGAGGGGCTTGCCAATTTTGAACGCAACGTGGGCGCACGCGTCGCCATGATTGACGAGGCCCGCTACGTGGAGAGCATGGAGGCGCTCGGCATCCTAGAAGGTGCTGCCACCGCCATGGCGCTGAGCAGTATCAGCGAGGAAGACCTAGCCCAGGCGCAGGATCTCAATGATCAGCTGCGCGTTACCCTAGAGGACTTTGACCCCAAAACCTTCACTGAACTCAACCACCGCTTTCATAACGTGCTGACCTGCCGCTGCCCCAACGAGCGCCTCATTGAACTGGTCAACGCAGAATGGGAAAAGCTGGGGCACCTGCGAGAATCAACCTTCTCTTTTGTGCCCGGCAGAGCGGCGGAATCGGTAGCCGAACACCAGCGCATCCTGGACCTCATCGAGAACCGAGCAACCTCAGCCCAGGTGGAAGCCGCAGTGCGAGAACACCGTGCCGCCACCCTCGCTAGCTATCTTGCAGCACACCCTAACCACCCCTAAACCCCACAACTTAGCCCCAGCCCACTTGAACAAAGGAGTTACCCGTGAGCGACTACACCAATGAAACCGGCAAGCCAACAGGTCTGCCTGAGAAAATTCAGCACTACATCAACGGCACGTTCGTTGACTCCATCGACGGCGATACCTTTGAGGTGCTCAACCCCGTCACCAACCAGCCCTACATCACCGCAGCAAGTGGCAAGAGGGAAGACATCGAAGCAGCCGTTGCAGCAGCTAACGACGCCTTCAAGAACGGCCCCTGGCCCGGCATGCTACCCCGCGAACGTGCGCGCGTCCTGACAAAAATCGCAGACATTGTAGAATCCCGCGAGCAGCAGCTAGCAGAAATGGAATCCTACGACTCCGGCCTGCCCATCACCCAGGCAAAGGGCCAGGCACGTCGCGCCGCAGAGAACTTCCGCTTCTTCGCAGATCTGATCGTCGCCCAGTCTGATGACACCTTCAAGGTGCCCGGCCGCCAGGTGAACTACGTCAATCGCAAGCCCATCGGTGTAGCCGGTCTGATTACCCCCTGGAACACCCCCTTCATGCTGGAATCCTGGAAGCTGGCACCCGCCCTGGCCACTGGCAACACCGTGGTGCTCAAGCCCGCAGAATTTACCCCCCTCTCAGCCTCCCTGTGGGCAGGAATCTTTGAAGAAGCAGGTCTGCCCGCAGGTGTCTTCAACCTGGTTAACGGCTTTGGCGAAACCGCAGGTGACGCCCTGGTCAAGCACCCCGACGTCCCCCTGATCTCCTTCACCGGTGAATCCAAAACCGGTCAGATCATCTTCGCTAACTCCGCCCCCTTCCTTAAGGGCCTTTCCATGGAACTGGGTGGCAAGTCACCCGCCGTTGTCTTTGACGACGCAGATCTGGAGACCGCCATCAACGCCACCATCTTCGGTGTCTTTTCCCTCAACGGTGAACGTTGCACCGCAGGCTCCCGCATCCTGGTTCAGCGCAGCATCTATGACGAGTTCGTGGAGCGCTACGCAGCCCAGGCCAAGCGCGTCAAGGTTGGCCTTCCCTCAGACCCCGCCACCGAAGTCGGCGCCCTGGTGCACCCCGAACACTTCGAAAAGGTCATGTCCTACGTCGAAATCGGCAAGACCGAAGGCCGCCTGGTCGCCGGCGGCGGCCGCCCCGAAGGCTTTGAAGAAGGCAACTTTGTGCAGCCTACCGTCTTTGCCGACGTCGCCCCCGACGCCCGCATCTTCCAGGAAGAAATCTTCGGCCCCGTCGTCGCTATCACCCCCTTCGACACCGATGAAGAAGCCCTGGAACTCGCCAATAACACCAAGTACGGCCTGGCCGCCTACATCTGGACCTCCAACCTGCAGCGCGCCCACAACTTCTCACACGCAGTCGAAGCGGGCATGGTCTGGCTCAACTCCAACAATGTGCGCGACCTGCGCACCCCCTTCGGCGGTGTCAAGGCATCCGGTCTGGGCCACGAAGGCGGCTACCGCTCCATCGACTTCTACACCGACCAGCAGGCAGTGCACATCAACCTGGGCGAAGTGCACAACCCTGTCTTCGGCAAAGTCGACTAAAACACACCACCCCTGCCCGGTGCGCCGCAACGTAGCGCCGCACCGGGCACCCACAGAAAGCGAAACCACATGTCACCCACCTTTGTTGACTACCCCGTCGTCGAACCCGACGCCGACGCTCCGGACGTGCTGCGCTGCGCCTCCATGGAACTCGTGGTCACCGACCTCGAACGCTCCCGCAACTTCTACGTTGATGTGCTCGGTCTGGTCGTCACCGAAGAAGACGAGAACACCATCTACCTGCGCTCCATCGAAGAGTTCATTCACCACAACCTGATTCTGCGCAAGGGCGAGACCGCCGCCGTTGCAGCTTTCTCTTATCGCGTGCGCACCCCCGAAGACCTCGACAAGGCAGAGAAGTTCTACTCCGCCCGCGGCTGCCAGGTACGCCGCAACAAGGACGGCTTCGTCAAGGGCCTGGGCGACTCCGTGCGTGTCCAAGACCCCCTCGGCTTCCCCTACGAATTCTTCTACGACGTCGAACACGTAGAACGCCTAGCTTGGCGCTACGACCTGCACACCCCCGGCGCCCTCGTCCGCCTGGACCACTTCAACCAGGTCACCCCCGACGTCCCCACCGCCGTCAAGTACATGGAAGACCTCGGCTTCCGCGTCACCGAAGACATCCAGGACGAAGCTGGCACCGCCTACGCCGCCTGGATGCGCCGCAAGCCCACCGTCCATGACACCGCCATGACCGGCGGCGACGGCCCCCGCATGCACCACGTTGCCTTCGCAACCCACGAAAAGCACAACATCCTCGCCATCTGCGACAAGCTCGGTGCCCTGCGCATGTCCGACTCCATCGAACGCGGCCCCGGCCGCCACGGCGTCTCCAACGCCTTCTACCTCTACCTGCGCGACCCCGACGGCCACCGCGTCGAAATCTACACCCAGGACTACTACACCGGCGACCCCGATAACCCCCGCGTCACCTGGGACGTCCACGACAACCAGCGCCGCGACTGGTGGGGCACCCCCGTCGTACCCTCCTGGTACACCGACGCCTCCCGCGTGCTGGACCTCGACGGCAACCTGGTACCCCTGGTAGAACGCACCGATGACTGCGAAATGGCACAGACTATCGGCGCTGACGGCTTCTCCTACACCCGCGCCGAAGACGGCGACGAGTCCATGCCCGACTGGAAGAAGGGCGAATTCAAGCTGGGGCACCAGCTGTAACCTCGTCTCACCAGGGACATAGAGGCGGGACGCGGGGATATGCTTTTGCCGGCTGACCCTCTCACGGGTTCGCTAGCGCTCACGCGTGATTCACGCCAGCCCCGAGCCAGCCGGCTGCAAGCATATCCCCGCATCCCTCCCGCTGGTTGCCGGGCCTGTAGGTGAATGGGCGCGCTGTACGTCAGCTGGCTGGGTCTGGCATGAATCACGGCGAGCCCCCCAGGGCGAGACGTGAGAGGGTCAGCTGACGGAAGCGCGTCCATTCACAGTTCAAGAACTGTGTACCCTCGCCCACCCGCCGTCCTAACAGAAGGAAACCTTATGCTCACTGAAGAAGAACTCACTAAAATCGCTGATGACCTGGCTGAGGCCGAGGCTAATCGCACCATGATTCCGCGGCTGACCGCCATCTACCCTGAGATGACCGTGGAAGACTCTTACGCGGTGCAAAACACCTGGCGTGCTCGCGGTGAAGCTGCGGGGCGCCGGTTGGCGGGGCGCAAGATTGGTCTGACCTCCAAGGTGATGCAGGAGGCTACCGGTATCACTGAGCCTGACTACGGTGCGATTTTTGCTGACCAGATATACGAGAACGGGTCGGTCATTGAGCACAGCCAGTATTCCAATGTTCGTATTGAGGTGGAACTGGCCTTCGTTCTCAAAGAGGACTTAGCAGGCCCCAACGTCACCATTTTTGATGTGCTGCGAGCAACCGAATATGTGGTCCCGGCACTTGAAATTCTCTCCTCACGGATTGAGATGGAGGGGCGTACCATCGTGGATACCATCAGCGACAACGCTGCTCTGGGCGCCATGGTGGTGGGCGGTAACCCGGTTGACCCGGCATCCGTCGACCTGCGCTGGGTTTCTGCCCTGCTCTACCGCAACGAGACCATCGAGGACACCGGCGTGGCAGCTGCCGTGCTCAACCACCCCGCCAGCGGCGTGGTCTGGTTGGCGAATAAGCTGGCGGCGCACGGTGACAGTCTAAAGGCTGGCGAGATTATTCTGGCGGGCTCCTTCACCAAGCCCATGTGGGTTCACCCCGGCGATACCGTGCACGCAGATTACGGTGATTTGGGAGCCATCACGTGTCGCTTCGTCTAAACCCTCCCTTCGCCCACACCCTCCAGACGCTAGGACGCCCGGCGGTGGGCATGTGGGTCTGTTCAGGCTCGCATGTGGCGGCTGAGATTTGTGCCGGTTCTGGCTTTGACTGGTTGCTGATTGATGGTGAGCACGGTGTTCTCAGTTTGGAAACCACCCAGCAGCTTTTGCAGGTCACGGCGGCCTACCCGGTGCACACCATGGTGCGCCTACCCCAGCTCGATACTGCCACCATCAAGCAGTTTTTGGATGCCGGTGCCCAGAACATTTTGATTCCCATGGTGGACGATGCCCGGATGGCGCAGGACGCCGTTGCGGCCACCCGCTACCCTCCTGCGGGGGTGCGCGGTGTGGGCTCTGCCCTCTCCCGCTCTGCCCGCTGGGGTGGCGTCGCCGGTTATCTGACCGATGCTGAGCAGTACATTTCGCTCTTTGTGCAGATTGAATCTGCCGTGGCAGTGGCCAATGCCCGGGAGATTTGTGCCGTCAAAGGGCTGGCGGGCGTCTTTGTGGGACCCTCAGATTTGGCGGCGTCCATGGGCCTGCTGGGCCAGCAGAACCACCCGGACGTAGTGGAGGCGGTTAAGAGCGTCATCAAGGTGGCGCACGAAGCTGGTATCAAGGTGGGTCTCAACGCTTTTGACCCCGTAGCAGCGGCTGACTATCTGGCAGCTGGCGCGGACTTCATGCTGGTTGCCGCCGATGTGCAGCTGCTAGCCCTGGAGTCCAAGAAGCTGGCCGCTCAGTTCATTGATTCAGCGTCAGGTGGCTCGGCGGACGTGGGCTACTAGTCCGGCTAGTACTAC
>NZ_JAYWLX010000011.1:0-85580 GCF_040946345.1 Rothia sp. LK2492 | reverse complement strand
AGAAGGCCGCCAGCGCTCACCCTAGCCCAGGCGCTGAAAGTGACCTTGCTTTATCATCGACACAACCTCACCGAAGAACTCCTCGCAGAAATCTTCAACACCTCCCAGCCCACCATCTCACGGACCCTCAACACCGTTGAAAAAGCACTTGAGAAAGTCTTCAGGCCGCTGGGACAGTCTTTAGAAAACAGCCTGAAGATCCCTGGTTCACTGGTTATCGACGGCACCCTAATTCCCACTTGGAACTGGCGTTCACTAGGGAAAATAAACTTTTCTGGTAAGCATAAACGTGCTGGTTTCAACCATCAAGTGATTTGCACCCTGGACGGGAAACTACTGGCCATCACTGACCCAGTCCCTGGCGCTAGGCATGATGTCTATGCCTTCAAACATCATGACCTGCAGAAGTATCTTGATGAGAGCACTTTAGCTGATAAAGGCTACATCGGGTTGGGGCTGGCCACCCCAGTAAGAGGCAGCAAAGCCCGCAGGATGCCTGCAGATGTGAAGGTGGTGAACAGGTTCATTAATTCACGCCGATCGGTGGTGGAGCGGGTTATCGCGCAGGTCAAGACGTGGCGGGTTTTGCATACCGGGTTCAGGCGGTCGCTGAGCGTGTATGGGCGGGTGTTTGCGGGGGTTGGTGTTTTATGCGGCTGGGAGGACTTTTGAATAAGCCTCACTGAAGCATAAAATAGGACAGCTCCACCGTTCGTACCACAGTCCGGCAAAAAATCAGCCCCACCCGCCAGGCAAATAGTGGACAAAGCAAGGTTCACCTTTCACCACCATCGGGTGGTGTTCATTCGAGCAAGAATTGGGAGAGCAGACCCATAGACTGCCGACTGGCCCTAGACTGCACACCCCAGCTGAACGCGCAACGGTAGACGAGATTTTTTGTCTCATATTTCAAAAGACGTCTTTTACAGGCCTTTTCTCGCTCTATATGCTGGAATTTCCAGTTTTATGCACATTCTTGTGCGCACCAGAGGAAGGGCCCCTTTTGTCAGCCTCACCCCACGCCGAACTTTCAGAGAAAGTTCTCTACGCTTACTCCCGCTACCTGATTCAACTCGGTGCAGGCTTCCCCCAGGCTGTTACTGACCAGGCAGTTGCCCAGAACCCCGCCCTCGTTGCCACAATCGTTGATGTCTTCGAAACCGGCTTTGACCCAGCCCGCGGTGGCGAAGCGGAGGGGCGCCGCGCCGCCCAGCGCAAGGCTGCTACCAGCGCCCAGGTCGATATTGATGCACTGACCGACGCTGATACCAAGACATACTTCTCCCGCCTGCTAGAAGCAGTGCTTGCCACTGTGCGCACCAACGCTTATCAGGGCAAGGAGTCTTTGGCTCTCAAAATTAGCACCCGCGATGTTTCCTTCGCCCCCCTCCCCAGGCCCCTGTTTGAAATCTTTGTAGAAGCAGACAGTGTTGAGGGTGTGCATCTGCGCTTCGGTAAGGTGGCCCGCGGCGGTCTGCGCTGGTCTGATCGCCCCGAGGACTTCCGCACCGAGGTGCTGGGCCTGGTGAAGGCTCAGGTCACCAAAAACGCGGTTATTATCCCCACCGGTTCAAAGGGCGGTTTTGTGCCCAAGAACCTACCTGACCGCGACGCTGAGCAGGAAAAATACAACGAGAGGGGCGTTGCCGCCTACCGTCTCTTCATCCAGTCTCTACTGGATGTCACCGACAACCTGGTCATCGAGGGCGGGCACCCAAAGATTGTCCGCCCCGATAACGTGGTGGCCCTGGACGACAATGACCACTACCTAGTGGTTGCTGCCGATAAGGGCACCGCAACCTTCTCAGATATCGCCAACGAAATTTCGGTCAATAACGGTTTCTGGCTGGGTGACGCTTTTGCCTCCGGCGGGTCTATCGGCTTTGATCACAAGGAAATGGGCATCACCGCCCGCGGCGCCTGGGAGTCTGTCAAGCGTCACTTTGCAGCGCACAACCATGACTCACAGAGCGAAGAGTTCACCATGGTGGGCATTGGCGGCATGGCTGGCGATGTCTTCGGTAACGGAGCCCTGCTCTCGGAGCACATCCGCCTCATTGGTGCCTTTGACTCCCGCCATATCTTCCTGGACCCCAACCCGGACACCGCTACTTCCTTTACTGAGCGCAAGCGCCTCTTTGAGCTGCCCCGCGCCTACTGGACTGACTACAACACCGAGCTGATCTCGGCAGGCGGTGGCGTCTTCTCCCGTAAGGACACCGAGATTCCGGTATCCGCTGAGGTACGCGAAACTCTAGGCCTTGAGGCCAACAGCGCAGAAACCCTCACCGCTGACGAGCTCATCATTGCCCTCCTCAAAGCACCCGTTGACTTGCTCTACACCGGCGGTACCGGCACTTATGTGCGCGAAACCGGCGAGACTAACAAGGACGCAGGAGACTCCTCCAACGACCACCTGCGTATTACCGCACCCGAGCTGCGCGTGCGCGTCATCTCAGAGGGCGGTAACCTGGGTCTGACCCAGCGCGCTCGTATCGAGGCTGCAGCGGGTGGCGTCCTCATCAACACTGACGCTATCGATAACTCAGCCGGTGTGGAGACCTCAGACCGCGAGGTTAACCTTAAGATTCTGATGAATCTGGCGATTGAAGCAGGCGAGTTCAGTGCCTCTGACCGCCCCGACTTTATTGCTGCCCAGGTAGAAGAAGTTGGGCAGCGCGTGCTGCGTTCCAACCTGGAACAGAACGTACTGCTTCAGGCAGAGCGTTGCGGTGTCTTTGGCACCGACGAAATCGCCGGCGAATTCATGGACCACCTGACCGAAACCGTGCACCTGAACCGCGAGGTAGAGCTCCTACCTTCGGATGAGGAGCTGGCGGACCGGGTGGAGGCGAATGTGCCGCTGACCGGCCCCGAGCTGTCCGTGCTGGTTGCCTATGCCAAGATTGACCTGACCCAGGCTCTGGTAGAAAGCGGTTACGCTAACGAGCCAGACCTGGAACTCAGCGACGTGCTTGCCGACTACTTCCCGGCAGCAGCAACCGAGAAGTTCGGTCACCACTTTGATAAGCACCCGCTACGTAGCGAGATTATTGCTACCCGCGCAGCCAACCGCATGATTAACCACTCAGGCATTAGCTTTGTCTATGAGATGCAGAAGAAGCACGGCGCGTCGGTCAACGATGTAGCCCGCGCCTTCCGCGCTGCTCGCCTTGAAATCGGTGTCCCCGATATTGAAGGTAACGGCGATTTTGAGGCATGGGTAGAGGGCGCACAGGCTCTGCGAGCGCTGATCGATCAGAAGCTAAGCTAACCTACCTGCCGCGGCAGTATCTCTCTAAAAATACCCCCTGCCCGTCCCCGTTTATTCGGGGCGGGCAGGGGTATTTTGCTGTCAGGGGCTTATCAATGGGGCAAGGACGCCAGGAATCAGCACCCATACCCCGGTCAGCGAGATGCCCCTTAGCTCTTAGCGTTATCGATATCAACCAGGGTCAGCTTACCCGTTTCGCGGGTGCTCAGGGCAACCAGGCTGGCAAGGAGTGCCATCACGGCGGTAAAGGTGGCAGGACCAACCCAGCTGGCGAAATCATCCCCGGCAAGGGCTGTTGCAGCTGCAGGTGCGATACCTCCGGAGAGGGCAAACCCGATTTGGGTTCCCAGGGCTAGGCCGGTCACGCGTACTGCGGTGGGGAACATTTCGCCGTAGAAAGAGGGCCAAATACCGTTGGCCATAGAGTAGAAAGCGCCATGCATCAGGACTCCGAAAATGAAAACCAGGGGGATATTTCCCTCGGTGATGGCATGCAGATAGGGGAACATGAGCCCGCCAGCGACCAGGGCACCGGCGGCAAAGATGGGCTTGCGGCCCACTTTGTCTGCAAGAAGCGCCCACAGAGGTATGGCTAGGAGGCTGAGCCCGTTAGAGGCGATGGGTACCCAGAGCATAGTGGAGGATTCGATGCCGTGGCCCTTGGTGGCAAAGGAGATGGAGAAGGTGGTGAAGACCATGTTGACGGTGTTAACCATGGCGCAGAGGGCTACGGTGATGACCGCGCGCTTGTGGCTGGAGAAAACCTGGCCCAGCGGGGTCACACGGTGTACGGACACCACAGCTTGTTCGCGGGTTTCAGTGAAACGCGGGGCCTCTTCGAGACGGCGGCGAATAATCCACGCAGCGACCACCACAAAGGCTGAGAGCCAGAAGGGGACGCGCCACCCCCAGCTCAGTAACTGCTCTTCGGGTAGAGCTGCGAAAGGTAGGAAGACGGCGGTAGCCAGCAGGGAGCCGAACTGGGTGCCGTGTAGCGTCCAGGAGGTAGTAAAGGCTCGCTGATGGTCGTGGGAGTGCTCCAGGGACATGGAGATAGCGCTGGCCTGCTCGCCGGATGCCGAGAGCCCCTGCAGCACGCGGCAGAGCACCAGCAAGATGGGTGCAATAATGCCCGCCTGGTCATAGGTGGGCAAGCAGCCGATGGCGAAGGTAGCGAAACCCATCATGAAGAGAGTCAGCATGAGCACAAACTTTCGCCCAAACCAATCTCCTAGCGGTCCCATGAGTAGGGCACCTAGAGGGCGCACCACGTAGGCAACACCCAACACCATCATGGATTTGAGGATGCCCGTGGCGGCAGCGTCATCGGGGAAGAAGATGGGCCCCAGCACCAGGGCAGCCGCAGTGCCAAACACCGCGAAATCATAGTATTCCAGGGCAGAGCCGATCCAGGAGGCCAAGGCGGCTCGGCGCGGCGATTTCTGCTGGGACGGGGCGTGAGAAGTCATAGGTATAGTCCTTTGTCACCGAGACGCCTGATGTCACCAGCACGTAGCCAATAAGGAGCGCTCAATAAAAATCTTGTACCTGAGCGTATACAGGAGCGTTAGGCCCGGTCAAAGATAGTTGGTGGCGTTCCACACTTTGAAGTGATAACTATTGATTGCTGGCAGATGCACCTGTGAGGAAACCGCATTTGAGCGAATATGCAACGTTTTGTTTGAGATTACGGGAAGAGTTCGTCACAGAATCAATGTACAGTCCACAGTTACCCACCCACACTACTAAGCTAGAGGAACCAAACATTACAAAGAGAAGTAGGATCCGTGCAGAATCATTCCGATGAACCAATCATTAACAGACGTCAGTCTCTGTTCATCACGGGTTCCTCTATCATTAGCGCAGCGACCACCTTCCTGGTTACATGGCTAGCTGCACGTTCACTCTCACCAGAAGAGGGCAAGGAATTCCTTGTTTTCTGGTCCCTGACCTCATTAGTATTCGCTACCTTACTAGGGGTACAGCAGGAGTCAGCACGTTTGATCGGCGCCACTGGAATGCCTAAAAAGGGCACACAGGATTCTAATACTGATAACCTGAATACCCAGAACACGTACCGGCCTATACAAGTAGCAGCACTGGTGGGCCTCACCTGTACTCTTATCTTTGTGGCTCTAACACCTATCTGGATAGGTAGTGTTTTACCCCAGGACGATTTGCGGTCGATTCTTATAATCGCTACTGCCACTACTTTTTATGCCTGCCATGTCTATTGCATCGGAGCTACAGCAGGTATGCGTGCCTGGACGGAATATGCTCTGTTAATTTCGACCGGCGGTGTTCTCTGCCTTGCCCTATCAGCTTTATCTTCTATCACCGGCGCAGGTCTTTTTGCATTCCAGCTGTCATTCGCGGTTACAGCCTTCCTGTGGCTTTGGTTTGTCACCTTTTCACCTACAGTGCGGGAAACTACCAAACTGCGCATAGAGGGAAGTCGACGCGTAGCATATGCCGGCATGATGATAGCTGTGGGTACCGCAGTAGCAATAGCGGCCATGTCAGTCGGTTTCCCAGTATTCCTAGAAGCTACAAACACGGAGGGAGGGAGTCCAGAGAATATAGCTCTACTTGCCGCTATTATCCTTGGTATATCAATCACAAGAGCCCCTATTATGTTGCCATTGCAAGCTTTTCAGGGTGTAGCTATCTCATATTTTCTCTCCCGTTCTCAGAAACCTTTTTCAGCTCTCGCCAAACCCGCACTAGCTCTTATAGGTCTGGGAGCAGTAGGCGCCGTGGCCGCCTTTCTAGTAGGTCCCTGGATCTTCGATTTAATCTACTCAAACTACGCGGGGCAACTAAGCGGAAGCTTCCTGGCAGGCCTAACTTTTGCAGCAGCTCTGCTAGCTGTTACCACTCTCTCTGGCACAGCTGCTTTGGCTATGGGATTGCATAAGGTGTATCTAGCGGGCTGGGTCTTAGCTGTTACCTCAGCTTTCCTATGCTTACTTCTTCCACTGGGGTTGGAGAGCAAGACAATTTTAGCTCTTACCGTTGCCCCTCTATTTGGTTTTGCTGTTCATCTTGGAGGCATGGAAATTCAAACCCGTTCGGACCACGCTAGAGCAATAGATTCTACTTAGGTTATTGATACACAGAGGTGAGGTAGTCGCAACTACCTCACCTTTATTACTTTATGCGCGTTTAGAGTATTCATGGAGTGGGCGAATAAGCCCCGCAGCACGCACAAACTGAACAGACCGCCATATTAGGTGCTGGGGCCAAGCTACCACCGCAGGAATCTTGAGTGCGCGTGCAAGCTCTCTGCGCCCTTGAGCCACACATTGGATGTGCAGCCCTCTCGCTGATGCCCCCTTGCTCAGGTTAGAGCTGTGCACCCTGTAAAGAACCAAAAAATCAGGAAGCATAGCAACCGGGCCCAGGCTAGCTATCCGCAGGGTAAGGTCATAATCTTCGCACTGATCAAGCTTTGGAGTATGGCCGCCAACTTGATCATAGGCGTCCTTGCGAAACATTACTGACGAATGGGGAATAGGATTAAAAAGTAATAAGCTCTTACGGACATCGTCAGAAACTATAGCTTTAGGATCACCAATCTGCTGCCCATTCTCATCTATCATATGAGCGCGGGCGCCTACTAATACGCATTCAGGGTTCTCATTCAAATAAGCAATTTGGCGCGCAAACCGTTGAGGAAGCGCAATATCGTCACCGTCTAGGTTCGCCACGTATCTCGATGAAACATATTTCATCCCTTCGATAATTGACCCACTCATACCTAAGTAGTGGTCGAAGCGTAGCGCCTTAACTCTGGGATCATCAAGCCAAGGGTAATGTTTGATGTCTTGTTCAATCTGCTGCCTATCTAAACTGATACTCGGCCCATTCAACACCAACACAACGTTCAGATCAACATCTTCGCTATCTAAAGTTGAGCGTACAGCCTGATCAACCCAATGATTCAGTTCACCGCTACGAATAATAACCGCTAACAGGTTCTCATCTATTTGCACTGTTTTCCCTTTCAGGTTGTCCTAAAGTACGTGCCTGAGTGATGGTTATAGATTTTGGATAAGCTCTTCATAAATGCGACCTTGACTAGACCAACCCCATTTTTCCAGCTCAGCAGCAGGGTAACCAGTTGGTTCATCAGCAAGTTCAGCTCGGATGGCCTTGGCGAGATGTTCCGCATCTCTCTGCTGAACAATGTGCACCCGCACCCCCTCCTCTTTCAGGACGCGTGCGCTTGAGACGTCGTAGGTAACGATAGCAGCCTGGGATACGAAGGCATCAATAATCGTGGTTTGAAACCCCTCAGCAGCAACAGTGGGGTTAACCAAAGTAGCGCCACGAAGTTCTTTTGCTACTGCAGCATGGTTAACAAATCCACGAAAATCTACTGCATCGCTAACACCCAATTTTTGGGCATAGGTTCGAGCCTTTTCAAGGTCAGGACCATCACCGAGCATCACGCCCGTAACTTCAGAGTCTTCACGTCGCAGAATGCTGACGGTTTCGAGAAAAGCTTTCCACCCTTTAACCTCCACCATGCGAGCCAGGAAGACGAGTTTCTTTCGATTAAAAATCACTTCATCAGGACGGGTTAATGGCAAAGGTGACACATTGTAAAAGACCTCCGCAGGAACACCTGATAGAGCATGCACAAACTCGCAAGATGGCTCAGATACTCCGATAATTTTGGATGCCCCGCGTAAGGTCATTCTGCCCAGAGTACGGTCAACCAGTTGGCTAGCTACTCGGATAACAGCCTTTTCTGAAGCCACGAAACCGGAACCGTGTTCAGTATGGATTACTGGAATTTTCAGTAGGCGTCCCGCCAAGACACCAAACCAACTCATACTGAAGAAGCGTGTATGCACCGATATGACATCTATATTTTCTTTCTTTAGGATGCTAAAAATTTTTAACAACCCAAAGGGCGAAGGGAAGCCCAGGATATCGTCAACCGTGAAGTATTCTTTCAGACGATAAACTTTCATTCCCTCTTCTAGCTCTACCGCGGGATTCCCAAAGAGAGTAATGATGGTGACCTGATGACCTAGTTTTTGTAGCTCAGCAGAAAGGGCTGAAACATGCTGCTCCAACCCGCCAACCTTAGGCGGGTAGTTATTAATAACAAAAGCTATATTCATGGGTCCGCGTTTCATTGGTTATTGTCGGGAGAGTTCTCTTGCTCATCAGACACAAGGGGTGAATGGGGTGTTATCCGTTCTTGCTGCTCAAGCTGTGCCCGCAATATCGCTACTTCTTCAGCAAGTGTACGGGTGTCTTCACCCATACGAGAAAGGTCAAGAGTGAGGTGCAAACAGACCCCAATGAGCATGATAATCGCTAGCATGAAAAGCAAGTTGACCGGCATCACAACGCCCGTTACTTCGGCAAGCCCACCCAGCAAGTGAGGGAAAAAAGCCAGCACAATAATCACCGCTGAAACAATTAACCACAGGGCAGCGTATTTCTCCTTCATTTTCTGGTTACGTACCTGAGAGAAAACCATGATGAAAATAAGGACTGCGAGAATGAAGAAAAAGATATTAGAGGGCATTATTTCCCCTCCCTAGATGTCTTTGTGCGGGTCATGGAAATACCGAAGGCAAAAAAAGAACGGACTAGGTAAATAGCTGATTTCAGGGGTCCAGACGATGGAGTGCCACCCTGGCGTTCACGCATCTCAACCGGCACTTGAATAACCTTACAGCCGGAACGGATAGCCATAACCGTTGAGTCAATGGTGTCCCCTAAGTATTCAGCGGGGAAAAAGTCACAGTATTGCTGAATCCCTCTACGATTGACCGCACGAAATCCACTGGTAACGTCCGTGAATTGTTCGCCAGAGATGCGGGTGAAGAGGAAGGAAAGAAGACTCATCGCCCATTTACGAGGACCACGCACCTTGTAAGCATCGGACTCAGCAAAGCGCGAACCGATTACAATATCAGCGCGATTTAGACCTTCGATGAGAGTATCAATAAATTCTGGGGGGTGCTGACCGTCTGAGTCCATCTGCATGGCAATGTCGTAGTTCATACGACGGGCATAGCGGTAGCCGGTCCGCATAGCTGCGCCCACACCCATGTTGTAAGGCAAATCAATAACGAAAGCACCGGCGTTTTTAGCTATCTCAGAAGTATGATCTGTGGAACCGTCATTAATAACTACCAGGTCAACCCAAGAAGCCTTGGCACGGAGGTCAGCAATTGTGGCGCTAATAGACTCTTCCTCATTCCAGGCAGGCATAATAACCAGGACGCGTGGGCGCGCCTGAACTACAGGTTTACGGTTCATCTGTGGGATGGCTTTCCTGTCTTGTCTGCCAATCAATGGAGAGGCACTATAGGTACGGCTCAGTCTATCAGTAGAAAAATATCACCGTTAGCTCTTTAGCAGGCTGTAATTTGGTACAGCACCGCATCACCTTCTCGGTGGATTTCAGCAAGAATTTCTGAGTCAGTCAACCCTTCATAACCCGGATACCAAAGCGCATGGTCGCCCCCATTGACCTCCTGATACCCAAAGTCCAGGTAGTATCCAGCATTAAGGTCGTTTAGAGCTTGACAGACCTTTGGATCATCAAACACTCGATTCAGGTGTTGCTGAATATAGCCCACGTCTTCCTCTGGAGTGTAAATAGTGTGGTAAGCAGTTACCGGTCGATCAGCAATGGCATAAGCAAGGGCTGCTCCCGTGAAGGGTTGTACTACAATCGCCTTACCCTCAGGGACATAGTCATCGAGGTGATTAAGCATTCGATATTCATCAGTACTCAAAAGATTTGATTCTTCATCGGGTGCATAGCTATAGAAGCTTGCCTCTATTTGATTTTTCAGGGC
This sequence comes from Rothia sp. LK2492, assembly GCF_040946345.1. Classification (NCBI taxonomy): domain Bacteria; kingdom Bacillati; phylum Actinomycetota; class Actinomycetes; order Micrococcales; family Micrococcaceae; genus Rothia; species Rothia sp. LK2492. Next base: position 75,473 of record NZ_JAYWLX010000011.1, on the reverse strand, counting down.
TAGACTCGTCTGCCCCATCCCTACTACAGCCAGAACGGCAACAACATATATAACCAGAGATTGACGACCAGATCTACCCAACAGGTTGTGATTCGCAAGAGAGGCAGATAGGCGTTCAGTAATCCAGTGCACTCCAAGCGCTAACAAAGGGACACTCATAATTGGAAGTAAGGCTGCAAGGCGGAAGGAATCGTGATACCAGACACCCACCCAGAAATAACGATCTTCATCCCAGGGGAGGGACCGGCCAGCTATATAAAAGGCAGCGACAATTGCCCATGACCCAAACACCCATAAATGCGCAGAACGCCTAAGTTCAAGCGCACTATAAATACCTATCGCAAACGCTAAGGCAAGGAACCACTGAATCTGGTGACCCATTGATGCAAAGCTAAGAGCCTCCCCCAATGCTTGACCGGCAGTTAGTTCAGGCCCCCATGCCTCTCCCGCCACCTGAGGCGGACGAACCACCGACCAAAGGATATTGATAACGATAAAAATAAGAGTTACTGCAATAGCTAGCGTGATTGTAGATCCCCAATTTGCCCGGTGTTTTAGACTAGCAACTACTTGTCGCCCCACACATACCAACAACAAGGGAATGATGATAACCAATAGAGACATCATCGCGTTAGGGTGGGATATAGCTATGGCAAAAGCAACGAAGACGCCAAGAAGTACGCCAGGCAATGTGGCTATGCGGCGAATTTCTACCGTTCGGAAAAGCTGGGCAACGAGACCAATTCCGGAAGATATGAGCGCAATACCCAACAGATTGGGGTAGAGCACACCAAAATTAAGTAGAAGAATAGGGTAGGCAGTAAAAGCGGCGGCAAAGGCACCAGCCACAATCACTCCTGAAATATTAAGTTTGAAAACTTGACGCACCAGGAAAACAGCACTCAAAGGCCACAAAACAGCCGAGACCAGTAACGCTACAGCATTGGTAGTTTCAGGAATGCCTGCAGAAGACCCCATTGCAACCAGTGACACCAGAGCATGCCAGGCATTGGGGTAAAAAGTGGATTCACCCTCAATAGAGGTCATGGCGCCCATAGTCAGAGCTGAAGCATTACCGGTATCTTCAATAAAGCGCACCGCATTAAGATGGAAGTTGTTATCCCAGGTCTGAGACACCCAGTCTGGTTGACCAATTGCATTAGTGACATTGCGCCACAGCAGGAGGGCACCCACAGCAAAGCTAATCCAGTAGACACCTTGTTCTTTGGACACCCAGGGACTGAGCTCTACCCGACGGTGGGAATTTATAGGGGAGCTAGCTACTCCTGTTTTAACACCTTGTAGAAAGCTACCCAAAGAAATGAGGCCAAATACCATGAGAGCTATTAGCAGGGCAGTTGCAAAAGGCACCCATAGCGCCCACCGGATACCTACCATAGGGGTCACGATAGCTCCAATGGTAATCGCCGCAACCGAAAGCGCGGGCGCCAGGCCAAAGGCGTCAAACCCACGAAGTCGCGCGGCAGCTGCAATAAGTAAACCTGGAACAAATAGATAGCACAGACCTACTGCAAGAGGCAGTACAATATCGAACCAGCTCATTTTTCTCCTAGACAACCGTAATGCAGCCAAAATGACATACTTATCCCCTAGTTTAGTGCCAAACTTGCTGCACCCTACTTACTAAGAAGACCCCTCTCCCAATGACCTAGCACACAAAAGTTCTGCGTCGGTGACCAAACTCCCCCACGAGTACCCACCCTAAACTGGGTAGCAGATATTCTCGGCACCATCATGAGTCGAGCACGTACTATCACCACAGGAGTCAAAGATGACCTATACCGTTGGCAACTACATTCTTGATCGCCTAGCCGAGCTAGGCATCGATAAGGTTTTCGGTGTTCCCGGGGACTTCAACCTCTTCTTCCTCGACGATGTACTAGCCCACGAGAAGCTGGACTGGGTAGGTAACGCCAATGAGCTCAACGCTGGCTACGCTGCGGACGGCTACGCCCGCGTCAAGGGTCTGGGTGCGCTGGTGACCACCTACGGCGTAGGTGAACTATCCGCGATCAACGCAACCGCCGGTTCTTATGCCGAGAACGTTCCCGTTATCCATATTGTTGGTGCACCTGGCCTCTCGGCTCAGAACTCCCACCTGCGCATGCACCACACGTTGGGTGATGGCGACTTCAAGCACTTCATGCGCATGGCAGCCGAAGTTTCAGCAGCTACCGCGGCAATCCATCCGGCTACTGCGGCGTCCGACATCGACCGCGTACTGCGCAGCGCCGTGATTCACCGCAAGCCTGGCTACCTCATGCTGCCCGTGGATGTTTCCACGATGCCCGCCACCCCTCCGTCCGAACCGCTCAACGTCGACGTCAGAATCTCTGCCCCGGACATTGAGCAGGCCTTCCGGGAATCAGCCACCGAGTTCTTGCGCGGCAAGAAAGTCACGGTTCTTGCTGACATTATGGTCGAGCGCCTGAGTGCCGTGGACGAGGTGCGCAATCTGGTACGCGATACCAGTTTCCCTTTCGCCTCCCTGATGTGGGGTAAGGCTATTCTGGATGAAACTGAACCCAACTTTGCCGGTATCTACGTGGGTGGACTATCTGCTGAGCCTACCCGCAAGGTTGTTGAGGATGCTGAGGCACTGATCTGTGCTGGTGTTGAATTCACCGACACCACCACCGGTATCTACTCCCACACCATTGATTTCGGCCGGGTCATTAACATTTCAGCTGAGGATACCAGCATCGCTGGGCGCCACTTTGCCCCGCTGACTATGTCCCGCTCCCTAGAAATTCTGCGTGAAATTTCCCTAGAGCTGGCTCTTTCCGGCACCGATTTTACTGCCCCCAGCGACGAGGTGGCCCTACCCGCTATTGACGATGCCATCCTCACTCAGGATGCCCTGTGGAAAGTGCTGTCCTCTAATCTGGATGCTAAGAACACCGTGGTCGTCGATATGGGCACCTCCTTCTTTGGTATGGCAACCCAGAAGTTCCCGCAGGATTCGCGCTTTATCGGTATGCCCTTATGGGGTTCCATCGGCTATTCCATCCCTGCTCTGCTCGGCGCAGCGATGGCGGACATGGATTCCCGCGGCGTGCTCATGGTCGGCGACGGCTCAGCTCAGCTGACCATCCAGGAAATTGGCACCATCATCCGCGAGAAAATCAACCCGGTTATCTTCCTGATTAACAACGATGGCTACACCATTGAGCGTTCCATCCACGGCGTTGAAGCAGAATACAACGACATCACCACCTATGACTGGTCTAAGATTCCTGCGGCCTTCGGGGGCACCGACCAGAACACGGTTACCCTGCGTGCTACCACCGTACGCGAGTTCAACGAGGCCTGCCGTGTTGCGCGCGAAACCCGCGACAAGCTGATTTTCGTTGAGGTCGTCACTGCCCCCATGGATATGCCTGAGCTCCTGCTCAACTTCGGCGCCCAGGCAGCCGCCCTCAACAAGAAAAAGTAAGCGGCTCGTCCCCTAACTATTTTTTGTTAAAGGTCAGGGGCGTAACAGAGTCACAGTTCTACTCATTGGGTACGAAATCTGAGAAAGCATAGTGTTGCGGGCACCTTAAGTTTTAGGCTGGTCTATAAGTGCAGATGCGCTATAGAACCCTAAGCAGCCGCGTAAAGGAAAACTATGACCATAGAAATTACCCCCAACGAGAAGACATTCACCCAGATTTTCTGTGAGGCTTTTGGTGCTCAGGCAGCGGGTGTCGCTGTGATTACTGCCGAAGATGCGGACGGTCAGCCGGGAGGTCTCACCCTTTCCTCCCTGTCTTCGGTGTCAGCCGAACCCCCCATTGTCTCCTTTTCTTTCAAGGATCGCACCGGTAGCGCTGCCCGCATCATTAATGCCAGCTCTTTTCTGATCCACCTTATCGGTGCAGACAGTGTGGAGATTGCCCAGAAATTTGCGGTCAGCAAAGCAGATAAGTTTGGTGACGCCTCCACCTGGGATCGCCTGCCTACCGGGGAGCCTCTGCTGCACGGGGTTAACCGAGTCTTACGCGTGGTACCAACGGGTACTTTGGATGCTGGCCCAGCGGTGGTCTTTACGGCCGAGGTGGTAGATTTCATCCGCCACGACGCTAACTCGGCGCCTACCGTTTATCATGCCCGTCGCTTCCACCACCTGGGTGACCACTCAACACTGTGATTTGACCAGTAGATATGCCCACAGGTTCATATGATGAGCCTGTGGGCATCTTTTGATTAACCCCCTGCCCCGATAGGCTAGAAGAAAGCCTTACTGCACCATCGAAAGATAAAAACTATGACAGCCTTACCCGCGTCCCTCCCCTGGATTGAAAAGCTCATCCGTATTGATTCCATCAGCCAGACCAGCAACCTTCCTGCGATTGAGCTGATTGCTGCTGAGTTTGAGCGTTACGGTTACACTCCGCATCTGACCCACCGTGAAACCGGCGACCGCGCCAACCTCTTTGTCACGGTGCCCGCCTCAGATGGCAGCACGGACGGCGGAGTGGTGCTCTCTGGACACACGGATGTGGTGCCGGTTGAAGGTCAGGCTTGGACAATGACTGAACCCTTCACTCCCCTGGTGCAGGATGGGCGTCTATACGGCCGCGGTTCCTCTGATATGAAATCTTTTATTGGGGTAGCCCTTTGGTTACTGCCTCAGGTAGCCGAGGCGCAGTTGGCCCGTCCCCTGCATTTTGCCTTTAGTTTTGATGAGGAAATTGGGTGCGTAGGCGCTCCATCCATGATTAAGGATTTTGTAGGGCGCGGCATTAAACCGGAGTTCGCCGTCATTGGCGAGCCCTCCATGATGCAGGTCATTTCAGCCCACAAGGGGGCCCACCGCGGTCGAGTTACTTTTACCGGCATCGCCAAGCACGCCTCGCTTGCCCCGCAGGGGGTCAACGCCCTGGAGCCAGCAGCCCGCTTTATCACTTTCTTTGAGGAGCTCTCAGCTGGCTGGCGCGCTCACGGCCCCTTTGATGAGGGTTTTGTGGTGTCATCCTCCACCGGCGGGGTTAACTTTGCGCGCGGTGGCATTCAGTACAACATCGTGGGTGAACAGGTAACCCTGGAATATGACTTCCGCACCGTGCCCGCCATGACCACCGAAGAGGTAGTGCAGAAGCTGGATGGCTTTATTGAGGACGACCTTCTGCCCGCTCTCAAGGAACGCGTCCGTGATGCCGAGCAACTCAGCGGAGTAACAGAGGGCGACTATCAGCAACAGGTGGGTATCACCCACGAACTCCTGGCGGCCGTCCCCGCCCTGGGCACAGCAGATGATTCGCCCCTCATTCCCCTAGCTAATGGGTGGGCGGGCCGTCCCGGTTCAACCGAGGCGCAGAAGGTCACCTATGGCACCGAGGCGGGGCAGTTTCAACTCTTTGGTGGCGTGGACGCCGTGGTCTGCGGCCCCGGTGACATCGCCCAGGCACACACCCCTAACGAGTGGATTGAGCTAGCTCAGATTGAGGAGTGTGAGCGCTTCATGCTGCGACTGCTAGATTGGGCAAAAGGCTAAAAAGCCCCGGTCCATAAAAGTTCCGGCGTGCCCATCACACGATGGGCCCGCCGGAACTTTGTTGAACTACCTCTAAGGGGCTATTCCCAGAAGGCTGGTTTCTTGACCAGGGGAATTTTCCCGGTGGGGACGTAGGTGGCAGCAGCAGCTGCAGCAGTAGCTTCGGTATCTTCGGCAGTCGGGATGATTTGTGCTGACTTAGAGCGATACATATGGGTATTAGCCCACAACCCGAAAGCAAGAACACCTAGGACGAGCGCGATTGAGATGACCTGGAAGATGGAGAACTGACCGTCGTAGTAGAGCTTGAAGAAGGAGCCGCCCATCATGCCACCGGCGATGGGGGCACAAACGGGCACCCAGGCGTAGAACCAGCGGGAGCGGCCCTTGTCATGAATGGGTAGCAGAGCGTGCATGATGCGCGGGCCGAGGTCACGGGCGGGGTTAAGAGCGAACCCTGTCTGACCGCCCAGACCGATAACGAGCACGGTCACCATGAAGCCGAAAGCCAGAGGCTTGAGCACGTCGTTGAGGTCCAGGGCGAGGGCGGAACCCTCTAGAGTGGGAGTAAAGTTCACACCCACGTAGAGGGCTGAGAAGACCAGCAGGAAAGTGCCAATGATTTCCGAGAGGGCGTTGGTGAAGTAGTTGTGGATGGCGGGCACGGTGGCAAAAACACCGAGTTTGATCTTGTGGTCGGCGGTTGCTTTCCAGTGCGGCAGGTAATTGAGGAAGACCATGGTAGCGCCCGCCATAGCACCCAGCAGCTGAGAGATGATGTAGCCGGGCACCTTGGCCCATTCAAATTCACCGTAGGCTGCTAGGCCAATGCTGACGGCAGGGTTAAGATGGCCGCCGGAGTAGTGGTGGGAGGCGTAAACACCAAAGGCGACAGCGAAACCCCAGCCGAAGGCGATGGTGAAGAAGTTATCGCCGTGACCTTTGGAGCGGCGTAGTTCTACGGTGGCGATAACGCCGCAGCCGATGGTCACCATAATCATGGTTCCCAGGAATTCAGCGAGGTAGGGGCTGATGGTGTTCACAGTATCTCCGCTAGGTGCTGGCAGTCGCCTGCCTATATCTTTGAGTATCTGTGTTTAAGTGTGAAACTGTTGGCTTTGATGTGCAAGACTTAGGGCTTAAAGTGCCCTAACACTTATGCTTATTAGCGCAGTCACCCCTTAGGAATGTGACCCATCACCTATACAAAAGATCGGGATGCGAGACCAATCAGGGGTCACTTTTTTAAAACTCCGCTAGGGGCAACGCCCAGCAGCGCGAGCACATCACCCCTCATGCGGGCTCGGCGCTGCCACGTGGCCACCAGAGCCCACCCAAGGACAGCCCCCAGGGTGTTATTGAAGATATCTTCTGCATCAAAAGTGCGCACGGCGCAATCATAGAAACCCCAAAGCCCGGTCAACTGCGTTAGCTCAATCAACAAGCTGCACCCGAAAGCGGTATACAGCAGAGCAGTGAAGCTAAGCCCCCATCGCCACCTCGCAAGAACACCAAGGGGTACAAACAGGAGGACGTTGAGCAGCACCTGCACCACGTACATGGAGGTCAGGGCGTCCAACAACCCACCGTGATCTCTGAGGGCAAACTGCAGGCTCCACCCCAGGAAGAAGCGGGGATAGGTAGCCCCTACCGTGCAAACTAGCTCATCTCGAGCAGGTAGAGGCAAAAGGGTGTAAGCAATAACTCCAGCGGCATATAAGAGAACAACCGCGGTGAAGCCAGCTGTGCGGAAACTCAGGAAAGATCCCTGGCGGCGGTACCGCAGCAGTACAAAGGGCAGAGCAAGAAGGCTAAGCGCAGCCCACAGTATCACCATCTGCTGTAACACCGGGATTGAATAGTAAAAGTAGTACCGCATAAGCCCCTGACCTAAACCCTACGGCAAGAAAAATGTATCGAGATCACCGCTTCGCTCCCAAAATGGGCGTGAGCCTTTCCTCTCGACGGCGGGCAGTTACCCACGCCAAGGCAAGGGTGGCACCGAGCAGACCTCCCGCTGTATTGGTAATGAGGTCATCGACGTCGAAAATTCGATAAGCGCAGTCATACACACCCCAGATACCGGTTAGCTGGGTTAGCTCAATAGCAAGCGAAAGGCCAGCAGTAATCAGCGCTGACACTAGAAGAGACCGTTTAAAGACAGCGCGGGCTAGGAACCCTAGAGGCATAAAGAGCAAAACGTTGCAGACAATCTGTAGAAACTGAGAGCTCATGAGAATAGAGGTGAAACCCTGGCTAGATGACATATCGAGCACCTCTGCAAAGCTCTGGAAGGGGGTGGTGCGCAATGGATCTCGACTGCAGGTAAAGGGCTCTTGGTTTTTCAGGGGGAAAAGAGTGAAAACCATGATCCCAGCCGCGTAGATTGTGAGAGTAGCGCAAATGATCATCCAATAGATCCCCAGCCGCTCCCTAAAAAGTAGCTGAGCTATACCCAGAAGCGGTACCGTAATGGCACATAAGGCTAACCCCCAGACCATACTGTCATAACCAAAACCCAGCCATGAATTCATTACTACCCCGCCTATCTCACCGCGCAGGTCTGATTTTCCCACAGCTCTTTGGGAGGAGACAGGGAGAAAGCCACCAATACTCTAGGTGAGAGTCTCTTACTACGGCAAGAAAAGTAGCAGCCCTGCCCCAGCACAGAGGATGCAAATTAGGGCCTGTCCAACTAAAAGGATGAGTCGCCGCGCGGCGTCCTGTGCTCGTGCAGCTTCAATCATGGCGGTGGAGAAGGTGGTGTAACCCCCCAGGAAACCTAGGCCCAGCACCAGGGGGAGAGATTCAACGGGCCAGGGTGCACTACCGTTGGCATGGGTTGAGGTGTAGATTCCTATCAGCCCAGTCAGCAATCCCAGAGCAAATGAACCGGTGGCATTAATGAAAAATGTTGCTATCGGCATATTCACTTTTAAGCGGGCAGAAATTAGGCGGTCCATGTTAAAGCGGAGCGTTGCTCCCGTGCCACCCGCCAGGAAAACAAGAAGAGCAATCATGCCCGAGCACCCACCTTCTGGCCCACACGTAGACCCGCCATAGCAAACAGTAGACCTCCAGCCAGAGAAAGGGTTAAGTAGCTACAAGCTAGAACCCACCGCTGATCAAGGAAGAGCTGAACGCCGTCTAGAGCAAAGGTCGAGTAAGTAGTAAAACCTCCCAGTAGGCCTGTACCCAGAGACAGGCGTAGCGAACGCCGCCGTGCTGTCTCTGGCCCTCGGGCCGCCAGGTAGGCAAGCAGTAACCCCAACAAGAAGGCCCCAAGGGTGTTGATAAGTAGGGTGGGCAGCAAGAAGAGGTAGTGCTGCGGAAGGGGCCCCGATATGAGATGTGGAGCTACCAAGGAAACGGTGTAACGCAGGCAGGCACCTACACCGCCGCCAACAAAAACAGCGAAGGAGTCACGGGTAAAAGAGCTCACCTGCCCAGTGTACTGCGGCCCTACGTTCATAGCGACCCAGTAGCTTCAAATGTTATCCCAGCTTAATGCGAGCCTGGGGCGCTAGCTCCTGGAGAAGGTTGCCGCTGCGGGCAAACTCAGCCCAAATAGCCCTCAACGCAGCTCCCTGGTGCTCTAGTTCGTCGCCATTGAGACCCGCTAGCAGGTTGTCTCCTTGCCAGGCCGGGTTGGCAAAGAGAAGTCCCAACTCGGTGCAGTGGGCTCCTGATAAGTGATTCAGTGGATGCCCGGTCCGTAAAAGGTAGGTCGTTGCTTTGCCACCTGTAGACCGGTGGCGGTGCGCAAAATGTTCTGCCGGTTTGCGATAGATATCTTGCGTGCCTCGCGCTACCAGTGCCTCATACACTTGACGCGCCACCTTACCTAGAGCCGAAGGGGGCTTGGGTAAAAAGTAGGCAGATTCCCGGTGGTTATGACCCACCAGTATTTCTATCTGCGGGGCAACACCCGCCCAGGAGTCATCCTGCCTGCCAAATGTCGGCAGAGGGAAGTGACTGTACTGGGTGCCAAAAGGCATCATTGCCGGGTAAAGGCCGAAGCGTAGGGGGTTGGCAAGTACAAGTTTCCACCCCAATGCTCCCACTTGCTCTGCCGGTGTTTCGAGGGTGACGCGTGAAGTTTTGCGTAGGAGGTGGGCCGACAGTTTTTGTTTATGGTTGACCAGATCTAGCGGGGCGCTTTGGCAGATGACCCGCTGAAAAAGAGTTTCTTCTGCCACCCCTTCACTAATCATGAGTTGGGTGCAGAGATCACCCCCGGCGCTCTGTCCAAAAATAGTGATATTGGTGGGGTCACCGCCGAAAGCCGCAATGTTTTTCTTAATCCACCGCAGTGCCTCTATGGCGTCGAGTAGACCCAGATTGGCGGGGCGCTCTTCACTGCCACCCAGGAACCCCAACACCCCCAAGCGGTAGGTCACGCTGACCACCACCACATTTTCATCAAGTACCAGGCGTGTGGGGAGATAACGGGCGCCATCCCCACTTCCTACCACATAGGAGCCGCCGTGAAAATAGACCATTACGGGCAGGTTCTCACCCTGGGGGGCATGAGGAGGGAAGGAGACCGATAGGTTTTGGCAGTCCTCACTGACCAGCACGTTTTGGCGAATATCAGCACCGACGCCGCGGATTTTTTGAGGCGCTGCGGGAGACGGTGAGGTGGCCAGGTAGGGGCTGCCAAAGTCTGAGAGAGCCACAGGTTTCGGGCGGCTAAAGCGAGCAGCGCGGGCATACGGTATGCCCGTAGCTCTGCCCAGTCCGTTCTGAATATAACCCCGCAAGGTTCCGGCGGGCGCGGTGATGAGCATGAATCCCCTGGTAGAAGGTAGAAGAAATAATTAGAAATCAGTCTATAAATATTTAGAGTGGCGGCAAGTAACTCTATGGTTTACCCCGTTAACAGCGTAGAGTAAAGTGCAAGGTAGGCCCGCTATAGTTTATTTTTGAAAAACTCTAGGCGGGCTAGCAAAAAAATTTTTATGTTTGAGGAAGCCGCCTTATTGGGCACTTCTTATAAACGGGCCCGTGTTGATGGTTGTGGTTCCCTTCAACACGGGTCTTTCTTTTTAATGCATAGGGGCGCTCTCTGATGTATCAGAGAGCGCCCCTATTAGCTCGGTTAGCTGAATACAGCGATAAGTCTATGCAGCCTGCGGTGTTCGTGTGCGGGAGTGGTGAGCAAAGTCGATGACGGCTCCTACTAGCGCTGCCGCAATCGTGGGGATGAACCAACCCAGGTCATATCCGTGGCCGGGCACCCAACTGATGAGAGGCTCGATGACTGAGCTGCCCCACCCTTGAGCGTTCATGGTCATCAGCAGGGCCCAAATAACGGAAATGATCAGCGCAAAGCGGTGGGTGAGATTCATCCAGGGCGCCCTGAGAACGGCTTCTATCAGGGTCAGTACCACCAGAGTCAAAGCTGGGGGGTAGAGGGTGGTGATGATGGGAATAGCGAAGCTCATGAGGCTTTCTAGACCAAAGGACGCCAGCAAAAAGGCAATGAAGGTAAAGAAGCATGCCCAGGTGCGGTAGGAAAGAGCGGGGAGCAGCTTATTGAAGAAGGCTGAGGTAGCGCCAATGAGACCTACAGAGGTGGTGAGGCAGGCCAGCAAGACGATAAGGCCGAAGACAACGGCTCCGGGGCGTCCCATGACCTGCAGGGCAGCGTCGGACAGCAGGGCCGCGCCGCCCTTGTACCCCTGGCCGTTATTAATGTGCTGGCCAATGAGGCCTAGCCCGATGTAGACCAACGCCAACAGGGCGCCAGCGATAACACCTGAGATGGTGACGCCGCGCAGTAGCTCCCCACGGGCGGTGATGCCCTTATCGCGCAGGGCTGCAATAACGATGATGCCAAAGGCAAGGCCCGCCAGGGAGTCCATGGTCATGTAACCGTTGACAAAGCCGGCAGCGAAGGCACCTGAGGTGTAGCCCTCGACGGGTGCTGTTGCGGGGGCTGTGAGTTGAACGAGACTGAGAATCACCAAAAGGGCCAGCAGAATCACGAGTGCCGGGGTGAGGTATTTGCCCAGGCTATCGACGATGCCGGTTTGGTTGAGTGCCAGGATAAGTGAGACCCCAAAGAAAACGGCAGAAAAGATAAGGGTAGGCAGCATACCGCTGACATTGAAGTTTGATTCAACGGCCATAGCGTAGCTGACGGTTGCCGTGCGGGGTAGGGCGTAGAGGGCGCCAATTGAGAGGTAGACCAGAGCAGGGAAGATCAATCCAAAGATACGTCCACCGCGGTTAGCAAGATCTTGCAAGTCGCGGCCGGTGACGGCGAGCGCCACGACGGTCAGGATGGGCACTAGCACACCGGTGATGACAAACCCGGCGATGGCGGGGGCGAAAGCGGTGCCGGCTTCTGCGCCTAACATGGCGGGAAAGATAAGGTTGCCCGCTCCAAAGAACATCGAGAACAGCATGAGCGCTGTGATCACGATAGTTGTCATCGGTGATTTCTTGGGGGTGGGGTTTGAGTTCATGATCTACTTTGTTGGTTGATGGGTGATAACCGGTAGCGTGGCCAAGGGCTTAGTTTACTCTCTTAGACAGGTGGAGTTTGGGGTCAGGCTTGCTTTCAACCAGTAGACTATGAGGGATATTCACTGTTTTTTAGGGCTGGGCGGGAGGCACGCGTTGCGAATTTCACGTATTTATAACAACAATGTGGCGCTAGCTCAGACCTTTAGCGGTGAGCAGATGGTGGTTATTGGGCGCGGTCTTGCGTTTGGTAAGCGACGGGGGGATCTGGTAGATCCTACGCTGGTGGAGCAGACCTTTGTGCCCGAGGCTGGTACCCCTGATGAGAAGCTTTCCTGGTCTTTGGCTGAGATTCCGTCGCAGATTTTGGGTGTAGCCACTGACTTAGAGTCGCTGGTGAAGTCTGAGGGGATTACCATTTCCCACTCCTTCATCATGCCCCTGGCGGATCACCTGAATTATGCGGTGGTGAGAGCTCGTGAAGGCATTGTGGTTGATTACCCTCTGGCGGTCGAGGTGGCCCAGCTTTACCCTCAAGAGGTACGATTTGGACGCCGCGCACTTGAACTGGTGCGAGAACGTTTGGGGGTAGATCTTCCCGCTAACGAGGCGATTCCTTTGGCGATGCACCTGGTGAACTCGCAGTTTGCTACGGAGGACATGAGCGGGACTTACCGTATGACCGAGATTTTCTCGCAGATTTTTGGGGTTATCTCCACCGGTTTTGGTCAGCCCGTTGATCAGTCTTCAATGAGTGCAGCCCGGTTTGTGACTCACCTGCGCTACCTGTTTGTGCGGGCAGCCAAGGGGGTTGATAGCGAGGCTGAGCCCAGCGTTCCCCTTCTTTTGGAGACACTAAAAACGGCTCACCCGCAGGCTTTTGCATGTGCTCGTAAGGTCTTGTTGATTCTTGAGATCCATCTGGAGCAGCAACTGACCGATGATGAGCTGACCTACCTGACCATTCACATTGCCCGTTTGGCTAAGGATCAGTACGGTTTTTCCTCTCGTGTGAGCTGAACCATTGATATTGTGCTCCCTCTGAGGGGTGAAATGCCTGCTATTCATTTGACACATCTAGGCATTTTTCCCGCCGTAAAGTCTAGTCAGAGCCACTTTGGTGCCACATCTCGCGCCCTAAGATGTGCTTAGGTGTAGTCAATACACCTACACACTCATTAGAAATTTTGCGAGAGGACCAGTTATGGTCTCCATCATCGTAGCGGCGCACGGTTCAGCGGCACCCGAGCTGTTAGCAACTGCCCGCATGATTCTCGGCCCCTTCAAATAGGTAACCCCGGTAGAGTTTTTACCCGGCCAAGGCCCTGACGATTTAATAGCCGAATACCAAAAAATTGCTGACACCTATCCACCCAGCGAACCCCTCCTCCTGCTGGTTGATCTCTTCGGGGGTAGCCCTTTCAACGCCGGAGCTCGTTTTGCCGCTGAGCGCCCCGACACCGATGTGGTGTCGGGGGTCAACATTCCCATGCTGATTGAGGTTATTAGCAGTAAAAGCAGGAAATCTGCCACGTTAGAGTCTTTGGTAAAGAAAGCTGAATCTGCTGGCACCAAGGGAATCCGTAGTTTCCAGGCTGCCATGAACCCTCCAACAAGTGCAGCTGAGGAGCCTAAAGCTGCTGCTCCGGAGACCCCACCTGCTGCACTTGTAGCTCCCGGTGCTGCACCTGCGGCCGGTGGAACTATGAATATCGCCCTACTTCGTATCGATTCCCGTCTCATTCACGGGCAGGTCGCCGGGAGCTGGAGCAACTTCATTTCGCCCCAGACTCTCATTGCGGCGTCCGACGCCGCAGCGCATGATAACCTCCGCAAAACACTCTTATTACAGGTAGCTCCCTCTCACATCAAAACGAATGTTCTTGATATCGCCAAGACCGGGCGGGTGTACAACAACCCCAAGTACGCTGGGATGAAAACCATGATTGTGGTGGAGTCCCCCGCTGATGCTCTCGCCCTCGTTGACGCCGGTGTCAGCGTCAAAGAAATCAACGTAGGTGGGGTGACCTACAAGGATGGCATGAAACAGGTATCTGAGGCTGTCTACACATCAGACGCTGATATTGAGGCCTACAAAGAGCTGGATCGCCGGGGTATCACCCTCACCATCATCCCAGAGCCCACGCCCCAGCTTTAAGGAAACTTTTGTGAAGGTTGGGCAGCGAACCCTCGATAAAGACAGGCAGGAAGAGGGGGTCTACATTGTTTCTGTAGCTCCCATCGTGAGCGGCCTAATGGTACTTGCTGCGCTGCTCTACACCGTGACGCAGGGATGGGGAACCCTGGTGGCTCTGGTCTGCGCCCTGGTGGCCCTCTGGGGGCGCTGGGTGCTACAGCGACAAGCAACCAAGGATTTCACTGAAATGCGCGCGTCCCAGCGCGAATACAAGCTAACCGGTCAGCCAGAATACCCGGAGTTTGTGCGCTTGCGGGCGCAACAAATGTTGCGAGACAACAAGGCTCTGACGAGGGCTGCACGCCACGAAGTGCAGGGCCTCTTGGCGTGGGCTAAGGCTCAGGAGATATAGGTGCCACCCATGACCCAAATACTTTACAAAGAAAGTATTTGAGTGTAGATTGAAGTCATAAGAACCAGGGCTTCACGAAAGGTAGCACCATGCAGTTCGGCATCTTCACCGTCACCGACATCACCACAGACCCCACCACCGGCAAAACCCCCAGTGAATACGAGCGCCAGCAGGCCATCGTCCAGATTGCCAAAAAGGCGGAAGAAGTGGGCCTGGATGTCTTTGCTATGGGTCAGCACCACAACCCACCTTTCATCGCCTCATCCCCCACCACCACCCTGGCCTACATCGCAGCCCAGACCGAGCGTATCCAGCTCTCCACCTCCACCACACTGATTACTACCACTGACCCGGTGCGTATCGCGGAAGATTATGGCACCCTGCAACACCTTACAGACGGCCGCATGGATCTCATGATGGGCCGCGGCAACACCGGCCCCGTTTACCCCTGGTTCGGCAAAGATATTCGCCAGGGCGTCAATCTGGCGATCGAAAACTACGCGCTACTGCGCCGCCTGTGGACGGAAGAGGTCGTGAACTGGAAGGGCAACTTCCGCACACCATTGAATTCCTTTACAGCGACCCCGCAGCCCCTGGATAAAACTGCCCCCTTTGTGTGGCACGGCTCCATCCGCACCCCCGAAATCGCCGAACAGGCAGCCTACTATGGTGACGGCTTCTTCCATAACAACATCTTCTGGAACAAGGAACACACCACTCAGATGGTAAGTCTCTACCGCGAGCGCTTTGAACACTACGGGCACGGTAAAGCCGACCAAGCGATTGTTGGCCTGGGCGGTCAGGTTTTCATGAGCAAGAATTCTCAGGACGCCGTACGCAAGTTCCGCCCCTATTTCGATAACGCACCGGTCTATGGTGGGGGCCCTAGCCTTGAAGATTTCACCGCACAGACCCCGCTGACCGTGGGTTCACCGCAGGAGGTCATCGAAAAGACCCTGAGCTTCCGCGACTATGCCGGGGACTACCAGCGTCAGCTCTTCCTCATGGACCATGCAGGTCTTCCCCTCACAGAGGTTCTACACCAGCTGGATCTCTTGGGTGAAGAAGTGGTGCCGGTGTTACGTCAAGAGTTTGAGAAAATGCGCCCGGCGCACGTCCCATCAACCGCACCCCTGCACCCTCGCTACGCCGCCAAACTCGAAGAGATGAAGCAGGCCAACAGCGCAGCTACTGTGACTCGGTAGGAGCAACGCCATGAGAACAGCACACATTATTGTCGTCACCGCCGGCTTGAGTGAACCATCAACCACGGCCTTACTCGGCGAACAGTTGCACCAAGCAACAGCAGGAGCACTCAACCGAGCAGGGATAGACGCCCGGTTTACGATCATCTCACTGCGCTCTCTTGCCAAAGACATTACCCATCACTATCTCACCGGCTTCCCTGCGGAACCGCTTGATGCAGCACTTAAGGCAGTACATGAGGCTGACGCAATTATCGCGGTCACCCCAGTTTTCAAAGCGAGCTATTCAGGGCTCTTCAAATCTTTCTGGGATCTGGTTGAAGATGAAAGCCTGGCAGGTAAACCCGTTTTATTGGCAGCCACCGGGGGCACAGCTCGACACCCCTTGGTGATTGACAGTGCCATGCGCCCCCTCTTTTCTTATCTGAAGGCGCTCGTATCGCCCTCAGGAGTCTTCGCATCAACCGATGATTTTGGTGCCGATACAGCGCTTACTTCTCGAATTCAAGGTGCGGCAGCAGAGTTTAGTCAGCTATTAGCGTGGACGCTGGGAGGAGCAAAACTATCCCAGCAGAACCCAGCTCAAACACGCCCGGGCACTTTAGAGGTAACCCCTTTTGAAGAGCTCTTGAGGTTAAATGCTGCACGCTAAATTCTTCCTAATCCTCATATCTTTATCTTAATATTTCAGATAAATTTTAAAATATTACTTAAAAAGAGATAATCTTTTTTACAAAGAGACCTACGATACATTCTCTATTCCGGGGTTCGATACAGATAGGTCATAGGAAAAGGGATTCTTATGAGTGCATCCTACGGCACCCAAAATTTCACCAAAGAACAAGAAGAGCTATGGACGGTATGCACTAATGCCTTCGCCGCACTAAATGCCCATCTTGATCGCACTCTCCGCGCTAATGCGGGGATAAAGCTTACGGATTTTCTTATTCTTTCCGCATTGGTAGGCTCAGGAAAGGGCCCCCCCGCCGCCGTTCGCATGGGTGAGTTGGCGCAGAAAACCAATGTTTCACCCTCACGTCTTACCTATCAGATTGAGGTCCTACTGCGCCACAAGTGGGTGAGAAAAGAGCCTGTAGAAAGTGATCGGCGCGGTAAAGGAATTATCATCACAGATACCGGCCTGGCCGTATACGAAAAGGCTCACCGCATCTATGCTCATGAAGTACGTGAAACCGCGCTAACTGAAATTGAGGACAGCTCCTGGGCGCACTTTACTGACTTTTTCAATAATATTTTGGAGAGAATCTCGCACAAACAATAGGTGTGAACAGATCCCTCTAAAATCTCGTGAGACAACTAGTTATTGGTCTGTTTCTGGCCAGCCTTGGGTATAGTGCCCACGCGCTGTGCTTTATAGAGCTGTTCCCTATTGGCCAACACAACCAGGGCCATCGAGTTAAGAGCCAGACCTACAATGAAGATAATCCAACCCACAATCATGAGAGCAGTTCCGCTAAGAATAGCCCCTACGATAAGTGCGGCAACTGATACAAGGTAGGCGGGAGAGAGAAGGAAGCGGGTATCCATATATTCTTCTTCTTTCTTTTAGCGCACGCGGGGTCGGGGTGAGGGGGAGCGGAAGATGCGCTGGTCGCCCTCTTTAGGGGATGACTCCTGAGCTTCACTGTCAACAATGTGCTGAGCTTCGGTGTCAGGTTCAGGTTCGGCAGTTTCAGTCTCTACATACTCATGCTGTGTTGAATATGCCTCACCGGTGAGGGCAGCAGGAAGCGGACCACCTTTAAGTCGCTGAACCATAATCAAGGTAGAGAAGGCATTCAGCCCCACTCCAGCAAAGAGTAGAAGCCAGCCAAGTACCGAAACAAGAGTTGAGCTAGCGCCAATCATGAGGGCACCGAGCACAACTGATGCCAGTGAGGTGAAGTAGGCGGGCGAAAGTTCTTTGGGATCCATGCTTCCTTAAGGTTTCTTCAAATATTCTTTTCCAAGAATATTACTGGTCTGTCACGGTTTGTGAGCACTTACCCATGGTAGGTGAAAAATCTGCAAATTTCTTGAGAGCACCCTGTCATCGACGATTTAAGGCTGACTGGCTCCTCACTGGATGGCCACACTTCGAGACACACCGCTCATTTCAGGAGCAGCCACCACTTCCGCAGGCGCAGTTTCCGCCGCACCCACCTCTGCCCTGATCAGATGTATTAATGACCAGCTCTGCTAACTCTGCAGCATTAGCGATTCCTCGTCCTTCAAGATCCGCTACGTATTCAGATACAAGATCTCGACCAGCGGATCCGTCTACCACCACACCGGCATCCCTGATGAGCTTAAGATCCTCAAAAATTGCTTGTGGTTGGTCGGTTGAAAATTCACTGAGTAGCATGGAATCAATCATGTGCACCGCAAGCGGTTGCAAAGAACGCAAGGTTGAGGTTCGGCTGGTACCAAGGCGTAAGCTCTTTACCGGTGATGCTAGGCGGAAAGCAGCCAGCACTCTGAGAGCTTCCATGGGAAGGTGCGGTGCCTGCCCCTGCACAAACTCCACGGCAGTGCGCTGCACCTCGGAGTCAGATGCGACGCCCATGATGGTTTCGGTTAGTTCATCAGCATTGATGGGTGCATTTATCTCCACCAGCACAGATGCAGGTTTGACCATGTTTTCAGAACCCAGCAAATTGCCCGCTTCTAAGCTGTTTTGAAAAAACAATCTGCGTTGCTCGGCAGCAAATTCAACGAGAGCGAAGGTAGCCGCAGGGCTTGCGGTCAGAATGCCGTGGATGTCCTCAGCCGTGGCGTTACCGCCTGCGCGCACTTTAGTGGTGAAATCTGAAAAATTGAAAGCCATAGGTCAAATCTACTCCTGCACCGCTCAACTTAAAACCGGTAAGTGGGCGAAGACGCAAAGAATAGGCAACAATAAGAGGGTGCCCTTAAACCGTGACCGAATTCTTAATACCGCTTTTACCCTGCTGAACCAGTATGGTCTTGCGGATCTCTCTATGCGACGCCTAGCTACCGAGTTGGGCGTGGCTCCAGGGGCGCTTTACTACCATGTGAAGAATAAACAGGAGTTGCTCGCTTCCCTTGCTTCGCGCATCCTTAACGATGTTCCTTTCCCTGCCGAGCAGGGGGAGATAGATAGAATTTTCGCTGATGTATACAGTCATCTGATTCCCGTCAAAGAAGCTGCAGAAGTGGTCAGACTGGCGCTAGCCCTAGACCCTAATCAGCTACAGTTTTTAGATCATCTGACGGCCTACCTCACCCATCCCACCGGTTCTCAACAAGCCCCTTTAGCGGCACTTACTCTGGTACATGTGGCGCTGGGTTTCATCGAACAGGATCAGACCCGCTATTTGTTGGGCAATTCTCCTCCCCCTACTGAAGCCCCTCTCCCCTATCGGGAGGCTATCAGGGCAGTATTCACGGGGTTTTTGAAATAACCTCACACGGCAGTAGGTTATACAAGAGGTTTACCCACGGAAGAAAAGAGCACCCTTGACTATTAGCGCTGAACCCCACTGGGCTACTCTGCCAGATCATGCCGCAGAGGTAGAAACAGTGCGCGCCGCCTTCATCGATAAATACGGGGTTGAACCCGATGGCGTGTGGTCAGCTCCGGGGCGCTTGAACCTCCTGGGTGAATACATCGACTTTTTGGGTGGTTCTTGCATGCCCATGCCCCTGCCCTATCGCACCTATGTGGCGGGTAGGATGCGCACGGACGGGGTGCTCCGCGCATCCTCGGTGCAAATGCCGGGGGACGACCGCACGGTGGTGGTGCGTGAAATTCAACCGGGTACCTTCAAAGGGTGGTTTACCTACGTAGCCGGTGTCGCCTGGGCTATGAATCATGAGGGCGGGCGAGATATTGCTCTTCCACTCAATTTTGGTGCCGACCTTCTCATTAACTCCAAGGTGCCGGTAGGCGGCGGTCTCTCATCGTCAGCGGCCCTGGAATGTTCAACTGCCCTCGCTCTCCTTGATCTTTCCTGCCCCTTACGCGCGGGGTGCTCGGCAACAGACGCACTACCTTCTGACCTCAGTCCCACCAATGATGCCCTGCGAGCCCGCCTGGCACAGGTCTGCATTACGGCTGAGAATGTAGTAGCAGGAGCTCGCACGGGCGGTCTTGACCAGACGGCATCCCTCCGATCTCAGCGGGGTAAAGCCCTGGTGATTGACTTCAGAGATTTTTCTATTGAAGCGGTCGAAGCCGATGTAGATCGGGCTCACTTGAGCTGGCTCGTCATCAATACCAACACCCCCCATAAACTAGCGGGCGGTGAGTTTGCGGCTCGACGGGCAGCCAATGAAGCTGCCGCGGCAGGCATGGGCCTTGATTACCTCCGCAACGCCCTGCCCGCTGACCTTTCGTGCGCGGGGCTCAGTGAGCAGCAGGCCAAGAAGTGGCGCCTGGATTTGGTGGATTCAACGGTTAACCGTGCCCTCGCAGCCCTCGATGAGTCAGCCGATAAACCAGTCTTTCCACGCGGCTGGTTGCGCCACACCTTACACGATATGACGCTAGTTGAACGCGCCGCTTATCTCCTCAAAA
Organism: Rothia sp. LK2492; assembly: GCF_040946345.1. NCBI lineage: Bacteria > Bacillati > Actinomycetota > Actinomycetes > Micrococcales > Micrococcaceae > Rothia > Rothia sp. LK2492. Next base: position 55,208 of record NZ_JAYWLX010000011.1, on the reverse strand, counting down.
ATACCGAGCTCTTGGGCGCCACCGCATGGGAAGAACTGGGGCGTCTTTTTACCGAATCATTTGTATCTATGCGTGATGAGCTATGTGTCTCACGTCGAGAAATCGATATAGCTGTGGACACCTGCCTAGCAGCGGGTGCGCTAGGTGCCCGCATCGTCGGGGGTGGTTTTGGCGGAGCGGTCATGGCATTGATTGACAGCGATAAGCTACAGCATGCGGCCGAAAGAGTTGCCCTCGCCTATGCGCAGCAGGGCTTTGCTGACCCTGAGTTCCTCCCTATGGTGGCAGGCCAAGCAGCGAACAGGGATCTCTAAGTCACACAGAAGTCCCTGTTTCACCCATCTAAGAAACATGGACTACGGGCCGGTGCTGCAAGGTCTTTTCTGCCCGTCGAAGTACCTCGTGGACCGTCGATACGATTTGTCCCTGCCCAAAGAGTACGAAGGCAATGTAGTTTTTGAGGGGTGAACCGGCCGCCCAGTCCAGGTAGATATGCGGCACTTGCCCGGTTATATCTCGCAGGGCAAGAGAAAGGGCTGCAATGCTGTTAGCCACCGAAGATCCAGAAGCACTGAGCACCTGATACCCACCTTCATCTAGACCATGCACCATGAGTTCTGAGCTGAAGTTGCTGGGGTCCTCCACAGCAATTTCAACGAATATGATGCGGGCATCAGCCTCTAGGTGATGAGCCCAACGCTCCCTGGATAGTTTTTCCCGGTAGTCAGCGGCATTGAAATTATCGGGCAGATGAGCGATCAAGTGCAGAGGTTTGGAGCTGCACGCTAGTAGAGCCAGCGCCAACGGGTCAAAGTTTACGCTGTCGATTCGCAACTCATAGGAGCGCAGTGCCCGGGAGAGAAGCGAGAGAGAAACAACTCCGCCAATAAAGAAAAGGGAGATACGTAAGCCATCGGGTCGTTCAAAGATATTAGCAATGGTGGTGTAACCAAAGATAAGAGTGGCCGAGAGGTAGTAGAGAAAGGCTGCCCTTTGACGGCGTTTTTTAGCGGAAAGAGTGACCGCTACGGCAGCACTGGTCATAAGCACTAAAACACCGGTGGCGTAAGCGCCGCCCTGAGCTTCAACATCCGCCTCGAAAATAAGGGTGACGAAGACGCAGACAGCGCTAAAAACGAGAACCAGGGGGCGTGAGGCACGCGTCCATTCTGGTGCCATGCCGTAGCGCGGCAGATATCGAGGGACGAGGTTGAGCAGCCCCGCCATAGCGGAAGCCCCAGCAAACCAGAGGATAAGAATGGTTGAAATGTCATAGGCTGTGCCCCACCCTTCACCCAGAAGGTCGTGCGCCAGGTAGGCAAGCGCCCGACCGTTGGCATCTCCACCCTCTTTAAATTCCTCCTGAGGGATAAGAAGGGTGGTAGCGAAAGATGAACATATCAAGAGCACACTCATGGTCAGGGCGGCTGTTGTGAGAAGCTATTTTGCGCCGCGTATCCTGAGGTCATCTTGGTCACTTTCTGAGTATTTTTTGCTACCGATTTGGGGCATAACCACCACACCGGTTTCAAAGCCTGAAAGTCCCAAGGCAATCTTGGGGAAGATCAGAACCACGAGCGCCAGAGCTAGCCAGGGGTTACCATTTTGCGCAGTGAGCGCGTACCACCAATTACCGGTGATATGAGGAGTATGCAGTATTTCTATGAAGCTAGCACCGATCACCAGAAGATTGAGAAGAATAAAGATAGCTACCAGCACCACAGCGACGTTAATGGTTTCGTTGAATCCCCGCAGAAAGACGGCCGTGAGTAGGGCTAGTAAGCCAAGGGTCCGTACCATGTGGTGACCGCCCAGCACAGGAGCCACCAGCGGGTTAGCTTCCAGGTGCGCAGCAGCGTCAGCAGCAGAGAGTGTAATGGTGATGACGAAGTCGGTGATGGTGAACCCGAGCAGGATGAGCACAAATATTTTGGCGTTCCACTTTGAGAGGAGGCGCTCGAGAAGATGGATGGAACCGGCACCCCGAGGGCTCTCTTGAGCAATGCGGCGATAGATGGGTAAGGCAGCTAGCAGAGTAACAGCAACCAGTATGAGGGTAGCTAGTGGTGCAAGCAGTCCCGCGGCGAGAGCGGCGAGGGCCGGCTGATAACCAAGAGTAGAGAAGTAATCTACACCCGATAGACACATAACCTTCCACCAGGGATGACCATGATGGGTGTTATTTCTACCGTGCGGACCCTGAATTTCAGCGGTAAGTTCAGGGGAATCATGCATCAGCCAACGGGATGCACGTGCTTGTGCGTGCTGAACCAAAGGGTGAGGTGTCGGCTCGGGGTCACTGTTGTGAGAGCGAGTCGAGATTTTGTGCAAAAGGGCAGGCACGAGAGGCTCCTAACCACTCATAAATCTCATAGGCGGTTCAATGGAGCCGTCTGAAGAAATAGTGTACGCCTGTAAATGTCTAGCTGGGGAGTAGTTCCTTTTTCTTCACCGTGTTTTCTTTAGCTTTCCTTCGAATATGCTGGGGTTTGCCCTAGATTTTGCTATCTTTTCGAGATTGATAGTTTATTTAAATACATTTCTTGCGTAGGCTTAGTATCAACGGTGAACCTTCGAGTGAACCGTCCACATTTCCTGTAGAAAGGGGTAGAACCATGGGTTTCGATCTCAATAACGCCGTCAATGACAACGTTGACAAGGCCAAGGATACCGTCAATGATAAGGCTGGCAAGGAGGTCGTCAACGACGATCACGCGCAGCAGGCTAAAGACACCGTTAACGACGCAGCCGGCAAGCTCGGCGAGCGCTTCGGTAAGTAAAAAATTTCAGGTTTTTACAGTGCAGGGCCAATCATCTAGGCAATAGATTATTGGGTTCTGCTTTATCCCCACTCTCTGAGTGGGACAGAAGGGAGCTACCTCATGGCTGAAGATAACAAGATTGAAAATGGTGCAGAGAATTTGGCTGGTAAGGCTAAAGAATTCGGCGGTAAGGTTACCGGCGATAGCCACCTTGAAGCTGAAGGTAAGACCGATCAGGTCAAGGCCGGCATCAAAGATAAGGTCGAGGATATCAAGGGTGCCGTTTCAGGCGTAACTGATTCCCTCAAGAAGGACTAAGTTTGTTCCTTGGGCGGGAGGTAACTGTTGATAGTTACCTCCCGTTTTTTGTGCCAGCACCCAAGTATCACTGTAGATAGGGCTGGGAATAACATTGATGGGGCAGATGTTCAGTAGAGTATTATCACCCATGGCGTAGCAAGGAGTACATCCCATGAACCGTGAAGTAAGCACCCACACTGAGGCTGAAGAATTTGTAGCGAAGGGCGGGGTAGCAATCTATTGGCGCCCTGGTTGCCCTTTCTGCCAGCGCTTAAATGATGGTCTGGGAGAGGTAGGGGACCGTGCTCTGTGGGTCAATATTTGGGAAGACGCCGACGCTGAGGCTTATGTAAAGAGTGTTAATAACGGAAATGCAGTGGTCCCTACTGTGCGCACCTCTGATGAAGCTTTTGTTGCCTCGGCCTTTTCCGCTCCGAAGTCTGTCTCTGCTCTCATTGAATCTTCTTCGATTAAATAGATTTCAGAGGAACCCCTCATAGATCTGCAGGGAGGGCTCTGGATTAACTAACCAGAGCCCTCCCATGAAAAATATTACTTCTTAGTTATGTAGTGCCATATATAGGTTAAGGGTGCTGGCGTATGCAACCCAGAGACCATAGGGCACAAAGAGCCAGGCAGCTATTTTGCTCACGGAGGCAAAAACCTTAATGCTTACCATAACGGTGAGCAGTAGCAGATAGATAACCACTAAAGCCACCCATAGACCCGCTACACCGTAGGTGGGATAGGTGCCAAAAAAGAGCGGGCTCCAAACAGCATTGAGAATCAGCTGGATGCCGTAGAGAATAAAGGCTCGTCGTCTCTGGTGCGTAACTGTAGAGCGCCAGAGCAACCATCCCGCTGCACCGATCATCACGTATAGCAGAGTCCATACGGGGCCGAACACCGCGTTAGGTGGCGTCCAGGGTGCCTGATCCGCTGAGGCATACCAACCATCGACCTGATCTCCCGTGAGAAAACTACCGGTAAAACCAATTGCTAGAGGAACTGCAATGAAAAGCAGCAAAGCAATACCATTGCCAAGCCAGTTAACTTTCTTCATGATGTAATGTCCTTTATTTGATGGGGGATACTGTTCGGAAGTTACGCTGCACTTTCCCACCAGGAGGGCTGAAAACTTGAAATTACATTTTCTACACACCCTGTTCCTGGCAGTTATCCACAGGTGGGGATAAAATTGGGGAAATCTCTTACACCAGTGTAATTTACTGCAATTTAAAGCCGAGCTGGCACTATCCACAGTCTGTTAACACTGTTGAAATTACACTCCTGTAGTTATTAACAGCTGTGGATAGATCCTGTGGATATCTATTTACGTTTTCGAGGTTCGGGCAATCCGCTCAGTAGGGTAGCTACGATAGCGCCCGTTACCAACCCTCCCAGATGTGCCTCCCAGGAAACTCCGGGGAACATAAGCCCATAAACAAAGTTGATCGCCACCAGCACCATAATTCCGCTGGTACTCTGTCTGCGAGCGCGTGCCAGTGCAAAGAAGGCTCCAAAGAGACCAAATACCCCACCGGATGCACCCAGGACACTGGTGGTCATGTCCCCGTAATCGCCCCAGAAGCGGGCGATAACATGCACGGCAGCTGATCCTCCCAGGATTGAGAGCAGGTAGGTCGATAGGAATTTCCAACGTCCAAGAATTGGTTCTAGCGCCTGCCCAAAAAGGTAAAGGGAGAACATGTTGAGCGGTAGGTGGGAGAGGTTACCCAGCGAATGCAGGAAGCCGGAGGTTAGAGCTCGGTACCACTCCCCCGAATATTCAACCCAGGCAGGGTTGTAAAGCCCAAAGGTGGAGACGCTGGGGAAAACCCACTGGAGAGCCCACACCAGCACGTTAAGAGCAATGAGAGCGTAGGTCACCACCGGTTTGCTACGGGTTGTACGGCTGGCGGGCTGGGCGGCGCGCACCTGTTGCCTACAGTCCACGCACATCATGCCCACTTCTAAGGGTATCTGGCATTTTCCGCAGGCCAGTCTGCCGCAGCGCCCGCACCGTACGTAGGTTACCTGGTCCGGGTGGCGTGGGCAGACCGATTGCTGATTGTTGTTATAGCCGTAGCTGGCGGGCTCGCTCACTGGCGTCCTTTCTTGCAGCCTTGCCGCGGGTATAAAGTAAGTGCCCGACCCGATAAATCGGGCGGGCACTTACGTGATAAAGATTTTCTAACGCTTAGAGTTCTTCGATGTCGATTGAGGAGAGAACGACGTCCTCAACGGGGCGGTCCATAGCACCGGTTGATACGCCTTCAATAGCGTCAACGACCTTCTTGGAATCCTCATCAACAACTTCACCGAAGATGGTGTGGCGGCCGTTGAGCCAGGGGGTTTCAACGGTGGTGATGAAGAACTGTGAGCCGTTGGTGCCGGGGCCAGCGTTTGCCATGGCCAGTAGGTAGGGCTTGTTAAAGCTCAGTTCGGGGTGGATTTCGTCCTTGAACTGGTAGCCGGGGCCGCCGATGCCCTGGCCCAGGGGGTCGCCGCCCTGAATCATGAAGTCGCGAATAATGCGGTGGAAAACGACGTCCTTGTAGAGGGGACCGTTCTCTACTTCACCGGTGCGGGGGTGGCGCCATTCCTGGGTACCATCGGAGAGACCGATGAAGTTCTTGACGGTCAGCGGCGCGTGGTTACCGAAAAGGTTAACAACGATGTCGCCGTGGTTGGTGTGAAGTGTTGCTTTAGCAGTTGCAGTCATGTTCCCCATTCTGTCATGCCATCCTCAACAGATGCTAGATATAGACTGCGCTTTTGCACTCAGCGAAAGATATGTAGGGGGGGAGAAAACGCAAAAAGGTTCACGATTTTTACTATGAGCCGCAGTCAAGTGCAGTAGTTTAATGGCATCTAAATTATGAAATCTAATGCTCATATAATGAAATTGGGGATAAGTTAGATTTCATCATTCCTTTTGAAAGCGAAATTTAAGAATGAAAGAGTCCTATACTCACGGGCACCAAAAACCAGTCCTCAACGCACACCAGCAGCGTACCATCGATAATTCTGCGGCCTATCTCAGACCATATCTCGCCTCGGGCATGAATCTGTTGGATATTGGTGCCGGCCCCGGCAGTATCACCGCAGATTTTGCACGGTTAACTGGCAGGGTAACAGCCACTGAAATTGGGGAGGAAGAGTTAAATCTCTGCAAAAGACATTTTCTCGATAAGGGCCTCACCGTTGAACAAGGAATTTCGGCAAAATTCTCCGTAGAAAACGTGCATCACCTCAGCTTTGCAAACAATAATTTTGATGTAGCTCATGCGCACCAGGTTATTCAACACGTTAGCACCCCTATTCAGGCTCTCACAGAAATGGCTCGTGTAGTGAGGCCTGGTGGGTACGTTGCCATTCGCGATGCCGACTACGAGAGCTTTTTCTGGTTCCCTACATCATCTAAAATTTCACGATGGCGAGAACTATATTTACAGGTTGCTCGGAATAACGGTGGGGAACCAAGTGCTGGACGCAGACTTCTTTCGTATGCTCGACAGGCGGGTTTAAGCGGAGCACGTTTTACAACTTCCACCTGGACATACACGGGTGAAGAGGCTCAACAACTGGCCTGTTCATGGGCTGAGCGATTAGAACAAACTGTCCTAGGGCAACAAATTGTTGAGAGAGGGCTGACTAGTATTCAGGAATTGCAAGAGGTGGCTCAAGGGTGGAGAGAATGGGGTTCACAGCCTGGAGCTCTCTTTGTCATGCCGCACGGGGAACTTCTCTGGCAGAAACCCTAATAGGTCCGTAAAAGTCTGTTTCGATTCGAATAGCCCTGCTGGGGGTGAACTTTGAAGCTTATCCGTAGGAACGTAGATTTAGCCAACATAACGAAATTTCGAAGTTGATAGATAAGGGGACATGGTCTTTAGCGGGCAGAGAACACCCGGTTTCTTTTCGTACATAAACTGCTTTTTACAGGCATATTTCGTAAGCTTATGAATAACAGTTAACCACTGCGTCCTTCGCGGCGCTGAAATCAACCTGGAGGTAGAGACATGGCTCTGACCAAAAATGCTAAGGCTAAGAAAGCTCAGAAGCAGGCAGAGAAGTTCTTTGCAAAGGCTCAGAAGAAGACCGGCAAGAAGGCAGACAAACTAACCAAGTTGGCTGACAAGCAAACTGCTCGTGCTGAAAAGTTCACCGCCAACAAGTTTGCTGATCTTCAGAAGACTGCTGAGAAGCACGGAAAGAACGCAAAGAAGACCACTAATTCAGTCGCTAAGGACGCTCACAAGAAGCTGGACAAGGTGCAGAACACCCTGGTGAATAAGATCCAGCACACCATTGATGATGTCACCCCGGTAGTTGAAGATGCTGTGGCAACTGCCCGTGTCAAAGCTGCTGAAGTTGCTGATACCGTTGCTGTTAAGCTCTCAGACGCTGAGGTTCCTGCACCGGTCAACACCGTTGCGGCTAAGGTAACTGGCGACAAGAAGGCTGTAAAGAATGCACAGAAGGCCGCTGTAAAAGCTGCTGCCCAGTTCGCTAAGGAGCAGAAGAAAGCTTCTAAGAAGAGCGGCAAGGGTTGGCTAGTTCTGGGTCTGCTGGTTGCGGGCACCGTTGCTGGCGCTGCTGCTTACAAGGCTTCGCGCCCCGTTGAGGATCCCTGGAAGACCCCCGCAGCATAAGTTTTGTGTTTGAGGTAGCGGTTTATAGCTAGCTGAGAACGCCGACGCATGAGAGATAATGCGTCGGCGTTTTTGCACCCGCCAAAAACTACAGCTTATCTAGTTTTCATCGACGGGCCTATCTGTGAATGATAAACAGATGATTATCTACTTCTCCGGCCCTCCTACTGGCGGGCAGCGTGGTATCCTAGGGATCTTTTTCTGGGCATAAAAAAGAGGCTCAGTCTTACGACTGAGCCTCTTCCATCACATTTAATTCGGCGATGACTTACTCTCCCACACCGTCACCAGTGCAGTACCATCAGCGCAAAGAGCCTTAACTTCCGGGTTCGGGATGGGACCGGGTGTTTCCCTCTTGCTATAATCACCGAAGAGTGGAGGCGAGGGGACTCGAACCCCTAACCCCCTGCTTGCAAAGCAGGTGCGCTACCAATTGCGCCACGCCCCCGTAGGTGCATATAAAACTATACTACACATTTTTTACACGTGCAAACACAAGCTTACCAAACATGGGTTAGATAGACCACAGTAGAATCACTGCATCTCATAAAATACTGCTTTAGCGCACCCCTTTAGACTGCCGTTGTGGCGGTCATTAAAATCAAAACATGACTATCACACCACACAACATCGTCCATATCGTCGTGATGGGCGTCAGTGGCACCGGAAAAACGGAGCTAGCCCACCGTTTGCACCATCGCACCGGTTTTAGCTTTGCCGAAGGCGATGAGCTGCACCCTGCGTCCAACGTCCAAAAGATGAGTGCGGGCATTCCACTTACCGATGAGGACCGTGCACCCTGGCTGGCTGATATCGCCACATGGGCCACCGAACAGGCAGCACAGGGCAAGAACACCATCATCACCTGCTCAGCCCTTAAAAAGCAGTACCGCAACGCTTTGCGCACCGCACCTGGTCGCGTGATTTTTCTGCATCTCACAGGCTCCAAAAAACTAATTGCAGACCGCATGACTCACCGACGCGGTCACTTTATGCCCACTACCCTGCTTGACTCACAATTAGCGACCCTCGAACCCCTCGAGGCGGACGAACTAGGTTTCACCCTTGACATCACTCCCCCGCTGGATGACATCGCTTACAATGCTGAGAACACACTGACACAAACCTACGGAGTAAACCTCTCATGACCATTGAAGACTGGACACAAACCCTAACAGCAGGGCCCCTACTGGCTATTGCGGCAGCAGCTGTAGCTCTGCTTCTTGTGCTCATCATGAAGTTGAAAGTGCACGCCTTCCCTGCTCTTATTTTGGTCAGTGTTCTCACCGCAATTGCAGCAGGTATTCCCACCGCCCAGGTGGTGCCGGTTATGCTCAGCGGCTTCGGCAGTACACTGGCATCCGTCGCACTTCTCGTAGGTCTAGGCGCCATGCTGGGCATCCTCATCCAGACTTCCGGCGGTGCGCAAGTGCTTGCTCACAAACTCATCTCGGTCTTTGGTGAAAAGCGGGCACCTATCGCCTTGGGTGTGACATCCATGCTCTTTGGCTTCCCCATCTTCTTCGATGCCGGCCTGGTGGTCATGCTGCCTATCATGTTCTCGGTAGCCCGCTGGGTAGGCGGTTCTATGCTGTTCTACGGCATTCCCGTGGCAGGCGCTTTCTCGGTCATGCATGTCTTCACACCGCCCCACCCCGGCCCGGTATCAGCTGCTGCCTTCTTCAATGCTAACGTTGGTGTCCTTCTGCTGGTCGCCCTGGTCATTGCAATTCCCACTTGGTATCTGGCGGTTTACCTCTTCAGCCGCTATATCGGCGCTCGCATCAATCTACCGGTCCCCGCCCTCTTGGGCGTCGATGAGGTGCCGGACGACCCTAAAAATCCGCCTAGCTTCGGCACCGTCCTGTTTGTTCTTCTGCTGCCCATGTTGCTGATTTTTATGAACACCGGCCTGAATACACTAGCCACCTCGGGCGTTCTCGCAGAGGACGCCACTGACCAGACCTGGTACCAGACCCTACGCATGCTGGGGGAAACACCTGTTGCCCTGCTCATCACCACACTGGTGGCCATGTACGTACTGGGCAACCGCCGTGGCGTCCACAAAAAGCACATCAACACCACCATGGAAGGTGCACTCCCCGCTGTCTGCTCGGTTATTCTGATTACCGGTGCCGGTGGCATGTTTGGTGGCGTGCTGCGTACCTCGGGTATTGGCGCTTCACTGACCGATGTACTGGGCGATATGGGTGTACCCCTCATCGTTGCTGGCTTTATCATCTCGGGTATCCTACGTGTTGCTCAGGGTTCAGCGACCGTAGCTCTCACGACCACAGCGGGTCTTATTGCTCCGGGCGTCGAGGCCGCAGGATACGGGGATCTCCAACTCTCTGCTCTGGTCATCGCTGTCGCCGCTGGATCTGTGATTCTCTCTCACTTTAACGACTCCGGCTTCTGGCTGGTCAGCCGTTTCTTCAATATGGACGAAAAGACAACCTTCAAGACCTGGACGGTTATGGAAACCCTCATTGGCCTCGTTGGCTTTACATTGGCTCTGGGCATTTTCTACGCCGCAGCCCTGATATAAAAAACCCAGCGTCTCCACACGTAATCTAAAGCGCCACCCTTCAATATCAGGGTGGCGCTTTAGTTTAAGCAATTAAAGTTATACGGGGTTGATTCTAGTCAGCGACCCCAAAAAGGTTAAAACCGGTGTAGGCGTAGAGGAAGTCTTTTGCGACCCACAGAATACCAGTGAGAATTGCCAGCGCCAGCAGCACAAAAATAGCGTAGGCAGCTACCCTAGCTAGAGGATGCACTTCAACCTTTACGGTACCGTCAGCAGTTTCAGTGGCTATGCCGCTCACAAGCCGCACGGCAACCGCATACAGAATGGGTAGGCCTGCCCCAAAGACAAGTCCAGCTAAGAACACGGGATAAATCTTATGGAAGATTTCAGCGAGAAGAACTAGTGACCAACCTTCTGCAGGACAGGGAGGGATTCAGTATGCACTTCACGGGTTCGCACCACTTCACCGGCATGTATATCAACGTGGCCAATAGCGCTCTTGCGCGAGTGTGCCCACATCCAGGCGCAAAATCCAACCAGAATCAGAAATACGGTTGCTTCCCCCCATCCAATCACTACCCGTGAAGTGGTTGATGTAGTTACCGACGAGCCATGTCAGAGCACCAACACTGCCTGCGGCGGGGAGGGTAATAGTCCAGGCAACCACCATGCGCCGGGCAGTCGACCATTTCACTGCAACACGGCGCCCAATACCTGAACCGATGATAGAACCGGTAGCTACGTGAGTGGTCGAAAGAGCCATTCCGAAGTGAGAGGACGTCAAAATAATGGCAGCAGAAGAACCATCAGCAGAGAAACCCTGGGGGCCTTCGATATCGACGATACCCTTACCCAGAGTTTTGATGATGCGCCACCCACCCAGGTAGGTTCCCAGGGCAATAGCTACCGCACAGACCAGGCGAACCCAGAAGGGTATATCAGCCGACGGATCGATTTCCTGTGCCGCAACGAGGGCTAGGAAAATAACACCCATGGTCTTTTGAGCGTCATTGGTACCGTGTGCCAGCGACATGAGAGAAGCAGCAGAGATCTGACCAAAGCGAAAGTTTTTCTTCTTACGGTTCTCAGGCACTGCCACTGTAACGCGGTAGACCACCCTGGTGCTGATATATGCGATGATACCGGCAATGAGGGGCGCTAGAAGAGCCGGAACAATAATCTTCATCAGCACCCCATTCCAGAGCACTCCGCTTGCACCCAAGGATGCTAGTGTCGCACCAATTAGCCCTCCAAAGAGGGCGTGAGAGGAGCTAGAAGGCAATCCCAGCAACCAGGTGAGAACGTTCCACAGGATGGCACCTACTAGACCGGTAAAGACGATAAGCATGAGGCTTGACCCGCACCCCCTGCAGTCTCTAAGTCCACTAGCCCCGTGCCGACGGTCTTAGCTACTTCGATAGACAAGAAAGCACCGACGAGATTAAGGGAAGCTGAAAGGGCTACGGCCGTCTTAGGTTTGAGAGCACCGGTTGCGATGGAGGATGCCATGGCATTCGCGGTGTCGTGAAATCCTTGGTGAAGTCAAAGGCCAGCGCGGTAAGTACCACAATAACCAGGATGATGAGTTCTGTAGTCACCCAATGATTATGCGCCTATTAAGAGTATTTAGGAAACATCTGGAAGATTGCAGGTAAACCACAGACAGCGTTTTGTTTAAGGATTAAAAAACACACAATTCGCACAGGGATGCCCCTCCGGACTCCGCCTTCGATTTCACCATAAATAGCTTTTGACCTGAGAAAACGTTCCTTAAATAAATCCAGGGCGCTCTATAAGCAGGAAGGTTCATGTGGTTTTATGAGCCTTGCCTCGTATAATCCCTCAAGCTCTGCTTCAGTCGTTAACCTATTATTCACTTTAAAGCGGTGTGGGGTCCCCCATAACCTTCCCCTACAACAAAAAGAAGAGGCCCAGTCTTACGACTGAGCCTCTTCCATCACATTTAATTCGGCGATGACTTACTCTCCCACACCGTCACCAGTGCAGTACCATCAGCGCAAAGAGCCTTAACTTCCGGGTTCGGGATGGGACCGGGTGTTTCCCTCTTGCTATAATCACCGAAGAGTGGAGGCGAGGGGACTCGAACCCCTAACCCCCTGCTTGCAAAGCAGGTGCGCTACCAATTGCGCCACGCCCCCATATAGGTGCAACCTATTAAATTTTATCTGTAGCAGCTTTCCAAGAGCTTTTATTCTCTTGGGAGTCCTTTGCCTTCTTAGTTACAACCGCTGCTACGACTGCCACTAAGGTGATTGCCATGAATTTATTCATTTCAACCTTTCCACCAAGGAGAGTGGGCGTACCAGGAATTGAACCTGGGACCTCTACATTATCAGTGTAGCGCTCTAACCATCTGAGCTATACGCCCTCGGTGTTCAGATTTTCACCAGAACGAAATATAACTTTACACAGATTCACACAGCTTGCCAAATCGAAAAAGCATGTTCTGGGTCACAGAAATGCCCGAGGTACTTCAAACATCTTCCGATCAAAAAATGATCCCCTCCTCATGAGAGCAGGGGACCATCTTTCTTCACTGAAGACTTTATTCGTCCGTCAAGGTAACACCAACGCCACCCACCAGCTTGGCAGCGACGTTGTACAGCATGGCCGCCAGCGTCCCCAGGAGGGTAAAGAGCACTACATTAATCACCGAGATAATGGTGGTATAGAGCGCTACCTGCCCCAGCGATAGATACTGAGAGACATCTACCGCGCTACCGGTGGTCCCCAGCAGGGCCAGAATGTCATTGAGGCTCTGGAAGGCACCGGTGGCCTGCATAACCAACCACAGGATGACCGACGCAACAACCGTTACGATACCTACAGCCACAGACAGAAGGAAGACCAGCTTGGCAACTGAGAAAGTATCAACCTTAGCGACCACCAGGCGAGCGCGGCGGATCTTCGAACGGGGTGCGGGGCGCACCAGGGGCTTACGTGAAGCACTCCCCTTAGACTGCGCCGCTCGCGCGTTGCCAGCCCTGGGTGCGGGGCGCGGAGCCGCGCCTGTGCTGTTGGTGCTCACTAGTTACCTCCGTGTGCTTCTACGGTTTCGGCTTCTGCCGGTGTGCTCTTGTTTTCTAAAGGTACTTCATCGGCACCGTTTTCGGCACTCTTATCGACTTTTTCTTCGGTGTCTTCTACATCATCAATGTTCCGCTCGAAGTTGCGGGCGACCTCTAGAATCTCATCATTCTTACCGGGCTTAGCGAAGATAACACCCATGGTGTCACGGCCCTTAGCGGGAACTTCGGATACAGAGGTGCGCACTACCTTGCCGGATTGCATGACGACCATAACTTCATCATCCTCACCCACAATGAGCCCGCCAACCAGGTCTCCACGGTCTTCGGCCAGCTTGGCGACCTTAATACCGAGACCACCACGGCCCTGCACGCGGTACTGATTCACCTGCGTGCGCTTGGCGTAGCCACCTGCAGTAACGATAAAGACATAGGAATCATCGGTGACGACGTTAGCCGATAACAATTCGTCCCCATCACGGAACTTCATGCCGGTAACACCGCTAGTTGCACGGCCCATGGGGCGCAGAGCCTCGTCACTGGCAGTGAAGCGCAGCGACTGACCCTGGCGGGAAATGAGCATGAGGTCATCTTCAGCTGATGCCAGCTGAGCCGATACTAGCTCATCCCCCTCGCGCAGGTTAATGGCGATGACACCAGCGGTGCGGTTGGTGTCGTAATCGGAGAGTGCAGTCTTCTTAACCAAACCGTTTTTGGTCGCGAGCACCAGGTAGGGTGCATCCTCGTAAGATTTGAGCTCCATGACCTTGGCGATAGTTTCATCGGGCTGGAAGGCCAGTAGGTTAGCGACGTGTTGCCCCTTGGCATCACGCCCCGCTTCCATGAGCTCATAAGCCTTGGTGCGATAGACCCGGCCCAGGTTGGTGAAGAAGAGGATCCAGCTGTGGGTGGAGGTGACAAAGAAGTGCTGGACCACATCGTCCCCGCGCAGGGAAGCTCCCTTAATACCCTTACCGCCACGGTGCTGGCTACGGTACTGGTCGCTGCGGGTGCGCTTGACGTAGCCACCGCGGGTAATGGTAACCACCATTTCTTCTTCGGGGATAAGGTCCTCCATGGACATATCCCCGTCGTAACCCATCAGGATCTTACTCCGTCGCTCGTCACCGTAACGGTTGACGATATCGGTCAGTTCGTCGGAGATGATGGTACGCTGGCGACTCTCAGAAGCAATGATGGCGTTGTATTCATCAATCATGCGCATCAGCTCATCATGGCGATCCTGAATCTTCTGACGCTCCAAAGCGGCCAAGCGGCGTAGCTGCATATTCAGAATTGCCTGGGACTGAGCCTCATCAATATCCAGGAATTCCATCAGCCCGGTGCGGGCTTCATCAGCACTGGGAGAGCGACGGATTAGGGCAATAACCTCATCCAGGGCATCCAGTGCTTTGATGAGACCGCGCAGAATATGCGCTTCCTCTTCTGCCTGACGCAGTCGGTAGCGGGTGCGTCGCACGATCACTTCGAGCTGGTGGTTAACCCAGTGGCGGATGAAGGCATCGAGGGAAAGCGTGCGGGGCACGCCGTCTACAATAGCCAGCATGTTGGCTGAGAAGTTTTCCTGCAGCTGCGTGTGCTTATAGAGGTTATTAAGCACCACCTTAGCTACAGCATCACGCTTGAGCACAATGACCAGACGTTGACCGGTACGGCCCGAGGTTTCATCGCGAAGGTCGGCGATGCCGGTGATTTTGCCGTCCTTGACCAACTCAGCAATTTTAATGGCCAGGTTATCGGGGTTGGCCTGGTAGGGGAGTTCAGTGACAACCAGGCAGGTGCGACCGTGAATTTCTTCGACGTTTACCACTGCGCGCATGGTGATAGAACCACGACCGGTGCGGTATGCCTGCTCAATTCCCTTGTGACCCAAAATGGTTGCACCGGTAGGGAAGTCAGGGCCCTTGATGCGGGCAATGAGTGCTTCGAGTAGCTCCTCGTTGGTAGCCGCGGGGTTTTCAAGGAACCACTGCACACCCTCCGCAACCTCACGCAGGTTATGCGGGGGGATGTTGGTTGCCATACCCACAGCAATACCTGATGAGCCGTTCACGAGTAGGTTAGGGATGCGCGAGGGCAGGACGACAGGCTCCTGGTTCTTGCCGTCATAGTTGGGCTGGAAGTCCACGGCGTCCTCATTGATGTCACGCACCATTTCGAGAGCCAGGGGAGCCATCTTGGTTTCGGTGTAGCGGGGGGCTGCTGCACCGTCATTACCGGGTGATCCGAAGTTCCCCTGGCCGAGAGCCAAGGGGTAGCGCATGACCCAGTCCTGAATAAGGCGAACAAGGGTGTCATAAATTGCCGAGTCACCGTGGGGGTGATACTGACCCATGACCTCGCCCACGACGCGGGCGCACTTATTGAAAGAGCGTTCAGGGCGGTAGCCGCCGTCGTACATCGCGTAGATGACGCGGCGGTGCACGGGCTTGAGACCGTCGCGGACGTCAGGCAGTGCACGGCCGATAATAACGGCCATGGCGTAGTCCAGGTAGGAGCGTTCCATTTCGGAGCGCAGGTCTACTGCCTCGACCCTCCCACCGGCGGGGTGCTCGATGACATCGCCTTCAAGTGGTTCGTTTGAGCTGTTGTTCTGTTCGTCGCTCATTATAATCCTTCGTTTGATTCCTTGATTTTAATATTCTTCTAAACACATATTGACTAGCTAAAAGCAATATATGTCTTAGATATCAAGGAAGCGAATGTCCTTTGCGTTCTGCTGAATGAATTCACGGCGAGCTTCGACATCTTCACCCATCAGAATAGAGAAAATCTGGTCAGCAGCAGCCGCGTCTTCCATCTTTACCTGCAGAAGAGTGCGGTTCTCGGGGTCCATAGTGGTATCCCACAGCTCGGTGTAGTCCATCTCACCCAGACCCTTATAACGCTGAATTCCGTTGTCCTTCGGCAGACGCTGGTTCTTTGCGTAGCCTGCCTCAAGAGCAGCATCTCGCTCCGCATCTGAGAAGACATAATCGTGAGCGGCGTTGGACCATTTGATGCGGTAGAGCGGGGGCTGCGCCAAATAGACGTAGCCTGCCTCGATCAGCGGGCGCATGAAGCGGAAGAGAAGTGTCAGTAGCAGGGTAGTAATGTGCTGACCATCGACGTCCGCATCCGCCATGAGAACTACCTTGTGGTAACGCGCCTTTTCGATATTGAAATCATCACCGATGCCGGTACCAAAAGCAGTGATAAGAGACTGGATTTCAGCATTAGACAGAGCTCGATCCAAGCGAGCACGCTCCACATTGAGGACCTTGCCTCGCAGGGGCAGAATTGCCTGGGTTTCGGGGTTGCGGCCGCGCACAGCGGAGCCGCCTGCCGAGTCACCTTCCACCAGGTAAATCTCTGAGATGGAAGGGTCTTTAGATGAGCAATCTTTGAGCTTGCCCGGCATCGATCCGCTTTCCAGCAGCCCCTTGCGGCGGGTGGTCTCACGGGCTTTACGGGCAGCAAGGCGAGCTTGCGCTGCGGTGATGGCGCGACGCACTACCTCTTTACCGATGGACGGATTACGTGCTAGCCAGTCACCCAGTTGATCCAGGGTTTCACGCTGGACAAAAGCCTTAGCTTCTGAATTACCCAGCTTGGTCTTGGTCTGACCTTCAAATTGGGGTTCAGAAATCTTCACTGAAACCACAGCGGTCAGGCCCTCACGAACATCCTCACCGGTCAGGTTATCGTCCTTATCGCGGAGCAGTTTGTTGTCTCGAGCAAAGCGGTTAATGAGGGTGGTTAGAGCGGTGCGGAAACCTTCCTCATGGGTGCCACCCTCGTGAGTATTGATGGTGTTGGCGTAGGTGTGCACCGATTCCTTGTAGGCGGTGGTCCACTGCATAGCCACTTCAAGGCTCATCATGCGGTTGGCATCTTCGGTTTCAAACGCGATGATTTCGTCATTAACGACGGTGAGCTTCTTTGAGGTATTGAGGAAGTTTACGTAGTCCAGTAGACCGTTCTCATACATGTAAGTGACAGTTTTATAACCATCTTCGTTGGGGCCAACCTGGTTAAGTTCTAAAGACTTTGCTTCATCTTCACCGGCAACCTCATTACCTTCATGCAGGTCACGCTCGTCAGTGAGACGGATAGTGAGGCCCTTGTTCAGGAAAGCCATCTGTTGGAAGCGGGCACGCAAGGTTTCAAAATCGAAATCAATGCTTTCAAAGATGGTGGGGTCGGGGTAGAAGGTCTGGGTAGTACCGGTTTCTTCAGTGACTTCACCTCGGGTCAGAGGCTTGGCTGTCTTACCGCCGTCATTGTATTCAATATGCCATTTGTAGCCCTGACGGCGCACTTCGGTCTTAACGCGGGTTGAAAGGGCATTGACCACTGAAATACCAACGCCGTGCAGACCACCAGAGACGGCATAACCGCCACCGCCAAATTTACCGCCGGCGTGCAGGATTGTCATGACCACTTCGACAGTGGGTTTCTTTTCAGTAGGGTGTTCGTCAACGGGAATACCGCGGCCGTTATCAACCACACGCACTGCACCGTCAGCTTGAATAACCACATCAATGAGGTCAGCATAGCCTGCCAAAGCCTCATCTACGGAGTTATCAACGACTTCATACACCAGATGGTGCAGGCCGCGTTCACCGGTTGAACCGATGTACATGCCCGGGCGCTTACGCACCGCTTCGAGGCCTTCAAGAACCGTAATGTCGGCTGCGCCGTATTCACCGGTTGTTTCTTCAGTTGCCACAGGTATCAGGCTCCTTGCGTCTTTCTATCAGCACCTTGACGCAGGGTAGCAACGGACGTCATCAATAAAGCTGGTCGTTTATCGCGGGAACCTGCAGGCACAAGGCGCACTCATTCTTAACAATTCTACCTCACAGAGCGATTTTTGAGCCTTTTTGTGAGGTAGTAGAAGGGGGTAAACCCTGCAGATAAGGTTTATTTGTGGCTATAAGCCAATCAACCCCCCCATCAAAGGGGTTCTCACATGGGCGGCGCTTAAGAGGCGTAGAAACGATTTTTTATTAAAAAATTGTCGTATCCCTACCCATACGTATCCCGCGGACCTCTTCCACCCGGAGCGACTCTGCGCCCCTTCTTCCATGAGGGAGCGTTGGGCCCATGAGCCTGGATGTCTTTTACTATTTCGCCACCCAATTCTTCATTAATGCGGCGCATAATGTCATATTTCATGCGGCGCATTTCAACAGCCCAAGCAGTGGATTCACACCTGACCACAACAACACCATCGTCAAATGACTCTGGTTTACTTTTACTGGCAAGTTGAGCCCCCACCAGCGTCCCCCAGCGAGTTAGCACAGACGATACAGCTACGGGGGTAGACCAGCCGCGCTCCATGATGACTCGATCTAATATGCCACTTAGCCCCTGGGGATCCCGTGCACTTTTACCCGGGCCACTGTAGCCACCCATCTGGTAGCGGTTTACACCAACGCTAAAGCGGCGCACTCGCTCACCCGGTTCAGCGTTGATGACCTTACTGAAATCCTTGATAATTTTTTGGCCAGCAGCGCCCTGGATTCGACGCTCGCCCCGGGCTTCTTTTGAGGCCCGAATGCGACTTAGAAGCGCGTGGGGGGCATCAATGTCTTCCGATGTATAGGCTCTTATCTTATATTCCTTATCATGCATATTTTCAGACGAAGTCATCAGATATGCCTAACTTGAGATATTAGGAAGAGGTATTGAATCAATAATCTCTGCTAATCCAGACTCGACCCTGATTAGGTGATATTCTCCCAGCTCCTCGGGTAGGTCAGTAGCTACAGCGCAGGTCACCAAAACCTGCTCAGCGTCAGCCACAATAGACCCCAATCTGTGCCTGCGGGCAGAATCTAACTCAGCAAAAACATCATCAAGAATAAGGATCGGGGAGGCGCCGGGAGCTGTATTGTCAGCTAAATGTACGTACCAAGCTGCTAGTTTAAGAGCTAAAGCATAGGACCAACTTTCCCCGTGAGAGGCATAGCCGCGCACAGGAATTCCACCTAGCTCAAGCACAAGTTCATCACGATGAGGCCCTACCAAAGTAACCCCCCGCTCCAATTCTTCGGACCGCTTTTCTGCAAAAGACCGCAACAGGGCTTCGCGGATATCGTCTACACCCATCAGCGCTGCTCTCGATAAAACTGCGCTAGAGATGGGCGGAAATACTGATGACTCGTACACCGTTGAGGCCGTTTTAGAATCATCGGCAAGTTCACCATAGGCACGCTGCACCTGGGGGAGAAGCTGGGCTAGCACCCGCAAACGGGCCTGTAAGAGATGAGACCCGGCCTCTGCCAGCTGACGATTCCACACCTCAAGGGTGTGCAGATCTTCTTCGGCTGAAGGGCGACGAGAACGCATTGATTTAAGTAACGAATTACGCTGGCGCAGCACCCTTTCATAGTCCGCACGGTAACCGGCAACCGCAGGACGAAGGGCAACCGCTAGGTCATCAAGAAACCTCCTACGGCCCGCAGGCTCCCCTTTGACGAGCTGTAAGTCCTCGGGTGAGAAGAGAACCGTGTGGGTTACCCCTAGAGCCTCACGGGCGCGCACAGGAGCTGCGCGGTTGATGCGCACACGATTGCTCTTACCCGGGGCCAGCTCAAATTCCATAACAGTCTGCTGAGATCCCCGCACGGTGCGAGTTCTGATGTAGGCGCGCTCTGCCCCCACCCTCACCAACGGAGAATCTTGACTCACCCGATGAGATGCCAGGTTAGCGGTGTAATCGATGGCTTCAACGATGTTGGTTTTTCCTACACCGTTGGAGCCAAGAAACACCGATACACCGGGAGAAAGAGGCAGATTCAGCAGCCGGTAGGTGCGAAAGTCCATCAACGAAATATGGTCGATGTACAGAAAAGCGCTCCTTAGAAAACTGCTCTGACGAGCTAAGAGAGTTTTATTGGTTTTGCAGGCGGATCGGCATCAGCAGATAACGGTAATTCTTATTGTCTTCTGATTGCCAGTCATCCTGCTCTGAAAGGACAACGGGTTTGGGTGCAGCAGTGAAAGAAAAGCGCACAAATTTATTACCTGAGAAGGTGTTAAGACCTTCAGAAAGGTAGCTGGGGTTGAAGGCAACAGTGATATCTTCACCGTGCAACTGCGCCTGTAGAACCTCGTTAGCCTGAGCGTCTTCACCTGTTCCAGCGTCCAGAGTGACCTGCCCCTGCGTAAAGGCGAGTCGTACCGGGGTATTGCGTTCGGCAACCAAGGACACACGGCGTACAGCCTCGACCAGATCAGAGGTGCGAACGATAGCGTGAATAGGTGTTTGTTCGGGGAAAAGTGCGCGAATCTTGGGGTATTCACCGTCCACTAGCAAGCTAGTAGTACGGCGGGAATCTGATTCAAAGCCGATCAGTTCGTGAGCATCGGAAAGTGCTATCGACAGTTCACCTGCCCCACCCAGTGTCTTGGCAACCTCGCTCATTGTTTTAGCCTTTACCAAAGCGGCTGTTGAGATTGAGGGATCAGCCGGGGACCAGGTAAGTTCACGCATCGCCAGACGGTAACGATCAGTTGCCAGCAGGGTGATGGTATCACCCTCAATTTCCATGCGGACGCCGGTCAAGATGGGCAAGGTGTCATCTTTAGAAGCTGCAATAGAAACCTGACTAACAGCTTTAGCAAATTCTGAACCTTCAACAGTGCCCGAGATCTCGGGAAGTCCCGGAAGTTCAGGGTAGTCAGCAACGGGCATTGATGACAGGTTGAAATTCGATGAACCGCAGCTGATATGCACCTTCCCTTCGCGCAGTTCAAAAGTGACATCACTCTTAGGTAGTGCACGGCAGATATCGGCTAGAAGGCGGCCAGAGACAAGAGCTTCACCTTCTTCTGCGACATCAGCTGAAATTTTGAGTTTGGCAGAAGTTTCGTAATCGAAGCTGGCGATGGACACTTCACCCGCAGTAGCTCTGATCATAAGACCTGAAAGGACAGGTACCGGAGGGCGGGGTGAGAGCGAGCGCGCAGTCCAGGTGACGGCATCAACAAGAGTTTCGCGTTCAACAGTGAATTTCACGCTAAGGTACCTTCCAATCAAAACAAGATAGGCCCAAAAGACGGGCGTAAATCAGTATTTCAGTCTACCGGAAAGAGGTAGCACTACCTACAGGCCGAGCAGAGGGGTAGCTCTCTAAAAAATGTAATTACAGCAGCCAACCCTTAGGCGAAGGATCCGTGTAATTACAAAAAGTAGTGCACCGAGCGGGATGAGGAAGAGATAAATTTGTTATTTGATTTTTTCTTTAAGGATTAATAGTGTTAATAACCCCTGTGAAATCTGTGGAAAACAGGCTGTAGGCCCCGAAAATCAAGGAAGTGCTTGTGCAAGCGTTGTGGAATAAACGGGGTACCAGTGTGAATGAATAGTGGATGGATATTTATGCATTAAGTGAAGTGCACAGGATATGAATATCTATTCACTTAACGTCCACAGTAAACCGAGCCACGTACACCGAGTTATCCACAGGCCTATTTCTGGGCTACTTACTGTCTCTTGACCCTTGCTTAATGCGGTTAGTTAGCTCTGTGACTTGGTTAAACGTTGATCGACGTTCAGCCATGAGGTCGTGAATCTTTCGGTAGGCGTACATAACAGTGGTATGGTCACGCCCCCCTAATTCCTGGCCAATGCGAGGTAGAGACATCTCGGTTAGCTCACGCAGGAGGTACATAGCAATCTGACGAGCATTCACCAGTGTGCGACTGCGTGACTTTGACTGTAGCTCTTCTACCGAAACCTCAAAATACTCAGCGGTCGCCGATAAAATCTGGGAAGCCGTAATCTCTTGGGTGCCGTTATCTAATAACAGGTCTTTAAGCACCTGCTCCGCCAGCTGCATGTCAACGGGCTGGCTCTGCAAAGAAGCCCAAGCCGTCACACGAATGAGGGCACCCTCCAGCTCACGAATGTTGGTAGAGATATGGGAAGCAATATATTCCATCACATCATCAGGAACGTTGAGCCCATCGTTCTGAGCCTTCTTGCTCAAAATAGCAATTCGAGTTTCGAGTTCAGGTGGCTGGACATCAGTAATCAGACCCCACTCGAAGCGTGATCTCATGCGCTCTGCAAAACCGGTCAGCTGCTTAGGGGGCAAATCTGAGGTGATGACCACCTGTTTTTGGTGGTTGTGCAGCGCATTGAACGTATGGAAAAACTCTTCCTGTGTGCTGTCCTTGCCCGCCAGGAACTGGATGTCATCAATCAAAAGCATGTCTACATTGCGGTAGATCTGCTTAAAGGAGGTGTCGTTCTTATTCAAAATCGAGTTGATGAAATCGTTGGTAAACTCCTCAGAGTTCACGTAGCGAACGCGCAGGCCGGGGTAGAGGCTCTTGGCATAGTGACCAATAGCGTGCAGCAAGTGAGTCTTTCCTAGCCCTGAGCCACCATAGATAAAGAGCGGGTTGTACGCGGACGCCGGGGTTTCCGAGACCGCAAAAGCGGCTGCATGAGCAAAACGGTTGGACTGACCAATAACAAAGCTATCGAACGTATATTTAGGGTTTAGCCTGGCGGTAGAGTCCCAGGTAGTGGTCTCTGCGGCGTCCGCTGGAACCACCGCATCAAAGGAGTCCTCGCGATCTTTAGCTTCTTCCCTTACATCGTGGGCTATTTCCTCGCTAAAGGAAGGGTTTGCTGGCACACGTTCCGCTTCGATGGATGCCTGAGAAGCTCGATGATTTTCTGCTAAAGAAGGCGCCTCAGCAACTTGCTGAGGCTGAACTTTTTCTACGGAAGGGGTCTGCAGATAAGATGGAGCTTCGTTAACTGGTGCCGGAGCGGGTTGCTGCACGGCAGTGTTATTCAAGCTGGCGTCAATGATGAAAGCTTCGTTGACTGCCGGACCGAAAGTAGAAGTGATGGCTTCCCTCAGCGACTCTTTGAGAGCGTGCTGAAAAGTATCACGCGTTAGCTCATTAGGTACCGCAATCAGCAGGACATTTCCCATAAAAGCGTGAGGCTGCGCAAGCCCAATGTGGGCACGGTAGCGCTGAGCAACCCCCGTATCGGCGCGCAATAGAGTCACCAGATGCATCCACTTCTTCTGCAACTCCGGATCCAGATAGTCGCTCAATACAGCTCCTCCGCCAAATATTATTAAAAATTTCCCTTGCCTACTGGCAACTATTCACTATTCTCACACAGGTTTATCCACAGGGTGGAAAACTTGTGATTATGTGAGGGGAATACCTGTTCACAGTATGTGATTAAAGGGCGTATCGCTAGCCTAGAGCAGGAAAAGGTGTAACTTACAACTTTTTTGGAGTGCTTGTGGATAACCCTGATATGGGATGTGAGGTTGGGAGACTATCCACAGGTGTGGGTAAACTCTCTCAATAGGCTGTGATTAAAGACCTAGCCTGAGTGGGCTTGACCTTATATCACCAACTCTTCTAGAGTTGGTTAGTCAAAGTGTGATAGAACTATGCCCAAACTCGGGTGCTAGGTTCTCGAATTCAACCGGGATTTATCTATTGCACTCGCAAGAAGCGTCAACCTGTTCGAAGAACTGTTGAAAGGTTGGCCCCCGTACCAACCGTTGTGGAGTAACCAAATGAGCAAGCGGACTTTCCAGCCGAATAACCGCCGTCGCGCCAAGAAGCACGGCTTCCGTCTTCGTATGCGCACCCGTGCAGGCCGCGCAATTCTTTCGAACCGTCGTTCAAAGAACCGCGCAAGCCTCTCAGCATAAGGCTTTCATCCTCAATCGGCCGTGCGCCTCACCAGCAGGCCCGCGTGAAAACGCAGCCCGCCGAGCCAAGACCGAACCGAAAGGGGATATGCGTGCTGGCACAGCAGCACCGGATGCGAGCGAAAGCTCAATTCTCAAAAACTACACGTTCCGGCGCCCGTTCAGGGCGTCGGAACTTAGTTCTATATACGGTCAAAACACCCGGTGAAACAACCAGCATCGGTTTCATCGTCTCAAAATCAGTAGGTAACGCCGTTACCCGCAATAAAACTAAACGCCGCCTGAGAGAACTCATCGCACCCTTTGTGTCTGAGCACCCGAACGGCTATTCACTGGTGATAAGGGCGCTCCCGGCGGCGGCTCACGCGGACTACCTTCAGCTCTCCAGTGATCTTGACAGCGCACTTGCCAGCGTCCTTAAAAAGTTGGACGCCGCCCCGGTAGCAGCACAAAGCTCTGAAGCTACCGCCACCTCAACTACTCAGGGAGAGGAGCGCTGACACCGTATGCCTACACCGACAGATACACCGCAGGATGCTGACCACCTGCTGGAGAACGCTCCCCACGAATTTGTTGTACCCACCTCAGCTTTTCACGCCGTCATCAGCCTTCCTCAAAATCTGCTGATTGCGTTCATCAAGATGTACCGCACTATCGTCTCGCCGCTCTACGGCAACGTGTGCAGGTATTACCCCAGCTGTTCAGCCTACGGGCTTGAAGCAGTTACTCTCCACGGCGCCCTGCGCGGTCTATCACTGACTGTAGGCAGAATTCTGCGCTGCCACCCCTGGGCTACCGGCGGACTAGACCCGGTGCCCGCAGGCAAACGGACTTTCGCCCCCGGGGCAGAACCCAAAATTATTCTTCTAAACCACCCGCACCAGCACACCCACTAAAACGCTGGAGCATCCACCACAACCGGCTCATATCACCGAGTCAGGGAGAGAACATGGATATTATTCTCTGGCCCTTTAAATGGATCGTTTCAGCGATTCTCTGGGCATTTCACGAACTTTTCACCGTAATCGGCATGGACGCCGCATCAGGTGCGACCTGGATTCTCGCTATCATCGGTCTGACCATCGTGATGCGTACCCTCACCATTCCGCTCTTCGTCAAACAGATTAAATCGATGCGCGGTATGCAAGAACTTCAGCCCGAAATGGCGAAATTGCAGGCCAAATACAAGGGTAAAACTGACCAGCTCTCCCGCCAGGCTATGGCTCAAGAGCAGATGGAACTCTACCGCAAGACCGGCTCTAACCCGCTGGCGTCCTGCCTGCCCATCATTGTGCAGATGCCCATTTTCTTTGGCCTTTTTCAGGTGCTGAACGGCGTCCCCAACGCAGCAGCTAACAATGAAGGCATTCTGGTTCTTGGCAACGACAAGGTAGAACAGTTCAACGACGCCTCCATCTTTGGCGCACCCCTCTTCTCCACCATGCTGCGTCCGGGCGACGGCAACCACTTCGCCACCATCTTGATTGCAGCCATCATGGTAGTGCTGATGAGTGCCACCCAGTTCTATATCACCAAACAGCTCTCAGCTAAGAACATGTCGGACGCCGCCAAGCAGTCCCCCATGTACCGCCAGCAGCAGATCATGCTCTACGTGCTGCCACTGGTCTTCGCGATCTCCGGTATCAACTTCCCCCTCGGCGTGCTCGTCTACTGGACCGTCTCCAACTTCTGGTCGCTGGGCCAGCAGTTCTGGGTTATCCGCAACAACCCCACCCCCGGCTCACAGGCAGAGCGTGAGCTCAACGAGCGCCGCGCCGAAAAGGGTCTTCCCCCCGTAGGTAAGACCAAAGAAGAACAAGAGCAGGAAATCGAAGCCGCCCGTGAACGAGCAGCCCGCGGACAGCGCCAGCAGCCTATGGGTAAAAAACGCCAAAAGCAGCAGAACAAAAAGAAAAACTAGCGGCAGGTTCAAGGAAATATCATGACTGAAGCAACGGAAACCCCGGTAGACGGCGAAGAAACCTTCGAAGAAGCAGAATACGGTGGGGAGGGGCAGGTAGACGAGGGTGATATCGCCGCTGACTACCTCGAAGAACTCCTTGATATCGCTGATATTGACGGTGATATTGACATCGAAGTGCGTAACGGCCGCACCTACCTCTCGGTCGTTACCGAAGACGGTAATAACGATGACATCCAAGCCCTAGTAGGCGAAAACGGTGAAGTATTGGACGCCCTTCAAGAGCTGGTGCGCCTCTCGGTGCTGGCTGCTACAGGTAACCGTACCCGCCTCATCCTTGATATCGCAGACTACCGCGCAGAACGCCAGCAGGCATTGGTCAATCTGGCCGAAGCAGCTATTGATGAAGCTAAAGAAACCGGCGAAGATGTGCACCTCGAACCACTCGGGCCCTACGAGCGCAAGCTGGTTCACGATATTGTGGCTGCTCACGGCTTGATTTCTGAATCAGAGGGCTCAGGGCCTAACCGCCACATCGTCATTGCTGCCTCGGAGGCGTAACCGTGAGCGATATGAGCATAGAACTCCCCGTTCTCTCTGGTGATGCCCTAGAGGCGGCGCAGAAGGTCTTTGGTGACCATCTGCCGGTCGCGCAGCGCTACGTGCAGCACCTGGCTACCAGTGGCATTGAGCGGGGGCTTATTGGCCCCCGAGAAGTTCCCCGCCTGTGGGAACGCCACGTTCTCAATTGCGCTGTTGTGCAGGAACTCATTGAGCAGGGTGCAACAGTGGCGGATGTAGGTTCCGGTGCGGGCCTTCCGGGGCTTTGCCTGGCCATTGCTCGCCCCGATTTGTCCCTCACTCTGATTGAGCCGCTGGAGCGCCGCGTCATCTGGCTTACTGAGGTAGTTGAGGATTTGGGGCTCGAGAACGTAGATATTATGCGCTCGCGTGCTGAACAGGCCGTAGGGTACGTCGAAGCAGACTATGTCACTGCTCGCGCCGTATCGGCTCTGGTAGGGTTGTTGGATATCACCTTGCCGATCCTTCGTGGTACCGGTCAGCTGCTCGCTCTCAAGGGGCGGACGGCTACCGAGGAAATCACTAAGGCAAAAAAGAAGCTCAATAAATACGGCGCTAGGAAGACTGAAATCCTGCTCGCTGGTGAGAATCTATTGGAAGAACCCACCACGGTTGTCCGTGTGACCCTCTAGCTTCTCTTGACGAAAGCCCGGTACCTCGATGGAGGTGCCGGGCTTTTGCGTGTTATCCAGCTTTTAAATTGACTAAGAGCATCTGCTCATCTGGTTGCTCTGGAACTGTAATTACGTGAGGAGCCCTTCTGTTCTGAAGCTTGGCTCTTCGATATGTTTCATGTGAAACATCAAAAGACAAACAGATTCAAGTGATTAATAGCCTATCAATGCGACCGACGCTAACTGCAGGTACCCTAATAGCAGGAGATGCAATCATCAATTCACGAGGGGGCAGCAATGCCGACACATTCCAATATGCCAGCGAATATACCTGACTTTGGCTTACCACCCGAACCCGCTGCTGCCAGCAAGCCTGATCGAGGTTCTCATGTTTCACGTGAAACGCGCGAAAAGCTGGAGAGGGCAAGCTCATCTGTGCAGAAGGGCGATAGAAGCAAACAGCAATTTGAAGCTCTATCTCAGGAGACACTGAATAGGCCTCGGAACACCCGAGTTTTTGCTATTTCTAATCAGAAAGGCGGAGTGGGAAAGACTTCGACTGCAGTTAATCTTGCCGCAGCGCTTGCCACAAAGGGCATGAACGTCCTTGTTGTTGATAATGACCCTCAGGGCAACGCTTCAACTGCTCTCGGGATTGAACACGGTGTTGAA
This sequence comes from Rothia sp. LK2492, assembly GCF_040946345.1. Classification (NCBI taxonomy): domain Bacteria; kingdom Bacillati; phylum Actinomycetota; class Actinomycetes; order Micrococcales; family Micrococcaceae; genus Rothia; species Rothia sp. LK2492. Next base: position 27,413 of record NZ_JAYWLX010000011.1, on the reverse strand, counting down.
GTCCCTTCGACTTACGATGCCCTCATCGATGAAAAGCCCCTTATTGAAATCATCAAACCCTGCCCTGATATTGAAAATCTATGGTGCGTACCGGCAAATATAGATTTAGCCGGAGCTGAGATTGAACTGGTATCACTGGTAGCTCGTGAAAATCGACTCAAAAATGCCCTATCTGATTACGCGGCCGCACGTGAAGCTAACGGGGAAGCGCGTCTAGACTATATCTTTATTGACTGCCCACCCAGCTTGGGGTTGCTAACTATTAACGCTTTTGTGGCAGCTCAAGAAGTCCTCATCCCTATTCAATGCGAGTACTACGCTCTAGAAGGTCTGAGCCAACTTCTCAAGAATATTTCCATGATTCAAAAGCATCTCAACGCTGATCTTCACGTCAGCACCATTGTGCTAACGATGTATGATGGCCGCACCAACCTCTCGTCTCAGGTAGCTGAAGAGGTGAGGGAGCATTTCCCCAAGGAGGTGCTGGACGCTGTTATCCCCCGCTCAGTCCGCGTCTCAGAGGCTCCTAGTTACCAGCAAACAGTTATGAGTTATGATCCGCAATCTACCGGTGCAATCGCCTATCTTAAGGCTGCAATAGAGATAGCACACCGTATATAAACTTTTATCAACTGTTTATAGTTTTTCTACACTACCGGCTCCCATTCTATAGACATGGGGAGCCGGTTGTTTACTTAAGGGAACCTTGAGATAGAGACGGTGCAGTAAACGCTAAGCGTCTTTAAACTATCTAAGGATTTATTTGGCTTTCCCCATCGCCCGGCTTCTATGGAAACCCTATGCAGCGGATACTCCACTACACTTAGAAGCAAAGTTTCTAGCATTTTGGAGGTTGCCCGTGGCAGAGAAGAAGCGTGGACTTGGCAGGGGGCTAGGTGCCTTGATTCCCGAGAGCAAACCAGTAACTGAGCGTCAAGAGCCAGTGGAGGAACACCCTGGCCATCAAAACCGGCAGGACAATAATAGTGCACACGGTTTGGACGTTTCACGTGAAACATCCAAGAAAAAACGTGCAGATATGGGCGTTGCTTTGCGTTCTTCGAGTTCAATTCGTAGACCCGCGGACTTTTTCTTTGGTGACGAAACAGCAAATACTGCTTCTGGGTTGGTGCAGGTGCCCGGCGCTAGCTTTGCGAAGCTAGATGTCTCAGATATCCACCCTAACCGCAAACAGCCCCGAACCGACTTTGACGAGCACGATATGCAAGAACTCGTACACTCCATTACGGAGATAGGTGTCCTTCAGCCTATTGTTGTTCGCCCCAGCCGTGAAAAAGGTGAGCAGGCCTACGAACTGATTATGGGTGAGCGTCGATGGCGAGCTACCCAACAAGCAGGTCTAACAACCATTCCAGCTATCATTCGCGATACTCAGGATCAGGACCTGTTGCGTGATGCACTGTTGGAGAACCTACACCGCTCCCAGCTAAACCCTATTGAAGAAGCCGCCGCCTATCAGCAGCTACTTGACGAATTCGGAACGACGCAAGAGCAACTGGCACAGCGTATCGGGCGATCGCGGCCGCAGATTTCTAATACTATTCGTCTCCTCAAGCTGCCTGCTCTGGTGCAACGCAGGGTGGCTGCAGGCACGCTATCTTCAGGTCATGCACGCGCTTTGCTTAGCCTGCGAAAAGCAAGCGATATTGAAACCCTGGCGCAAAAGATAGTGAATGAAGGTTTGTCTGTACGAGCGGTGGAGGAACTTGTTGCTCAAGAAAGCGGTAAAGAAGCGAAGAAAGACCGCAAGAAGCCTGCTCCGCAGAGCCACTCTGAACGTTTGGACTCGATAGCTGATTTACTGGCTGACCGACTCGATACTACGGTGAAGATTAATCTGGGTGCCCGCAAGGGAAAAATGACTATCGAGTTTGCATCGGTGGATGACTTGAACCGAATCGTTGATGTGATGATCCCTCAGCGTAAAAAATAGAATCCATGTACTTTAAATCGCCCCGCTCAGTGAGTGGGACGATTTTTAGTTTAAGACCACACTTAACAGGGGCTAGTGACCTAAATTCAGGTTTTTGAGGATGAGAAACGCTCAGAATGCCTTGTGCGGGCATGCAGTGAGGCTGGGTATCTATTGACCTTAGGCTCCTGATGAAACTCCCTTAGAAAGCTATCTGTGGGCTCAAATTTAGCGATCAAACCCCTTAAAATCTCCCTTTCATTCACAACGCTCTCAAATTCTCACCTAGCGTTCTAAGGCCTTGACGATAGTAGAGGGAAGAGGCATAACAGTGCTGACATGAATCGGTGCATGGATGACTCAGGCTAAGAAAAAGAGAGTGGCTTCTTGGCGCCTCGTCTCATCAGAAAATTATTTAATGAGTAATTCTTAATCTTATTTAGCTTATCTTTATCTATATATATTGATGCAGCTAATTAAAATAACATACGCAATAATTTATTTTAAGGTCTTATGCTCTTTTAGTGATGCCATTGCCTCACCTATGTGCGGATTGGTATGCTTTGGAAAGCAGGGTCAAAATGGAAATTCTAATTTTTCTTGCGATTATTTTGTTGCCGCTTACCCCCTTATTTTTAGCTATCTTCTGGGTTCAACACAGAGCACCTAAGGGCAAGAGGGGAATGGCACTAAAAATAGAATCGAGACTGCGGGTGAGGTGCTTGCGCCACCTATTACACTCTACGGCTCTGCCGCATCAGGTACTGTCTCTCGCGTTAATAAACCACACTTCAATTCTAATGATGCAGCTTCTCTTAAATATGATCCCGGCAGCTTCCCTTATAATAATCGTTGAATGCGTGTTTCACGTGAAACATCAGAAAGTTCTCATGCTGAAAGGGTTGTATTACAGATAAGATTCAAGCCTTTACTAAGTTTTCAGCTATTTTTCTATCGTCAAAAAATGTATTTATGTGTTTACTCTGAAAGGGCGACATGGAACCGCATGTGCAAAACTACTGGAAGAGATTTCTAGGAGCCTCCGGGCTGTCATTAACTACAGACTGTTATGGCGCTTTTTCTTTTGGTTCAAACCCGATCCAGGCTGCTCACCTGCTGAGTTTGATTCTTGCCGGAGACAAGACTGCAACCTCCTCTGCTGTGATTGAATATGAAGCTACTAAAACACCAATGCCAGAGCGGGGTTCTTTATCCATTGTTCTTGATGGACATGGCCAACCTGGCTGCATCATTGAAACTCACGCCGTTCAAAAGCTGCCCTTTAGTGAAATGAATTTTGCTCTCTGCTCCAAGGAAGGTGAAGATGACAACCTCAAGTCCTGGCAAACCAAACAATTAAAATTCTTTAAAGAAATAGCTCAAGATTTTGGGCAGGAATTTACGGATCAATCAGAAATAATATTTGAAGAATTCAGAGTTATATATAGCTCTTAGGCGGGCGTTTCCATCGCACTTGGTTATTGTTAGAAAATTCAGAAAATATCTAGAGAGAAAACCTGATAAGGATATGGATACATGAATCTTGTAGATACCCTGCCCATCATGGGTGGATTATTTATCGTTTCGTTGACCATGATGGGGTTGAAATTGCCCATGAAAACAGGTCAGCTTTCCAGAAACTCACTGATCGGCATCAAGACAAAGTACACCCTTGCCAGTGATCAGGCATGGAGAAAGGGGCATGAAGCGGCTGCGCCATTGGTTTCCTTGGCTGCTTGGTTAGGGTTTTTCTTGCTCTTTTGTGCAGTGATTCTGTGTTTAGTTCAGCAATTCACTGCAGCTTTTGCTCTGACTGCCCTAGGGTACATCGCCACAATCTCACTCTTGCTGTGGTCAGCTAGGGTAGCTAATACGGTTGCCAGGAACATTTCGCCTAAAGAAGCGTTGAGCGGCGAGGAGTAAGGCAGGGGTACATCGCAGAAAAACGATGTTTCACGTGAAACTCTGCAGAGAAGGGTAGCTTGCTACCACCGTGCTTGTTCACGGTATGCTATTTACGAATAAACCTTGCGGTCTCAATCGGCAGAGAGGCGCCCCGGCTGAGCCGGGGCGCCTCTCTTGTATTGCAAATACTATTTTATTTAAGGAACTCTGCAAATTCCTGTTCCAAAGCGGCCTTAGGCTTAGCGCCAACGGTCTGCTTAGCTACCTCACCGTCCTTGAAAACATAAATTGCCGGGATGGAAGTGATGCCATACTTCATGGCGGTTGCAGGGTTGTTCTCAACGTCCAGCTTGAGTACCTTGACCTTGTCGCCGTACTCCTCGCCAATTTGATCAACGATGGGGCCAACCATGCGGCAGGGGCCGCACCACTCTGCCCAGAAATCAACGATAACCGGCTTATCAGAGCGTAGAACCTCATCTGAGAAGGTTGCATCTGTTACTTGCTGTGCCATGGGGCGATCCTTTCTAAAGGGAAACTGAGGGAAGATTTAGAGAGACTCTAGGTAATGCTGAGCATCGATTGCTGCAACACAACCTGAACCGGCTGCGGTAATAGCCTGGCGGTAAATGGGGTCAATAACGTCTCCAGCAGCGAAGACACCATCGATAGAGGTGCGGGAAGAACGGCCTTGGACTGCGATAGTTCCGGCATCACTTAGCTCCAGCTGGTCCTTGACCAGGTCGGTGCGGGGGTCAGAGCCAATAGCAACAAAGACACCTTCTACTTCTAGCTGGGTTTCCGTCCCGGTCTTGACGTTGGTCAGGGTAAGGCTGGAAACCTTGTCCTCACCGTTAATGGTTTTAACTTCGGAGTCCAGGATGATTTCAATTTTTTCGTGGGTCAGTGCACGCTTCTGCATGATGTCTGAAGCACGGAAAGTGTCGCGGCGGTGTACTAGGTAAACTTTGGAAGCAAAAGAAGTGAGGAAGAGTGCTTCTTCAAAAGCTGAGTCTCCACCGCCGATAACAGCCAATGCTTTTTCTTTAAAGAAGAAGCCGTCACAGGTTGCACACCATGACACACCGTGGCCTGAGAGACGCTGCTCCCCGTCGACACCCAGCTTGCGGTATTCAGAGCCAGTAGACATAATGACCGTCTTAGCGAGGAACACTGAACCATCGGTCAGTATGACCTTTTTTACCGGTCCCTCGAGCTCAACCGAGGCGACGTCCTCGTAGCGGATATCGGCACCGAATCGTTCTGCCTGAGCCCCTATATTAGTCATGAGCTCAGGGCCCTGGATTCCCTCAATGAAGCCGGGAAAGTTTTCAACCTCGGTCGTAGTCATAAGATCGCCACCGGGTGAAATGGAAGAGGCGAAAAGAAGAGGGGAAAGGTTAGCGCGGGCTGTGTAAATAGCTGCTGTGTAGCCGGCAGGGCCTGAGCCTACAATGATGACATTGTGTACAGTGCCGTCGCCGTTAGGCTCTGATGCGGGTTCGCTGGCTGCGGTGGTGCCAAGGTTAAGGCTGTTTGCTGCGCCGCTAAAAATGCTGCCGAGTGCATTCTCGCTCATATGTTCTCCTGAGAAATTCACTTTTCTTCGTTGCTTTCTACTGCAACGGAGCTCTACTCCTCATTATTCCCTACACCGGGCATCTATATCAGTGAGCGGAAACTCTGCTGCAGTCTTAACACCTCGATATGCCCGCAAGTGATGATAAAGATCGATCCTTATATATTTCTTTGGACGAACCGGGGGCGGGCTACCCGCAGGTAACCCGCCCCCGGTGGGAGGTTCTTAGTTGCTGTAAACAACTAGAAAGAGTTGATTATTTAACGGAAATTTCTGCAAGACGCAGACCGAAAGGATAGCCCTGAACAATGGGTTGGGCTAACCTGGGTGCTTCGGTGAACTGGATGATGATGTACTTAGTGTCTCCGTCCTGAGCATCCGTATCTAGTTCAACAGTGGTTTCACCGGTAGCGGCAAAGGTGCCAGAGCCAATCTGCTGAGATCCCTCAATAGAAGCGTTGTCAGAAGCGAAAACATTGAAGGCACCGCCAGTGCCGGATACCTGATTAATAGTTAGCGAATTGACCGTGGTCTCATCGAGTAGGGGTGCGGAGAGGTAGAAGGAATCGGTGAGACCACCGAAGTTAGCTGAGCCAAAAGCGAGAGAAACCCAGGTGCTTGTTTCATCGCCATCTGTAAGGCGCCCCAGCGTTGCGTCAGACTCAGCCATAAGCGCGGTGGACGAAGGTACCGTGCGGGTGAAACTACCGTCCAGTCGGGGAGTTGCAGGTTCCTTTTCTTCGGTAGCGGAAGGTGAGGGGGAGCCCGTTTGCTGAGGAGTCTGTGAAGCTGAGGTCGATGTCTGGGTGCTCCCCAGCGCCTCCCGAGTTTCAGTTGGGTTCACCATGTTACCTAGCGAAGTGAACACTGCACCGGCCCCAATCACCAAGACCAGTACCGCTGCGATACCCACAGCCCACATGCCACCGTTACGTTCAGCCGGTTCATCACCTTCGTAATAACCGTCTTCTTCCGCATCGTATTCTTCATACTCTGTTTCAGGCTCTGCTGCACGGGTAGCTGAGATAGACGTAGCGGCTGCTGCCCCAGCCCCGGCAGCCGGAGATGTGGCATCTTTGGCTACCACATACGTATTGGGGGCGCTCATAGTGCCGGTGTCACCGAAGATTTCTTCACCGAATTCTTCCGCTTCACCCCCACCCTCGGTGAGAAGCGTAGCAAGCAAGGTATCTGCACGAGCGTGGGAAGTCACCAGGTAGGTCCGTGCCTCGATATTGCCTAGATCAAGAATCTGCACCGATGAACGAGAAAGGGAAGGGGACTGGCGTGCATTTGCCACCAACCGTGAGCTGTGCTCTGCAGAGGCCACAACGATGGATACCTTGCGGTTAAGAATCTGATCAACACCGTCAAGGATGGTGTCACCGTCTGCGGTTTCAAGTACGCGGGCGGTGACCTTATAACGGTCACCCAGCAGCGTATGCAAAGGGATCTGCTGTGCCAAAAGGTGCCTCCAGTGAGCGTTCGTGATGTCTGTTTACTGAGTTTACCCGGTGGGTAGTGGTTATTGATGTGTGCTACCGGCCAAGTTTTGCCAGGATTGGTGCAGTAAGTGTTTCTAGTTCTCTCACCTTGAAGAGTAGCAACATGGCATAGTAGGCGATAGTCATGACGACTCCTCCCACTGCTACCGTAATGAAGGCAGAACCGCGTGAGCTCCAGGCAAACCCATCAAAACTGTAACCACCCATCAGGTAGAGAGCTGTAGCGCCCACCAGACCAGCAGCAGCTGAGGCGAAGGCAACGCGGGCATGAGTTGAGACGATATCAGCGATACCGTAGTCACCCAGACGCTTCGCTAGGACGCGGTGGCTTAGATAGACCGCCAGGATATTTTGCAGTGCGTAAGTCAGCGCCAACCCATAGATGGTGTGCTGTGGGGCTAGGCAGGAGGCCGCGAAGCCAAGAGCAACGATGACGATTGCCGAGATGAGCTGAATGTAGAAGGGGGTTTTGGCGTCCTCCTGCGAGTAAAAGACACGCCCCATCATAAAGGCGATGGTGAGGAAAGGGCCGCCTAAAGCAATAACGGCGATGGTCTGGCCGATGACCGCACCCGCTTGCTGTCCGCCGCCGCCAAAGATCATGCCAATAGGGCCTGCAAAAACAACGAGCGCTACGGCGCAAAAGACTGTGGCAATGGAAGCGGTGCGCAGACCGGCAGATAGTGCCGCGCCTACTGCTTGATGATCTTTTTCTTGAGATGAGGCAGACATGCGGTTGAAGAGAACCGTGGCGATTGACAGACCAATCACGCCGTGGGGCAGTGAATAGAGCATGGAGGAATAGTTGAGTGCCTGCACACCGGGAAGCTGGATACCCAAATCCATCAGTCTTTCGCGTGCGCCGACGATGTTTGCAGCTACCTTGGTGAGATACATGAAAGCAAGGTTAGAGACCACGCCGGTGGACAGCGTCCATACCGCCAGGTTAGCTGCTGATCCCAGGCCGATACCGCGCCAGCCAAACTTGGGGCGCAGGTTCAAACCCAGCTTGCGCAGGGGGATAAAGAGAATCAGGGCTTGTAAAGCCACGCCAAGCGTGGCGCTACCTGCCAACACGATGGTCTGCGCGCTGGTCCATGAGGTGAGGTTGTGGAAGGGTGGGGTGGTGGTAACGTCCTGAGCACCAAATGAAGTAATGAAGATGATGAGCGCAGCGATAGCCACAATGTTATTGACTACCGGTGCCCACATAAACCAGCCAAAGGCCCCGCGAGCATTGAGCACCTGACCGATGATGGTGTAGAGACCGTAGAAGAAAATCTGGGGGAAACACCAGAGGGCGAAGATGAAGCCGAAACGCTGTTGTTCCGGGCTCCATTCACTACCCATGATTGAAATGATGGGCATAGCGCAGATAACCACCACGGCCGTCACCGCGGCAATACCGCACACTGCCAGAGTTACCAGGCGCGAAATGAAATCAGAACCGCCGTCATCATGCTTGGCTGCCTTAATAATCTGTGGCACCAGCACAGCATTAAAAATGCCGCCCGCTACCAGCACATAAATAAGGTTGGGCAGGGTGTTAGCGGTTTCAAAAATGTCACCTACGGTGGTAGTTGCACCGAGAGCGACGGTAATCAGGAAGGTCTTAACGAACCCCAGTACCCTCGATACGAGGGTGCCGGCTGCCATGATAGCGCTAGAAAAAGCACCGGATCGTGCCACACGAAATCCTTATCTACTCAATGCAGCTTAAGACAGCTGGTGGATGATGTACTCGCGGGCGATGTCAGCGATACGCCGTTCGTTGGGGAAGGAAAGTTTGCGCCCCACATCATCAATGTTGACCCAAGCGACGTCCACGGCTTCATGGTCGGGATCATTCTCGGTGGTGAGCTCACCGCCGGTGGCGGAGAACAAGAAGTGGTGAACGGTTTTATGGACGCGGTGACCAGAAACATTGAACCAATAGTCGATGCTACCTAGGGAGGTGATGACCTCCCCGGAGATACCGGTTTCCTCTTCAATCTCACGTGCTGCCGCTTGAACTCGGCTCTCTTCCCCCTCGGGATGGCCCTTGGGGAGACACCATTCTAGGCGTCCACCGCGGTTGATGCGAGCAATGATTGCCACGGGTAAACCGGGCTCATCGAAGTTGACGATGACACCGCCCGCGGAGACCTCCTCAACCGTGGGCATGGCAGCAACGGGCGTGAACGCTCGTCTCTTAGGTGCCCGGGGAATAGGAAAAGTCATGTCTCTACCTTAACCGATATAAGAGGGGGATGTTCTAAAGAGGGAGGTGTGAGTGGTAACTTGTGCGGTTTGCTGGCACGATTGATAGGGTTATGGCGCATGTTTTTGATACTTCCTTAATTCACCCCGTTGCTCTAGAAGCTGGAGAGCTCTTTGCTGCTGCCGGGTTTGAGTTATCCCTGGTCGGAGGCCCGGTGCGAGATCTCTTCTTGGGGGAGACTGCCGTGGATCTTGATTTCACTACCAACGCCAGTCCTGACCAGACGCTGGCTATTGTGGGGGGATGGGCTGACGCTACCTGGGAAATCGGTAAAGAATACGGCACTATTGGCATCCGTAAGGGTAACGAGATGGTAGAAATTACTACCTACCGTGCTGAGAAGTATGACGCTAATTCCCGCAAACCTGAGGTCGCTTTCGGCACTGATCTGGTGGACGATCTCTTCCGACGAGACTTCACCATCAATTCCATGGCTCTGCGCCTACCGTCCTTAGAATTAGTGGACCCTTTTGGTGGTGAGGCTGACCTGCGCACCGGTATTATCCGCACGCCGGGCACACCCCAGGCGTCCTTCTCTGATGATCCCCTGCGCATGATGCGTGCCGCTCGCTTTGCTGCGCGCCTGGATATTGACTTGGCTCCCGAAGTTTTTGAAGCCATGGTCGATATGGCAGAGCGTATTGAAATTATTTCTGCCGAGCGCGTGCGGGACGAACTGGTAAAACTCATCTGCGCCCAGGCACCCCGCCGCGGCGTGGATCTTCTGGTTGAATCGGGTCTGGCCGCCTACGTCCTGCCCGAAATTCCGGCGCTAAAACTTGAAGCTGACGAACACTACCGCCATAAGGATGTCTACCAGCACTCCCTCACCGTAATGGAACAGGCAGCTGCCCAAGAGACCGGTGCGGATGGTGCCGTGCCAGCCCCCGACTTCGTGTTGCGCTTTGCCGCTCTAATGCACGATATTGGCAAGCCTGCCACGCGTAAGTTTGAGGACAACGGCTCAGTCAGCTTTCTGCACCACGACGTGGTGGGTGCCAAGCTCACCAAGAAACGTATGCGAGCGCTGCGCTTTGATAATGACACCATCAAGGCAGTTGCCCGCTTGGTTGAGCTGCACATGCGCTTCTACGGCTACGGAGAAGCAGGGTGGAGCGACTCGGCAGTACGCCGCTACGTGCGGGACGCCGGTGATCTACTAGAGCGCCTGCACCGCTTGACCCGTGCAGATGTCACCACCCGCAATAAGCGCAAGGCTAATCGCATTGCCGCAGCTTACGGTGATTTGGAACGCCGTATCACTGAGCTAGCTGAACAAGAAGAGCTGGATGCCATGCGCCCCGACCTGGACGGCCAACAGATCATGGAAATTTTGGGCCTGAAACCCGGCCCCATGGTGGGGCAGGCCTATAATTTTCTGCTGAACCTGCGCCTGGATGAAGGTTCTCTGGGTGAGGAAGAAGCCACCCGACGACTCAAGAAATGGGCAGCTGAGCAGGGTCTCTAAGCCATTTTTGACAGTGTTGGCTTTGTAAGGTGTTCCTCCGCTCAAGGAGGGGCCACCTTGCGTAGGGTAGAGACAAGAGTAAACGCAGACAAAGAGTGGGAGCCCCCATGTTAGAGGTCCGTAACCTCATCAAGAAGTACGGTGATAAGACCGCCGTCAATGACATCACCTTCACGGTGCCCGATGGCAGGGTTACGGGTTTTCTAGGGCCTAACGGCGCAGGTAAATCCACCACCATGCGCATGCTGGTGGGGCTCGAAAAGCCGACGAACGGTATGGCTCTGGTTGACGGGCAAAAGTACCGGTCTTTGGTTAGCCCGCTGACCAGTGTCGGCGCGCTACTGGACGCTAAGGCCATGCACCCGGGCCGTAGTGGGCGTGCTCACTTGCGCTCGCTGGCTCTAACCCACGGTATCCCCACCCGCCGGGTGGATGAGGTCATTGAGCTCACCGGTCTAACCACCGCTGCCCGTAAGAAAGTGCGGGGCTTTTCTCTGGGCATGGGCCAGCGCATGGGCATTGCCGCATCTCTACTGGGCGACCCCCAGAACATTATTCTGGACGAGCCGGTAAACGGTCTTGACCCCGAGGGAGTCATCTGGGTGCGTAACCTTGCCCGGCACCTGGCATCCCAGGGCAAATGCGTGCTGATTTCTTCACACCTCATGAGCGAGATGTCCCAGACAGCCGATGACCTGATAGTCATTGGGCGCGGCAAAATCCTTGCTAACAGCTCCATGCCTGACTTTCTGGCGCTGGCAGATAATTCCCGATCCCTGGTCCACACCGACCAGCGAGAAGTCTTTGCTGAAACCCTGACCGCCCGCAGCATCACCTTTGAACCGGTAGACACTGACGGGCTGCTGGTTCAGGCACCCTCCCGCGATATTGCTCGCCTGGGTGTGGACGCTGGGGTTCTACTGCACGAGCTAACCCCGCAGATTGCCACCCTAGAAGACGTCTATATGAACATGACCCGCAATGAGGTGGAATACCAGTCTGGCACCTTCAAAACCTCCGCAGATTCCGGCGCTGCGGAAGCGGATGCTCCATCCCCCTGGGCAGGTAAAGAGACAAAGGAACAATAACCATGACCAGCACAACCCTGCCCACCGCCCCGAAACGATCCTATAAACTCAGCTTCTTTGGCACGCTGCGGTCTGAGTCCCTAAAATTTCGCACCCTGGCAACCAACTGGGTCATGCTCCTGCTAACCATTGCCATCATGATCGGCATGTCTGCTGCCTACGCTACCGCGCTCAACCGTTTCTATCAGCGTGCTCTCGAGACCCAAGCAACGCTAGAAGCCGGTGGCCCCTCACCCCAGGTGCGCCCCGAATATTCCTTCACCGTGGATCAGGTGCTAGATATGACTCGAAGCATTGGTGGAGTGGGCATGATGTTCGGCTCCATGCTCATTGCCTCCATTGCCGTGGTCTTTATCGGTGCTGAGTACGCCACCCGGCAGATTCACAGCACCATGACCGCGGTGCCGCGCCGCTCGTCCATCTATATATCTAAGCTCCTGGTGCTCTCAGTCTGGAGTTTTCTGGTCGGTGTCATCTCAGCGGTCGCCGGCTATTTTGTGGCTCAGCCGGTACTAGACCCCGGTATTTCAGAACAGCTGTCGGTAGGCACGCCCACCGTCCTTAACTGGCTGGGAGTAGGGCTCTACTGCCTGCTTATGAGTTGGATGGGCCTAGGGTTCGGCGCCATCCTGCGCAACAACGCCGGCGGGATTGTGATGGTAGTGGTGCTCATGTTCATCTCAACCATCGTCTTTGGTTTGCTCGCTGAAACAGCGGACTGGGTGGCTGACTTCCAGCCCTACCTGCCCATTAACCTGGGTGAAACCATGACCACCGTAGGTCTACCCGAGGACGCCAACATCAACAACCTAGAGGCAGGAATCTGGCTGGGTGTTTGGGCTCTAGTGCCCGCGCTCCTGGGCTGGTTCCGGTTTACCTTTACCGACGCCAAGGGGTAAATATCATCCTCAGGGACTAGAAAAATACGGCGAACTCAATCCCTGGGCTGATGTGGCAGCAGACGGTTGCTCCTAGTGTTAGTGGTGAAAGAAGAACACGACCCACTAGGAGAGAACGCATGTTAGAAGTTCGTAACCTCACCAAACAATACGGGAACAAAGCCGCTGTAGACGGCATTAGTTTCACCGTACCCGACGGCAGGGTTACAGGTTTTCTTGGCCCCAACGGTGCCGGCAAATCAACCACCATGCGCCTACTGCTGGGTCTTGAGAAACCCACCAGTGGCACCGCACTGATCGACGGTAAAAACTACCGCTCCCTTCTCAGCCCACTGACCAGCGTCGGTGCGTTGCTGGATGCTAAGGCTATGCACCCGGGCCGTAGTGGACGCGCCCACCTGCGCTCGCTGGCAGTCACCCACGGGCTACCAGCGTCCCGCGCAGATGAGGTCATTGAAATGACCGGTCTGAACAATGTTGCCAGTAAAAAGGTGCGCGGCTTTTCTCTAGGTATGGGCCAGCGGTTGGGCATTGCTGCGGCTCTGCTGGGTAACCCCCAGAACGTTATATTGGATGAGCCGGTGAACGGTCTTGACCCCGAGGGTGTTATTTGGGTGCGCAACCTTGCCCGGCACCTGGCGTCCCAAGGCACATGCGTGCTGATTTCCTCGCACTTGATGAGCGAGATGTCCCAGACCGCCGATGATTTGGTGGTGATTGGACGCGGCCGCATTCTGGCAAACAGCTCTATGCAGGATTTCTTAGCGCTGGCTAGCAACGACCGTGTACTGGTACGCACCGATGAGCGAGATGACTTTGCTCACCGCCTTAAAGAACGCTCCGTGGCTTTTGATGCGGTAGAAACCGATGGGCTGCTGGTCCAGGCTCCTACCCGCGATATTGCCCGCCTGGGTGTGGACGCCGGGGTTTTACTGCACGAGATTATCCCGCAGATTGCCACCCTGGAAGAGGTCTACATGAACATGACCCGTGATGAGGTCGAATACCAGTCGGGAGAGTTTGCTGGACAACCGACACCTGGAATTGCCGCCGGCACCCCCTGGGGCGCAACCGTAGATAAGGAGAACTAACCATGACTACTGCAACCCTATCGGCGGAAACCGCCCAGGTGTCCGCCAACTTCTCTTCCCACAAACTCACCTTCTGGGGTGCTGTGCGCGGTGAAGCCATCAAATTCCGCACTCTTGCCACTAACTGGATTATGCTAGCGGTTACCCTGCTCATTATGGTGGGCATGGGAGCTATGTTCGCTGTTGTTATCAACCAGATGTACGAAAGTGCTCTGGCGGCCCAGGAAGCCGTAGCAGCAGGTGCAGCCCCTGTCGCCGGTCTGACCGTTGATGACGTCTATAACTACGCTCGTGGGATTGGCGATTCGGGCATGATGTTTGGCTCCATGCTGGTGGCCTCTATCGCCGTTGTTTTTATCGGTTCGGAATACGCGAGCCGGCAGATTAACACCACCCTGACGACTGTTCCCCGCCGTACTGCCACCTACCTGGCGAAGCTTCTGGTGGTTTCCTTCTGGACCTTCTTCATCGGCTTTATTTCAGCCGCCCTGAGTTATGGAGTAGCTCAATTGCTCCTCGATAGCGGTATCACCGAGGCCGTGACCGTCAACGGTGATGTCGTGAGTAACTGGGTAGCAGTGGGTCTTTACTGCATGCTCATGAGCTGGATGGGTCTGGGATTCGGCACGCTGCTGCGTAACAATGCTGGCGGTATCGTTCTGGTGGTCGTCGTCATGTTCATTCTGAGTATCGCCCTGAATATGGTTGCTGGGGCATCTGAAATGATTCGGGACTTCGTTCCCTACCTGCCCATGTCACTGGGGCAAACCTTCACTGCTGTAGGAGTTGCTGATGATGCAGCCATCACCAATCTTGAAGCCGGCCTCTGGCTTTCGGTGTGGTGCCTGGTACCTGCTCTATTGGGGTGGGTGCGGTTGGCGCTGACCGACTCTAAATAAAGGTAGTCTTCAGCAGTGAATCACCAGACGGTTGATCAGAGCGTTGCCCTTCGTTCAGAGGGGCAACGCCTCATTGCTATGCGCTGGAGCCGCTTCAGCCGGTGGCGCAAAACCCATCCACGAGGCACCAACTGGTTGCTCCTAGTACTGAACCTGGTACTCACAGCATTTCTCTTGATGATTAGTGCCATCCCCCAGGAGTCTCCTGCCGCTTGGTACGTGGCTATACTCTGTGTGAGTAATCTAGCTTTTGGTATCAGTATCTTTTGGCGTAAAAAAATACCGCTGACGCTACTGGTGGTATCCACCTTCACAGAATTTTTATACGGACTAACGGTAAATCTCCACAGTAGTTACATACTGACCGGGTTTACGTCCATGATTTTTCTTTACACCCTCGCAGCTGAGTCCAGTTTACCTAAGACCGTCGCGGGCTACTGTATATCAGTGGTGGCATATGTCCTGGGAAATATCCTCTTTATTTACACCGATACTTCGTTAGAAGTGTCGTCAACGAGTGTGGATGAAAGTCCGGTAGCAACTGTTATTACGCTGGGTTTGATGGTTGCTCTTGGTCTAGCCTTTAATCTGGTGATTGTCATGATGGGGCGTTTTGCTCATAAAAATAATGAGTTCGACCGTCAAGTAATCGAGCGTTTCGAACAGACTCAGGTGCTGGCTGCCAGTGAAGAGCGAAACCGTATTGCCCGCGAAATGCACGATGTGGTGGCGCATTCTCTGACGGTAATGATTACTCTGGCTGATGGTGCAAGAATCGTTGGGCAGCGGGACCGCGCCCGGGCTGAAGAGGTGCTCTTAGAACTTTCGAATACGGGCCGATCCGCCCTTGCAGATATGAGACGAACCCTGGGCGTTTTGCGCAATCCTGACGGGCAAGAACTTAACCTTTTGCCGGCCGAAGGTAGATCTGCTGATGCTCGAGAGAACCTTGAAGACTTGGTGAGCTCGTTCGCTGCTACGGGTCTGCCGGTCACCTTTGACTATGAAGGGGAAGAACTGCCCGCCGACAACAATCTGAGACTGAGTGTCTACCGTATCGTGCAAGAGTCCCTCACTAATGCCCTGCGCTACGCCAAAGATGCTTCACTGGTGAGGGTGAGCGTAAGGGTTCACTTGCCGCACATCGAAGTGAGCGTGATCGATAACGGCAGTACCGCCCCTGAAGGTATACCCACCCCCTCGAATAACCTTGGGTCAGGTAAGGGCCTTGCTGGGATACGCGAACGCGCTGCCTTCTACGAAGGTAGTGTGGATGCTGGAAGAAATGATCTAGGAGGGTGGACCACTCGTGTCCACCTCGTGTGGCAACCGACGGTGCTCTCAGCAAGGTTTCCTCATACAGAGTAAGAAGCTATAGAAAGACCGTAAACATGTCTGATGCTACAAACCTGCGAGTTCTCCTGGTTGATGATCAGCCGCTCATTCGCCTGGGCTTCCGCCTGGTGTTAGAGGGTGCCGGAATCGATATTGTGGGCGAAGCAGCAGATGGCGAGCAGGGTTTAGAATTCGCCCGCCAGCTTCAACCCGATGTTGTGCTGATGGACGTGCGCATGCCGGTCATGAACGGAATTGAAGCTACCGGTCACATTTGTCGAAGTACCTCTGCAAAGGTCATTATCTTAACGACTTTCGATATCGATGAGTATGCTTTTGCAGGTTTGCGAGCCGGTGCAAGTGCCTTCTTGCTGAAGGATGCACAACCAGAAGAGCTGGTGAAGGCGGTGCAGTCTGTGGTTAAGGGGGATTCGATTGTGGCCCCTCGTATGACAGCCCGACTAATCGAAGAATTTACCAAGACCAAAAAGGTCGGTTTCTATATACCTGATCCGTTATATTCAAAAGAAGTGGCTTTGCTGACTCCACGAGAGAAAGATACCGTGCTTGCTATTGCTTGCGGTTTATCTAATACCGAGATCGCTCAGAAGTTCTTTGTCTCTGAAGCAACGGTAAAGAGTCATGTTAGGTCCGTCCTTTCTAAACTAAACCTAAGAGACCGTGTTCAGGTAGCTGTCTTTGCTTATGAGTCCGGCCTGGTTCAGCCAGGCGGTAATAGCTCCGCTTAAAACCGTAGAGCTAGATATCTTCCCTTAGGATAGATTCATGGGGCAAAAAAAGAAGGACAGCGTGCAGTGGTTAGCCCGCGCTGTGAAGCGTTCACGCTCGCCTCACGTGAGGGAGCCCTTAACCACCTCTCTGGAGTTGATGACCAGGATCCCCGGCCATGTGGGGGAACTTTCCGGCAAAGCCGCTGGGGTTCTCACCCAGAAGGACTCTCGCAGTGTCCGCCGCAGACTCAGCATTACTGTTGTTCTCCTCTCTTTGTTCGCAGCGTTCGTTGCGGCCGTGGGCAACTATTACTCTCTGCCACATACTCCTGAGGACACTGCCGAGCGGTACCTCTCAGCCTTAAAAGAGGGCAACTATGTTTCCGGACTAGACCGCTCAGCCTATAGCTCCTTTGATCACACCTACCTTTCTAACTCAGCCTATTCCGCTGCTGAAGGACGCATTGAAGATTTCACTCTTTTAGGGTCTACCTCTACCGGCGGTGAGTATGCCACGGTGTACGCGGAAGTCTCTGTTGGTGGGCAGCAACAGGATCTTTCTCTACCGCTAAAATTAGCTACTCGCACCGGCCCCTTCAATGATCTGTGGGAATTCTCTGCCCCCACCTACAAAGCTCTCACCCTCCAGGCACCGGTTGCGCTCAATAACCTGAATATCAACCAAACCTCGGTGAGTTTGCCAGCTAGCCGCCGGGTAAAATCTGAGACTGGGTTTCAGTGGAATATCCCCTTACCCCCGGGTGACTACTCCTTTAGCCTTCCGGATAACTCCTACTACAGGCTCGTTAACCCGCCAACTATTACCGCCCCGTTGCCCGGGCAGGGCTCTAATCTTCAACCGGTCGACCTTGTTCTGAGGCCATCTCCTCGCATGTGGGAAGAAACCAATACAATCATTGAATCGTGGTTGGAGCGCTGCGAAAGTGCTCGGCGGTTGAACGTTGAAAGTTGCCCCACCAGTGAAACGTACGGTAGTGATAGCACCGCTACCATCACTGATGTCCAGTGGAGACTAATTAATCGCCCCGTCTTTTTTCTGGTGCAGAACGACCAGCGGGCAGACACCTGGCGAGCTAGCCGCTACAGGCCGGCAACCTTTGAAGTCACCTACCTGGCTGATGGTAAAGCCCAGCGAGAAACCATCAATTTTTACATCAGTGCTGAGGTAGTCTCGAATGGAAGCCACGCTGACATTAGCGTTGGTCTGGGCGGTAGCGAAGAGAGCGAAGCTGCCCTGCTGCAAGCTATCACCAGTGAAGATGCCGCTAAATCTACCCTTCAGAAATACGCCGAAACTCTCTAGGTGCAACTAAGGCAGGAGCCCATGACCGGTCAACCCGAACACTACCGCCCCACCCCTCTCAATAATGGAGGTCGTGCGCAGAGCTTTGCCCAAGGCCAGCCGGTATATATCGTTCAGGCTAAGTCGGCGGTGGTTGCCTACCTTTTGCTGATTTTCTTCTGGTGGCTGGGTGCCCACAAGTTCTACCTGCGCCAGCCTTTTATGGGTATCACCTACATTGTGCTCAACCTGGTCGCCGGCGGACTCTTTGCTCTCCTTCCGGTTGTTTTCTGGATAGCCTACGTGCCAATTGTGTTGATGTTTATCTGGGATCTCTTCACCATGCCCATCCGTATTGGTTTCATCAATTCACTGGCACGTCAGCGCGGCTACTAGACCCTCCGCATGTTGCGGTAAAGGTGCTGTGAGCTACACCCAAAAAACTGTGCCACACCTGCCCAAAAGCCTCGCACTCCTGTAAGATTAAGCGAGTCTGTGCCGCACTCGGCCAATCCCCGTTTGCGCCAGGCCGTACGTAATCTCCTGCTATGGAAATCCCATAGCCGCTTAGCCCAAAGGAGGGGTTCAATCATGCGTGCATACGAACTGATGGTTATCCTCAACCCTGAGGTAGAGGACAAGGCTGTAGAGCCCACCCTCTCCAAGTTCCTTGAAATCATTACCAAGGACAACGGCACCGTTGACAATATGGACATCTGGGGCCGCCGCCGTCTGGCATACGAAATCCAGAAGAAGGCTGAAGGCATCTACGCAGTAGTTAACTTCACCGCAACCCCCGAGACTGCAGCAGAGCTGGACCGCGTTCTTAACCTGAACGAATCCGTTATGCGCACCAAGATCATCCGCCCGGAAGATCAGAAGGTCTCAGCCAAGTAAGTCTCTTACCCTTCTGAAATTTTTACGGATAGGTCACTAAAATGTCAGACCCCCGTGTAATACTCAGAAGCACGACACTTATTTGAACAAAATCTTACGACTGGAGGCATCACATGGCTGGCGATACCGTCATTACCGTTATCGGTAACCTGACCGGCGATCCTGAGCTACGCTTCACCCCCAACGGGGCAGCGGTAGCAAACTTCACGATCGCATCGACTCCCCGCAACTTCGACCGCGCATCGGGCGAGTGGAAAGAGGGCGAAACCCTCTTTTTGCGCGCTTCAGTGTGGCGTGAAGCTGCAGAGAACGTCGCCGAGACCCTCAAGAAGGGCATGCGCGTTATTGCGCAGGGCCGTTTGAAGTCTCGCTCGTACGAAACTAAAGAAGGCGAACGCCGTACCAGCATGGAGCTTGAGATCGAAGAAATCGGTCCCTCACTCCGCTTCGCGTCAGCCAACGTCAACCGCAATCAGCGTAACTCCGGGGGTAACTTCGGTGGCGGTGCTGGCGGTTTTGGCGGCGGATCTGACTTTAACCAGGGCGGCGGCTTCAACGCTGGCGCTCAGGGCGGATTCTCTGGCGGCAACGGCTACTCCAATGCTGGCTACGGCCAGCAGCAGGGCGGTCAGGGTGGCTACGGCGCACCTGCTCAACAGCAGCAGAATGCACCGCAGGCAGCTCCTGCCGCCGCACCGCAGTCACCGGCACCTCAGGCTGATCCCTGGGGCGCCCAGTCCGGCGGTAACTACGACTGGGGTAGCGGCGCTGACGACGAGCCGCCCTTCTAAACTCAGCGTTTAGAGGAACGCTCCTAGCGCCCCCTTCACACCAAGAAAATTTATCCACCATCCCGCGGCTCATCCCGCGGGCTCCCAACCAAGAAGGAGCACCACGATGGCTAAGGCTGAACTCCGTAAGCCCAAACCCAAGCAGAACCCGCTCAAGGCTGCAGACGTCACCGTAATCGATTACAAGGACGTCGCACTTCTGCGTAAGTTCATCTCTGATCGCGGCAAGATCCGTGCTCGTCGCGTTACTGGCGTAACCGTTCAGGAACAGCGCAAGATTGCTCTGGCAATCAAGAACGCACGCGAAGTTGCACTGCTGCCCTACTCCGGCTCAGGCCGCTAAGAAGAGAAGGAAAGTAGAAGAACATGGCTAAGATCATTCTTACTCAGGAAGTCACCGGTCTCGGTGCTGCTGGCGATGTCGTTACCGTAAAGAACGGTTACGCCCGTAACTACCTGCTGCCCCGCGGCTTCGCGGTCACCTGGACTGTTGGCGGCGAGCGTCAGGTTGAGTCAATCCGTGCAGCTCGTGCAGCACGCGTAAAGGCTAACCTTGAGGACGCAAAGGCAACTGCTGCAGCTCTTGCTGGCAAGCACGTTGTTGTTTCCCACAAGGCTGGCGCTGACGGCCGCCTCTTTGGCGCCGTCAAGGCTGAGCACGTTGCTGACGCTATTGCAGCAGCTGGCGCAGGTGATGTTGACAAGCGCACCATCAACCTCGGTTCCGCTATTAAGCGCACCGGCTCATACACCGTCACCGTGCGTCTGCACGAAGACGTTGTTGCCAACGTTGAACTGGACGTTGTAGCTGCGTAATTACTCTACGAGTAGTTACTAGGCTTCACGCTTAGGCTTCAGAAGACACCCCGGAACCCTTAGTGGAAGCCGGGGTGTTTTGTTTTATCTGCGCTCTTTTCGAGACAGCTCATCTACTGAGGGTGAAATTGGGTGTTTTGAGTTGAGTTTGGCATGCTAGAGGATATGCCTTCTTCTACTAAAGTTGCTCCTAGACCACGCAAAGCGCCGAGCACCCAGATGTTGATTGCTGCTGCGGTGACTGAAGGAGTTGCTGTTCTTAGCTTGGTCTTAGCATTTACTGTCAATGTTGGTTCGCCGTCCACTGTGTTAGCTACTTTCTTGGGGTTTATGATTGTTAGCGTGCTGGCAGCAACCGTGGCGTTTATTCTAGCCCTCACGGGACTTATCCGGTATTCACGGTACGGCAGCTGGTTTCTTGCCGTGCTGGTGGTCTCTCTGCTGGCTAATCCGGTGCTGTGGTTCTTTCTGATAGGTACTTTCTTCTAATAAACCTTCTTAAAACACTCAGCTTCTTATCAGCTAACTTCAAAGCAAGCATAAGCATAAGCCTGTTAAATAGAGATAATGGTTCGAAAGAATCAAGAAGCGAATGTGTGTGCTTCAGTAACAGGTAATGCTGAACCTGTGAACAAGAGCGGTGAGACCGGTATGGGGGTCTCACCGCTCTTATTTTTTTTATTATCCCCCTCCTGGTTCCCTCTGGTGGGGGAGGTCCTCCCCTGTGGTAGCACCATAGACTGGGGATAATTTTTATGAAAGGTACCAGTCATGCACACCGAGGAAGACCAGACGTTCACTCTACCTCCAGCACAAATTTCGTCACCATCAGCGGCTTCAGCAAGTCAGCGGCGCATGGTGGTTCCTGATATCGCTCGTGGTGTCATGCTCTGGGGCATTGCAATAGCAAATGTTGCCACTGCGTGGGTCGTCATCGGCGGGGGTCAAATGACTACTGCTGGGCGCGTGGTTAATGGCAGCTGGTGGGACGCCCTGGCCATCATGTTTACCACCTCCTTTGTTCACTCCCGCGGCTTCCCGATGTTTGCCACTCTGCTGGGGTTTGGCCTGGGAATCATTGCGATGAGTCTTTATCGGCGAGGTTATCCGCTGAGTGCTGCCCGCGGTGTGCTGGCGCGACGTTACGGTTTGCTGTCTGTCTTTGGTATTCTGCACGCTGTCTTTCTCTTCTGGGGCGACATTATGGTTACCTATGGCTTGTTGGGGCTTGTTCTCATCACCCTGATTACCGTACGTACCAAAATCCTGCTGTGGATAGCTGGATCCATGTTCACAATGACCTGTTTGATGGGCGTGGTGGGGTCACTGTTCATGACCTCAGTTTTAGGGAGTGACTGGCTCTCAACGTCAGTCGATGCAGAACTGCTCCTGGGGTCTTCTGAAACCTACGGTAGGGTCATGCTCACCGGTCTGCTCGTGATGCTGATGAATCTACTGGGTTTCCCAGTGCAAGCTTTTATACTCTTACCCTTGGTCATTATTGGTCTTGTGGCTGCGCGTGAGGGTGTGCTGGCTGACCCTGCACGCTATAGGAAAGTGCTGGTCTGGACGGCTACTTTTGGGGCAGTGGTTGCTGTGGGCACGGGCGTCCCAGCGGGCCTTGAAGCAATTGGTGTGCTGGATACCGGTATCTTTGGGGTGCTGACCATGACTCTGGGTACGGCTGCTGGACCCGGCTTTATTGCTCTTCTTGCCCTGTTGCTAAACGGTGCACAGCAGAAAGTGGACACCGGGCAAAAACTCTCAGCTCCACTGTGGGCACTAGCTGCTCTGGGGCGTCGCTCGATGACCGGCTATGTGCTGCAGTCCGTTATCTTCTTAATCGTTTTTGCGCCCTTTGCCCTGGGGCTTTTCGCACATGCGGGTGCCGGACTACTCTTGCTGGTGGGTACCGGCGGCTGGCTACTGACCCTCGGCTTTGCTTGCCTGCTTGAAGCAAGGGGCAAGAAGGGGCCCTTTGAGGCGGTTCACCGACGACTATCTTATGGCAAGAAGGGGCTGGTCCGTCAGTGGGTACCTCAGTACCCTTCAGCGTCCTCATCTCCACTCTAGATGAAGGCTTGCTAGACTGAATGAGCCTGGACGAGGGAGCCGTACCCGGTCTGCCACCGCTACTGAGCTGGCAGTAAAGCACGACGGCCACTCACCTTTCTTATTACTGTAAGGAGTAGCCGTGCACTGGCTTATTCTCGTCATTTCTGGTCTTTTTGAAGCGGTATGGGCAACTGCCCTGGGGAAATCTGAGGGTCTTACACGCCTCACACCTTCCCTGGTTTTTGCGGTGGGTCTGGTGCTCAGCATGCTGGGTCTTGCCTACGCGATGCGGGAGCTACCTACAGGCACCGCCTATGCAGTGTGGGTGGGAATTGGGGCCACAGTAACCGTTCTCTACGCTATGGCAACGGGGACTGAACCGGTTTCTCTTGCCAAGATACTCTTCTTGCTGATGATCATTTCGGGCATTGTGGGGCTGAAACTGGTTTCATAGCTTCTGCACAGGTGGATTTATGCTGACACACAAACACCCCTGCCATACTTGAGGTACAAGGTTCGAGAGAGCTTCAAGAAACGTAGGTTTCTTGCATGAGTGTCCTTTCATGTGTATGTGTGTGTAGTAGAAAACGCCTTGCCGGCAGTACAGTTGGCAGGGCGTTTTCTCATTAACCTATAGCTGGTGAGCGGGCATAATGAGGTGCATGGATGTTCTAATAGCAGTCGATAAATTCAAGGGGACCCTCAGCGGCAAGGATCTTTCAGAAACTCTAGCTGCCGGCATAAAACGGATTGATAGGTCGCTGAACCCGGTTATCTGCCCTATCGCCGACGGCGGGGACGGTACGGTAGACGCCGCTCTTGCTGCCGGGTACACCGAGGTGACGTGCCAGGTGACCGGCCCTCTCCCGTCCATTGAGGGCCTAGCTCAGGTTGAGGCTCGGTATGCCTTTGATGAAACAACATTGACCGCAGTAATAGAAATCGCTGAAGCTGCGGGTATTTGGCGTCTACGTCAGCACCAGCTGGACACATGGAATGCCACCTCTTACGGGGCTGGCGAACTGGTGCATCACGCCCTGGGAATTGGCGCTAAAACCCTGGTTATTGGTGTGGGAGGATCTGCCACTACCGATGGCGGTGCTGGTCTCATGCAGGCATTGGGCGCCTCGTTGAGGGATATGGACGGGCAGGAGCTTACCCCTGGCGGTGGCGCTCTTGCGTCTCTGGATGTCCTGGATTTTTCCGGTCTTGGCGCACGGTTAGATGAGGTTCAAATCTTTGTCGCCTGTGATGTCACCAACCCCCTGACTGGCAGCAATGGAGCTGCCTCAGTCTATGGGCCTCAGAAGGGTGCCAGTGAAGAACAGGTAAGCCTGCTCGACCAAAATCTACAAAAACTAGCTATATCAGTTGAGCAAGAGCTTAATGTTTCACGTGGAACTTATGCGGATGTACCCGGCGCGGGCGCTGCCGGTGGGCTGGGCTTTGCCTGCCTATCGGTGCTGGGTGCTACTATGCGCCCTGGCACAGAGGTCTGTTTCGAACTCACTGGGTTTACCCAAAAATTGCCTGCAGCAGACATCGTCATTACCGGGGAGGGCAAGCTGGATACTCAAACTTTGCAGGGAAAAGGTCCCGCAGGGGTGGCACGGGAGGCTAAGGAACAGGGGAAAACGGTGCTTGCCGTCTGCGGGCTTAACGAGCTAGAAGAGGACGCCTGGAGGCAGGCGGGCTTTGATGATATCTATTCGGTGGTGGGTGCCGGAGCCAGCCTCGAAGAGTCCTTGGCTGACCCGCGCCGTTTTGTGGAGCAACTGGGTGAGGCAATCGCCAGAGACTACCTCACCGGTCGCTAAGAAATGGGCGCTTTTTGTGGCATTGATGCACCCTGCCCTCGATGCAGATTTGAACGCCGTTCTTAGGCAGCGCGAGTGTGTGCCACTGCGTCAGCTAGATTTTCCAAAAGAGTAGTTTCTTCAAGAATCCAGGCGACCGAGAGCGGGGAGGCGGCGGAGAGGGCAAGCCCCGGGTGCTTGTCATATTCAAAAATTACCGCGTCGTTTTTGAGAGCGGGCATCTGAGCAAAGAGCTTGTTCTCGCGCACTGCTGCTTCTTCATCGGAAGAATTAGTCCAAGCCCATAGAACATCGCACTCTACAGTATCGAGTACCTCAGAAGAAATGTTCAAGAAAACGGATTCAGCCCCGGCCTCATGTTCCACAATGTAGGGTGCATTAACCATGCCCAGCGATTCGAAGAACTGAGGGCGGGAATCCTTGGAGGTGTAAGCGCCAAAGGTGTTCTGCTCCACATCAAAGTAACCTGCCATAAAGCTAGCTCCCTTGATGGTAGGGAAGTCTTCGACCTTCTGCGCTATCAGCTTTTCGGTATTCTCGATGACTTGAGCGGCATCGTCCTCACGGCGTAGCATGGCACCCGCCATTTCAAGGCACTGCTGCCAGCTGGTTTCATAAGCCCCTACTCCCTCGGGGGCGGGGACTACCGGGGCAATTGCGGCCAGCTTGTCATAAACCTCCTGGGAAGTATCGCCGTAGGGCACAAAAATGGCGTCCGGATCAAGTTTTGCCAGCTCTTCATAGTTGGGCCCATCGGTTTCTGAGTAGCGGGTGATGTCATCAAGTTTTCCACCCAGCTCAGTCAACTTGGCTTCGAACCAATCCGTTGAGTCATTACTGTTCTGACCCCAGCTCACCAGCGGAACACCCACCGGAATAATCCCCAGGGCCAGCAGGATGTCGGGGTTCTTCCAGGGTTGCACCACGGCAATATGCTGAGGAACCTGCTTGAAGGTTGTGCTCCCGAAGGCATGCTTGACGGTGTATTCACCACCGGTATCTGCGGACGGTGCAGTGGAATTCGCCGAATCGCCTGATCCGGTGGAACAGGCTGAGAGTAGGCCAGCGGTGGCAGTAGCTAGTGAGAGCTGCAAAAAGCGAGTGCGTGAAATCTTCATTGGTTCTCCTGATGTATAAGGTTTACCTAACCTAGAAGAAACTATAACCTAATTTTATCAGGAAAGATGCATTTGATGCCCTCCCTGATTTGCCTGCCTTCCCCGACGCGATGCGCTGGGCTTTGCTGATATTCACCCTGGTGCAAACAGCCGACATCCTTTGGTAGAAAAAGGGGTTAAAAGCGCACCCTTTATACCTTTTTGGGTAGAGAACTTTCGCGGGTCAGGTGAGATGATAGAGGTTCATCAAAGATCGTTTATAAGGGGTTTGCCGTGTCTGAAAGCCAGTCTGAGTTTGTTCGTACTCCACCGCACGATGACACCGCCGAACAGTCGGTACTGGGCGGCATGATGCTGTCGAAGGACGCTATCGCTGACGTTGTTGAGGTCATTGGTGGCGGTGCTGATTTCTATAAACCTGCCCACGAGAGTATTTATGAGGCCATTATTCACCTCTACGGGCACGGCGAACCGGCTGACGCAATTACGGTTGCCGATGAGCTGACCAAACGCGGTGAGCTGAACCGGGTGGGCGGTGCGGCCTATCTCCACAGCCTGATCGCCAGCGTCCCTACAGCCGCTAACGCTGGTTTTTACGCTGAAATTGTGGCCGAGCGCGCCATGCTGCGCCGTCTGGTGGAGGCTGGCACTAAAATTGTGCAGATTGGCTACAGCGGTGACGGTGAAGCTGAGGATCTGGTCAACCAGGCGCAGGCTGAGATTTACGGTGTCTCGGGCAATAACACCAAAGAAGATTATGTGGTGCTGTCTGAGGCGATGAACTCGACTGTCGATGAGATTGAAGCTAACGGTTCTCGTGCCGGTGGCATCCACGGTGTGCCTACCGGTTTCATTGAATTTGATGAGCTCACCGCCGGTCTGCAGGCGGGCCAGATGATTGTGATTGCGGCGCGTCCGGCCATGGGCAAATCCACATTCGCATTAGATATCGCCAGGTCAGCGGCTATTAAGCACAATATGACCACTGTTTTCTTTTCCCTGGAAATGGGCCGCAATGAGATTGCGATGAAGATTCTTTCTGCTGAGGCAGGTATCAACCTATCTGATTTGCGTAAGGGCAAGCTGGACGATGACCAGTGGGCAAAAATTGCTACCGCCATGGGCAAGATGGATAGCGCCCCTCTCTTTATCGACGATTCACCCAACATGACTCTCATGGAAATTCGCGCTAAGGCCCGCCGCCTGAAGCAGAAGAATAACCTCAAGCTGATCGTACTGGACTACCTGCAGCTGATGAGCTCGGGTAAGAAAGTTGAGTCGCGCCAGCAGGAAGTCTCCGAGTTCTCGCGTGCTCTGAAGCTGATGGCTAAGGAGCTTGAGGTGCCGGTCATTGCCCTGTCCCAGCTCAACCGTGGCTCAGAGCAGCGCACGGACAAGAAACCGCAGGTTTCAGATCTTCGCGAAAGTGGATCCATAGAGCAAGATGCGGATATGGTGATCCTTCTGCACCGTGAGGACTACTACGAGAAAGAGTCCACGCGTGCAGGTGAGGCTGACGTGATTGTGGCTAAGCACCGTAACGGCCCCACTAAGACCATCGCGGTTGCGTTCCAGGGTCACTACTCCCGTTTTGCCAACATGGTGCACGATTCCTACGGTGGTTCGGAGAGTTTCTAACCCTGACCACCGTCACCGCCGGACGCCCGCTGTTAACTTCACTGCGGGCGTCCTGCTTTCTATCTGCCTCTAACGACCACTCGAAAGACCACCCCCACGAACTTCACTGACCACGTCCAGGTTTTTGAGCAAACCGCTGCTTAGATGCGGGTGCAGAACCCCGGCCAGGCACCGTCCTGCTTGAAGAAATCCTCATCACGAACTTTGGTTCCACAGAGTTCTTCATTAACAAAGCGATTGGTGGGGCGTTGCGCCAGTACTTCATAACAGACCCTGTTTGGGTAG
>NZ_JAYWLX010000010.1:0-96275 GCF_040946345.1 Rothia sp. LK2492 | reverse complement strand
TTGGTGAGCTGATCTTGCTTCACCAGAAGACCCCTTTTGAATAAGCCTCATAATATAGAATCATTCACGAGAAAAACTCGATAAACCCACCATCCCGAACGGCCTAGCTGTTAGAGATTCAATTCATACCAGGTTCAGCGGCTCAGCCTCATAGCACATCTAAACTAATCTCAGCCGTGAAAAAACTAATCAATTAATATCTTCCTACGTGAATAATAAGATCTCCCGAATGCTTTTGGTATAAGAAATCTAGATAATCAAATCTTTACTCACTAAGGCTTAAAAAGTTCTTTTAACAATCTTTTATCATTGTAGAAATTCGATGAGAAAACACTCTCCTTAAATAATAGTTCTTTTTTGTATTTATTGTGGCGTTCTATTGTCCCGTACTGGAATACTGCTAGAATTAAGACCGAAAATGTGATAAGTGCTATACCAGATAAAGCTGTCACTAGAAATTTAAGCAACTCTTGAAGCCGAGGCCACGCGCCCTCCATGACATCAACCATGCCATCTCCTTGAACAGCAGAACCCTGGGAGTAAGCTAAGAAGATAAGAATAACACCCACCAAAAAAACTATTAATGAAACAATAAATGCAATCCACCCCCCGATCCCTACGCGAAATTTACTTTTCCTTAAATCAATAAATACTTCGATATTCTTGATAAGCCAGGAACAAAATAGTATGAAAAAAAACAAGAAATACATGCTTAAATAAATGATTAAAAATAAACTATTAAGCTTATCAATGTCAAAAACTAAACTAAAATACATCAGCGAGGACATCAACGAAACTGAAGACCAAAATAGTTTCCAGCTTAACGGGTAAGCGCTCCTCCTAAGCATCCTAGAAGTAAAACGTAGGAGAAAGTATAACCCCACAGCGAAAGCCGCCAAAAGAGCAACAGAGTCATGGTTAAAATTATTCAAGGAACCGGCCACCGCGAAATAAATAGATATAAAGTTAAGACGAAACAGGAGTGAGGCCGCCAGGAAAAAAATAAATATAATAACAAGAACAGCAATAAGCCCCATATAATATCTCTTTCCAATGTTGCCATTTTTATAATCCAAATATACAGAACGTGTCGCAATTGCAACCTCACATACAATTGCAATCGTCACAGAAATCAGCGCTCCATACGACAGAAAATTTACAGCTGTATCGATCAACTTCGATTCCTCTCCACTACCTCCACTTAAATACC
This sequence comes from Rothia sp. LK2492, assembly GCF_040946345.1. Lineage (NCBI taxonomy): Bacteria > Bacillati > Actinomycetota > Actinomycetes > Micrococcales > Micrococcaceae > Rothia > Rothia sp. LK2492. Next base: position 95,065 of record NZ_JAYWLX010000010.1, on the reverse strand, counting down.
AAAAGGAATATCCAGAAATAACAGAAATGACTGCCGTGATAGTTATATATCGACCCCATCTATCTAACATACGAGGGAGGGTTTCAGTCAGAAAAAGCCAGGTACCCAAGAAATGATGTTTGACCCTATACTGAAAGATTCTCCTTCTAACCAAATTATAAATTTTTTTATATGACTCATTAGATTCAAAGGCATCATCAATTTCTTCGCTAACCTTGGATATTCCCCGCTTCCTAAGATCTTCAACTTTTTTACTAATCCCTTGTAGTGATTCTCCAGCTACAGCTTTAGAAATAACATCGATGTTTTCCAGCGAGATGTCACGTATTGGCCTCCGAACTTTTTCTAAGCTGACGAAATAATCTACTGCCTCGGCTTTAATAAGAGATTTATCATACTGCCGCAATGTTATTTCTCTAATTTTTTGGCGTATTTTTCTTATTTCAGAATTCGAAACCCCGTAAGCGGGCCCAAGGTATAAGATTAGGAAAAGACAGTATAGAATAACTAAAGTAAAGGCGCCTAGAACTGCAGCTGAGACTAAAGTCATTTACTTACCCAATCAGGTGGCGGATGAGGAGGTTGCGGATGCTGGCAAGCAAAATGTTTTCTTCTCGGAATGATCGCATCAATTCAAATTCAGCTTTACCAAGTTGGAACCCGGAGACACGAGTGGCATTCACAGGAGTAGAGGCCAGGTCCTGCCATTTCACACGCTGACGGCCCGAGGTGCCGGTCATCTTCTGAATAGCAATCTCCCGGAAGCGTTCATTTCTAGCAATGCCATACGGGAGTAGCTCTTTCCCAGCTTCTAAAGCGCGCATTACGATGAACTCTGTTGAGCCAATCCCTGGTTTGTCGCCTAGACCCATTGCTATCGCAGTTTTTCCATTCTCAAGACAGGGGGTGATCCGAGAAAAGAGAGTATCGCCCTCCTCAAACTTGCTACCAGTCCAGTTTTCCTTATGACTGATAGCGCCTGTTATGGGTCCAGTAGTTGGCAAAACAGACATATCAATGAACTGGTAGGTGTCAGAATCTGGTTTGGGGACCTTGGGAGAAAACGTAATTAAATCTCCTAAAACTGAATTTGGCTCCTCAGAAAATAATTCCAACCGTTCAACTTCCGCAATCGCAAGTTCTGAAAGGGAATCAAGGAGGCGGGAGTTAGCCTCAATCTTGTCATCCACCGACCCCAAAATCTCAGCAATACGCTTCTGCTCTTCTACGGGCTGCAGAATCAGCTCAACTTTTCTAAGTTCTGCCTGTTTAATGCCCATAACAGTAGTGCCTGATGACCTAGATTCCAATTGCTCCTTCATATTGTTAGTCTGCAATAGGTAGTACAAATAACGACCGTGCAGTTGTTTTTCATCAGCTCTCAAAGCAAAAATCCGTTGCCCAACAACCCAGTCCGTTGCTTCATGGTCAGAAATATAAGCCACTGCTCCCATTGGAGCCTCAGACGTCAGGAATACATCCCCAACAGCGACGGGAATTTTCATCCATTTAGCAAAAATTTCATCGTCAACATAGTGGTGATCATTGCCGTCTACTCTGCTGTTCTTCATATTAATAGCAGAAATAACCCGATGACCTGATTCGCTCCAGTCACCCCCCAGCTTCTTAGGTGTCTTACCTCGATGGTCAATAATGAGCGTCAGAAATTCTTCTAAAGTTCCTGACAGCCAGCCGGCGTCCTTCTGCTCTTGAGTCAGTTCCAGCGCCATGCTTACGCCCCCTCGCTTTCAGTAGCGGCGACCTCAGCAGGCACGTCCGGCAAGTCCAGCGACGCCAGGTGCTTCTGCACCACGTCAGCCAGGCGCGCAGACTCCGCAAACTGTTCTGCCAAAGTCACCCGCAGACGCGCAATACGTACATCCACTGGCTCGCCGGTTTCCTCCACCGCAGCAGAACCCACGTACCTGCCCGGGGCAAGCGCCCACTCCTGCTTTTCAATGTCCTCAACCGTTACTGACTTACAGAAACCCAGCTCATCCTCGTAGACCCCTGTATTGAGCTCTGAGTCGGTACCACGCCAACGTTGCCAAGCACCAGCAATCTTCTGAATATCCTCATCGTCAAACACGCGCGTCTTACGGTCAATCATGCGGCCCAAACTGCGGGCGTCGATCATGAGCATCTCGCCCTTACGCTCACTAGTGCCACGTTTACCCGCCGACTTATCCTTAGCCAGCACCCACACGCACACCGGAATCGCTGTACCCGTAAACAGGTTGGCAGGTAGCACCAGCATGGCAGCCACTGCATCGCCCTGCACCATCGCCCGGCGGATCTCATCCTCACCACCGGCATTAGACGTCATCGACCCGTTCGCCAACACCACAGCAGCTGAGCCACCAGCGTTCAGTTTGCTCCAAATGTGCTGCAACCAGGCATAGTTAGCGTTGCGCTCCGGGGGCACACCAAAATTCCAGCGCGGATCATCAGTGCGGCGGCTCCACTCCTTCAAGTTGAAGGGAGGATTAGCCATCACAAAATCAAAGTTCTCACCAGCGTGGCGGTCCTCAGCGAAAGTATCGCCCCAGCGGTCCCCCAGGTGCCCAAAAATACCGTGAATCGCCAGGTTCAGGCGCGCTAGCTTCCAGGTCTGGTCGTTGTACTCCTGCCCATACACAGTTAGTGATGGCTCATAGCCCTTCTCCTGCTGAAACTGCTTGCCGTGGGCCTCAACGAACTTCTCAGACTGCACAAACATGCCGCCAGAACCACAGCAGGGGTCATAGAGTTTGCCATCCACCGGGTTAAGAATCTCCACCAGGGTGCGCACCACCGATCGCGAAGTGTAGAATTCACCGCCGCGCTGTCCCTGCTTAGCTGCAAACTGGCCCAAGAAGTACTCGTAGACCTCACCCAAGATATCTAGAGACGAGCGGCCGGTATCCTCACGCATTGCCTTGAAATCGGCATTAGAAAAGAGGTCAATCAAGCCGGCCAGACGGGTCTGGTCTACGTTCTCCCGGTTATAAATCTCGCTCAAGGCACCATTCAGACGTGGGTTAGCGTCCATAATCTCGCGCATGGCAGCATCAAGCAGTTCACCCACGCTGCCACTCTTAGCCTGCTGAGCAATGAAACCCCAGCGAGCCTTCTCCGGCACAAAATAAACACTGGCGCTGTAGAACTCATCCGGGTCGCTCAGATAAGCTTCCAGCTCTTCCTCAAGTTCCTGGCCCTCGAATCCATCCTCGGCGATCTCGGCGCGAATAGCCTCAGCGCGCTCATCAAAACTATCGCTGAGATACTTCAGAAAAATAAGTCCCAACACAAAATTCATGTAGTCCGACGAATTCATGGAACCACGCAGCTTATCAGCTGCCTTCCACATCAGATCCCGCAGCTCCGCGGGAGTAGTAGCAGCAGACTTAGTAGCCTTACGAGTAACCATTAACTCAACCTCTTTTCACTATGCACCGGTACGAACCAGTGAACTAAACTGAATTAAGATTCTCACGGAAAAGCTCGCAAAGATAGAGTAGCTACTGATACGCCCCCGTATCATTAGCTCTATATGCCTTTTTCAAGGAAGGTAATGGTTCCTTCTGACAAGCCAGCAAGAGTCTGCTGCTCCAGCTCTTCCAAGGCAGCCAGACGCTCAGCGAGCGCCTGCCTTTGATGTTTAATCTTTGCCAGCTCTGTTTCCAGGGAGTCATTCTCAGCAACAGCACCTGTAAATGCTTTCAGCACAGCAGGTGGCACTCTCACTTCTTTCGCTAGAGCCTTCTGAGCACCGGCTAGTTTCTGTTCCTGCAAACCAGCCCGCACCAGCCGCGCAAAGACCTCGCTGCTAAGTGCGACCTGTTGAGGATTCTCATCTGCGCTACGCAAAATAAAGAGCGGGGCTTGGACCAGCACCAGACCAAACTCAGCCCCCACTACGAATGTCTCAGCACTATGCTCAGAGACCACTACGTCCCCCGGCAGGGCCAGATTGGCTGAGTTACCAAGTTGCGCCAGATCAGCCACTTTCAGCGCCCTAAAAGCAGTGGGCACAGTGGTCCCTCTGCCCAGCCTTGCCATGCTGTCCTCATCTAGCAGACGCACCCAGGCGCCGCCGTCCTTAGCTTCAACAGTGCGTACCAAACCCGCAGGGAGCGTGGACTGGGCATAGCCCGGCACCCGCTTAAAAGCTCTCCGGCCTATCAGCTCTGCGATAGTAGGGTGCTTCTGTTGCACGGTCTCAGCTACACGCCAATCCAAACTCAGAGGCTGCAGGTTGGTTGTCTGAATCTCCCTGACTTTAGAGTTAATAACACTCACTCTCTGTTGCCCGGGCTTCGCCACGCTTTTATGGCTATATGCTCCGTGCTCAGAAATTTCCCGCCACACCACATATTGACCGCTGACCAGCGTATGTTCCCCGACTGAACTGTGCATGGCAGAAGACCAGTCCTCCTGCACCAGAGCACCCATATCGTGTATGACGGCCCGCCAACGGGTGTCCCTCTGGCCCAGCCCACCACCAAGGTCGAGCACAGCAACCCGAGGCCGGTTATCCGGACCAACTCTGTGGTTCTCGAAAATTGCCACTGCCAGAGGAACGTTCGATTCAGATCGCAAGACTCCCGGACCAAGATCTACCACAGCAACCATGTGGCCATAGCGCAACATATCCGTGTGTGCGCTACTAACTTGGCTGCCATCACGTACTGGGCTGGTTAGTAGATCAGACCTACCCAAAACTACAATCGGCACGCCCTCAGGGGAGCCGTCTACAACCTGGCTAAGCTCTTTCCAGTAAAGCTCGTAGGTGGCGTCCCGCCTGGTCAGAGGTAGGTAGGTGACGATGGTAGAAGCATCTTGGGCCTCTTCAAGCTGCCTCTCCCGGTAGGAGCTATAGAGACTATCAGCTGATAAAAAGACCTGAAATAAGCGCAGAAGCCCATTATTTTCTTTCACGTCCTCAGCAAAGCTAATGCTCTGCACCCCATCGGGGTTATTGGCCACAAGTACCTGCGCCAGCTGAATTAAAATGTCATCGTTAGAAGACTTAGGAAAATGGAAGTGAAGCCCAGTGCCAAGTTCGCTCAGCAGATCAGCGAGGAACTCCCCAACGAGCCCGTGCATAGACTCATTAGAGCCGCGCTCATTCACGGCAAGAAATAGTTGGAAAGAGTTCAGAGGTTCTTCAGAATACCGGGCAACCAGGGCTCCCACTCTGTTCAAAACCTCATAGATTCCGGTGCTCATCGTGAGCAGGTAAGGTTTTACCAGCTCTGCTAGAGACTGGGATTTTGCAGCGCACCTGCGCAGCAAGGCTGCTGGACGCTCGTCTGCACGGAATTCAATCTGCTCATAGATAATGCTAAAAACTAGAAAGGCATGCATCTGCTCTTTGCTGGCTAAACCCGAGCATTCGTTTGCACCACCCAGCACCGCGGCATCTGCCAATATCTGTTCTAACGGCTTTTGGGCAGGACGCTTCGCGCACCACTCTACAAACTCAAGCGCAGAATATAGGGTCTTGGCGCCCCTCTGCGCTGTGGGAAAGTCCGCATGCCTCTTAGCCCAAGTAGGTACAACCGCTCTCTCTACACCGGCAACTATTGCAGCCTGGGACGAGTTCAAAACCAGCCCATCAAGCGCGGCTAGAGAATCTAAAGGGGAAGTCATATCAACATCCTACGACTCTCAAAAGCAAAACTTTTAAATAACCAGAACCACGAACTTAAATAATGATCTGTAGGTTAACTGGTCGTTCCTTGATTTTTAGGGGTAAAATCATTCATCCACTTAAATAATGAGTTGAACGATATAAAATAGTTTCATGGATTCAATCAACATTCCCGACTTCTCTTTTGCCTCTCCTCTGGCTGAATCGGTAGTGAGACTCGAGCGTCTACGCACTCAGCTCAAAATTTCACAGGGGTCAGAAAGTCCTCTGCTGGATGAGCTACGCCGTCTCTTTGGACATCTCTCAAGCGTGCTCTCAGCCCGGATTGAAGGCAACCGAACCACCATCGTGGAGGCCCTGACCGCCACATCAGCAGGCAACCCGACCGCTGATGACGGTATTCAAGAAATCCTCAACCTCGAAGCAGCAAGCCAGTTCATCGATGAAAACGTGGGTGAAGACTTCATCTTCACCGAGCATTTTATCCGCACGCTTCACACCATAGCGGTTGACGGTCTACGCAGAGAAGGTGACAAAACGCCAGGCGGCTACCGCACAACGCATGTAGGCATCTCGCAGTCCGCACACACGCCTCCCGGGCCTGAATCAGTATCAGCTGACATGCACGAGCTGGTCGACTTCATCAACCAGCAAACGCTCCCTCAGAACCAACTGCTCCAGACAGCTATCGCCCACCATAGATTTGTATGGATTCATCCCTTTACCAACGGCAACGGCAGAGTTGCGCGCCTGCTCACCTACGCCATGCTCATCAAACAGGGCTTTACCTCAGTCAGCGGTTACCGGGCTCTGAATCCCACTATTGTTTTTGGGGCAGACAGAAATCTCTACTACGAGAAGCTCAGCGAGGCAGATAACCTTAATGACCAGGGCATTATCCAGTGGTGCCTCTATGTGCTTCAGGGCGTCGAGCGGGATATAGAGCACATCATTCATCTCTCTGATGAGTCCAAGGTTCTCAACGATATTTATGCCCCTGCATTAGAACGTGCTTACAAGGCCGATCACATTACTAACAGCCAGATTGCCGTTTTGCTACGGGTCGCCGAACTTGGTGTAGCCAAATCGGGTGACGTTGCTGACTTGATACCCGGTTCCTCTGCCACCCGTAGTCAATTCCTCAAGAAGCTGGTTTCCCAAAACCTGTTGATCAGGGAAGAAGGAACACGCAAATACCAGGTATGTCTGAGTAACCTACTCGCAATCTACGTGGTGCGGCAGCTCGATAATCTCGGTATGCTACCTGAAATCCTGAAAGATTAGCCTGCATCAGCTCGTAAAGAGATTCCCAACCGCTCAAGCTCACTCTCGCTCTTGCACCCCTGTAGCGCAGCGGCAGAGTAAACTAAGGACGATTTACACTCATTACACTACGGTTGGGACACCCTGTGACCTCTCGCTCCCCTTTCGCCTGGACGCTGCATGGCGACGGTAAAAATATCACCCCCGGCGGCGTCGTCCGCCCCCACGAACGCCTCAGCTGGGGCCGCACCATCGGCATTGGTGCCCAGCACGTGGTTGCCATGTTCGGCGCGACCTTCCTGGTGCCCCTGCTGACCGGCTTCCCGCCCGCCACCACCCTCTTCTTCTCGGGTATTGGCACCATCCTTTTCCTGCTGATTACCGCAGGACGCGTGCCCTCCTACCTGGGCTCGTCCTTCGCTTTTATCGCCCCACTGGCAGCGGCAACTAACCAGTACGGCCCCGGCGGCGCACTGGGTGGCATCGTTATGGCAGGTGTCTGCCTCTTCCTAGTAGGCGCCATTGTGCAGTTCGCCGGCACCGGCTGGCTCACCAGGCTCATGCCCCCGGTCGTCACCGGCGCTATCGTGGCACTGATCGGCTTTAACCTGGCACCTAGCGCCAAGAATAACTTTATGGAAGCCCCCGTCACCGCACTAGCGACCCTGGTCTCCATCATCCTGATCTCGGTGATTTTCAAGGGTATGATCGGCCGTCTGGCCATTCTGCTGGGTGTCATCATCGGCTACATCACCGCAGTTGTTCGCGGTGAAGTTGACTTCAGTAAAATCCAGCAGGCATGGGACACCGAAGGTCTCATCGGCCTGCCCCACTTCCAGGCCCCCGAATTCCACTGGAACCTGGCCGGTCTCTTCATCCCCGTCATCCTAGTGCTGGTGGCTGAGAACATTGGCCACGTGAAATCGGTGGCGCTGATGACCGGTGAGAACCTAGACAATTACTCCGGCCGTGCCCTGATGGCTGACGGCCTGGCAACCACCCTGGCAGGCGCTGGCGGCGGCTCCGGTACCACCACCTACGCCGAGAACATCGGCGTTATGGCAGCCACCAAGGTCTACTCCACCGCAGCCTACTGGGTCGCCGCCATCGTGGCAGTGCTACTCTCGGTCTTCCCGGTCTTCGGTGCAGCCGTTGCCTCCGTCCCCGCAGGCGTGCTGGGTGGAGCCGCCACCGTCCTCTACGGCATGATCGGTATGCTGGGCGTGCGCATCTGGGTAGAGAACCGCGTGGACTTCTCCAACCAGGTCAACCTCACCGCCGCGTCCGTGGCCCTGATTGTGGGTATTGCCGACTACACCTGGGATATCGGGGATCTCCAGTTCGCAGGCATTGCCCTGGGCACCGCCGCAACCCTGGTGGTCTACCACCTCATGGCAGCCATTGCGCGCGCTACCGGCTCCCACCCCGAGCCGCTCACCCCCAGCGAAGCTAAGGGCGACGCCCACTAAGCCCCGCACCGCTAAGACCCATACAAAGCGGGGCTAGTTCACTGTGAACTAGCCCCGCTTTTTCACGCATAATCTGCCTTAGGACGCTGCCCGCTCCGCCAGAATTTTTGCCAGCAGGTCGGTGCGGTTAGTGACGATACCGTCTACTCCTAGGTCGAGCAGGCGGCGCATCTCCGCTTCATCATCAATCGTCCAGACATGCACCTTCATGCCAAAGCGGTGCGCCATAGCAACGGTGGTACGGTCTGCGACCCTAAAAGTGAGACCGGCATACGTTTGAGTGACGGGCACCTGGAGGGACTGGAAAGGGCTAATCCAGGGAGCGGTCACGGCGCGTACCAGAGGCCACAGACGCCAGCTCACCCGGCTGCACAGATAAAAGAGGGCGGTAGCGAGCTCACTACCACTCGATGGAATATGCGCACCCAGCTGGGCTGCACACTGAACAGCACGCCGCTTACGCTTTTCTTTGAAGGACGCAAAACGCACACGGTCTTGAGCCCCTTCCTGCACGGTGATTTTGGCGATGCGTTTTGCGGTAGCGGCGTCCTTAATATCGACGTTAACCGACATACTGGGGAAAGTGCGAAGTACCTGTTCGAAGGTGGCGAGCTTGCCGCCCCTGACTAGCTCGCGGTCTTTAAGTTCCTCCCAGGTAGCATCCTTAATCGTGCCCGAGGTGCCAAAAAGCCGGTTGAGGGTGTGATCATGGAAAGCCACTACTACCCCGTCCGCGGTGGTATGAGCGTCGGTTTCGAGCCAGTGGGCGCCGGCGTCTTTTGCCTGCGCAAATGCCTCTAGAGTATTCTCGGTGCACCCCTTAGCTAGGCCCCTGTGGGCAAAAATTTCGAAGGTATCAAGGGGTTGGTTAAGAGAAGAGCGGCGCGCTGCTGACCTAGTAGACATTCTTATAAGAGTACTACCCGCCAGTAACTTAGGGGCACTCATCTCAAGAGGGCTATATTTAGGACATTCTGGCTAGCAGTTTCTCTATGATTTGAGCCACGCCATCCTGGTCAAATGCGGGGCAGGTGCGCGCTACGGCCTGGCGCAGAGAGGGCGAACCGGATTCCAGCGCGTAACCGTGACCCGCCCACTGCAACATCTCCAAGTCATTGGGCATATCACCAAAAGCTGCAACCTCATGCGCTTCGATACCGCGCTCAGCGGCAAAATCAGCCAGCACCGCCCCTTTATTCAAACCGGGTGCAGCCATTTCAATGAGGGGGTCCCCGGGCACCGCGTGCGTGACTGACACTCGCTCCCTCACCAGTTTCGCCACACGCGGGAGCAAGCCCTCAGGATCACACCCCTCAACTCGCACCAGGTACTTAACCACCTGCGCATCTGGGCTCAAAATTTCTGCCAGGTTGCCCCAGACCAGCTCACTATTTTCAAGGGGGCCACCCTTTTCAACTTTCACATCCCCCTGTAAAAAGACAGTATCGACCGTTTCAGCAGTAAAAGTAGCGGTGGGGAACTCACGCTCTAGAATCTGGTGTGCCTCTAAAACCGTGTGTGTTGCAAGGGTACGGGTTGCTACCACTCTGCCTTTGCCCACATGGTAAGTCACCGCCCCATTAGAGCAAATAGCGTAGGAGTCATAGCCGGGAAACTGACCCAGCACCCCGTCTAACCAGCGAAAAGGGCGACCGGTGACAACCACCAGTTGCACGCCGGCGTCCCGGGCGGCGCTCAGGGCCTCAAGGGTTCGCTTGCGAAAGTGAAAGTCGTGCCCAATAAGGGTGCCGTCCAGGTCACTGGCAATCAGTTTTATCACGGTGGGGAAACTAGTTTTCTTCGTGGGTTGCGGTCAGGAAGGCACGAGCAATCCCGTGGAAGAAGAGGTTAAAGTTCACCACGGCGGGGGTGGCGTTCTCATCGATGTCCAACTTCTCAACATCCACAGCGGTGACGCAGAAGATGTAACGGTGAGGGCCGTGACCGGCGGGCGGGGCTGCACCCACAAAGCCACGGGTGCCACCATCATTCAGGTGCCCGAGAGCCCCTCCCGGCAGGTTCTCTGCAGCACCGGTAGCTAGCTCTGTAATATCAGCAGGCAGATGAGAGACAGTCCAGTGCCAGAAGCCGCTGGGGGTGGGAGCATCGGGGTCAAAGCAAGTAACTACAAAAGACTTGGTGTTCTCGGGGAAGCCCTCCCAAGAAAGCTGCGGTGAGACGTCCTCACCCCCGCAGCCCATAATCCCCGACACCTGGGCCTTGGGTAGCGGTGCGCCATCCTGAATATCGGTGGATGTGAGGGTAAAAGTGGGTAGGTCAGGCAGGTCGGCGTAGGGTTCACGGTTTAACATTGAAGCCTCCTCGTTTTGTGGGGTTATGAGCGAGCGAGAGTCGCTTCGAGCTCTTCGCGGGTGGGTGGGTTAGCGCCAGGACGTGAAACGGTGATACCGGCTGCGGTGGCGGCGAAGGTGAGGATTTCCTTAAGATCGTCTTTACTCATCAGTTGCAAAGTAGCGCGAGCACCCCTACCTTCGATGCCGCGATCCAGTAGAGCCGCTAGCAGGGCCGCCATGAGGGAATCGCCGGCACCCACGGTATCAGCGACCTCGACCCGGTAGGCAGGCATGGCTACACCGGCGGGACTAGTTTTTTGGGTAATCGCCCAGGGGCCCAGTTCGCCGCGAGTGACTACCACCAGGGAGGCACCCAATTCCAGCCATGCCTTAGCTGACTCTTCGAGAGAGCGCTGAGGGTAGAGCCAGAGTAGGTCCTCATCAGATGCCTTGACAACGTCCGAGTAGCGCACGATACTTTCGGCCCACTTGCGCGCTACCGAGGCGTCCGGGACGATGGTGGGCCGGCAGTTGGGGTCATAGGAAATCAGTGCGTTGGCAGATGCTCTGCGTACGGTTTCTAGTACGGTGCTGGCGCCGGGTTCTAGCATGGCGCCGATAGACCCAACATGCACTGCGGTAGCTCCCGCGGCGACATCCGCCAGTTTCTCGACGGCACCGTCCAGTGACCAGTCGATGTCGAACTCGTAGTCAGCTGCGCCGTCCTCACCGATAGTGGCCTGGGCGACCGAGGTCTTCTTCTCGTCCGCACCCACCGGCAGGTGCACGCCCGAAGCACGCAGGTGCTCATCAATGAGCGTGCCGTGATCGTCCTTGCCGTAGCGGCCAATAAACTGCGCATCGTGGCCGAGGCGGGCTAGGCCCACGGCTACATTCATGGGGGATCCGCCGGGGTGCGCGGCAGTTTCGGCACCGGGGCGCTGGACAACATCTACGAGGGCTTCGCCAATGACAGTAAGCATGAGCACAATTTTACCGTGTGATCGCGCTCGCGTATAACGTTCACGTCACAAACTGCACACGGTGGCGTAGAAACTATACACTGTCTTTGTAGTGCTCTTGGCGCCCTCCTCCTGCAAAGGGGTCGAGCTACCGCTAAGAGTTCAAGCACCCCAGTCAGCGCACTGTAGCGCATAACCGATAAGCTCAACGACGATGCTTATCGAGAGAGGTCACACCATGACTATTTCTGCAGACAACGCTCACGATCAGTGGCTCGCTTCTGAAGCTGAAGCTGAGACCATGATCCCGATGATCGGTAAACTCAACCGCGAGAACAACGTGGTGGTTTCCATTCACGGGCACACACTGATTAACAAGTCTGTCATTCAGATTCTGAAGGCTCACCGTTTTGCCCGTCAGATTGACGATGTTGAGCTTGATCCTGCTGATTCCCTGTCAGTTCTGCAGATTGTTCAGGGCTTTAATCTGGGCGCTTGCTCACTCGATCTTGCAGCTCTCTGGCGCAAGTTTGAGAAATCCGGTGACAGCGACCTTGAAGCCTGGTTGCGCGGCGAGCTAGCTCCCGTCATCGACCAAAAGGGCGACATCAAGGGCACTTCCCAGGACGTCGTGCTTTATGGCTTCGGCCGTATCGGCCGCCTACTGGCCCGCATCCTGCTCGAACGCTCAGCCGGTGCCGGCCCCAAACTACGCGCCGTCGTCGTGCGCAAGAACTCCGATAAGGACCTCTACAAGCGCGCCTCCCTCTTACGCCGCGACTCCGTACACGGCGCTTTCAAGGGCACCATCCGCGTGGACGAAGAGAACAGCACCATCATCGCCAACGGCACCCCCATCCGCTTCATCTACGCTTCAGACCCCAGCGACATCGACTACACCGCCTACGGCATCGATAACGCTATCATCGTCGATAACACCGGTCGCTGGCGCGATAAGGACGCTCTCTCACAGCATCTGAAGGCAACCGGCGCAGCTCGTGTGCTGCTGACCGCACCGGGTAAGGGCGTCAAGAACATCGTCTGCGGTGTCAACGACCAGCTCATTGACGAGCACGACACCGTGCTCTCAGCCGCCAGCTGCACCACCAACGCCATCACCCCCGTTCTGGCTGTGATGGATGAGGTCTTCGGCGTGGTCCGCGGCCATGTTGAAACCGTTCACTCCTTCACCAACGACCAGAACCTCATTGACAACTTCCACAAGGGCGACCGCCGCGGCCGCTCCGCAGCTCTCAACATGGTCATCACCGAGACCGGCGCCGCCAAGGCTGTCTCTAAGGCTCTGCCCCAGTTAGAAGGCAAGCTAACCGGCAACGCTATCCGCGTCCCCACCCCGGATGTCTCCATGGCAATCCTCAACCTACAGCTCGAAAAGCCCGTAGGCTCCAAGGACGAACTCAACGACCTGCTACGTGATCGCTCCCTGCGCTCATCCCTACGCCGTCAGATCGACTACACCGACTCTCATGAGGTGGTCTCCACCGACTTCGTCGGCTCCCGTGCTGCCGGCGTCGTTGATGGTCTAGCAACCATCACCTCAGGTGATACCAACGCCATCCTCTACGTCTGGTACGACAACGAGTTCGGCTACTCCTGCCAGGTCATCCGCGTGCTGGAAACCATGGTCGGCGGCAAGTTGCAGAGCTTCCCCGTCAGCCAGTAAAACTCTCAAGAGAAAGCCTGCCCCCGGTGACAAACCGGGGGCAGGCTTTTTTGCCCTGTCTGCAGCTACTTACCTGAGTGCTGGGGGGCTGTGTGCCAGCTGACCCTAGAGCCAGTATTGGGTGTAGGCAATCAGCCCAAGTGCAGCACCAACAGCTAATCCCAACAGCACCCAGGAGTTGTTCGCCAGAAACTGTTTCATAGCTGACTCTTGTTTCTGATTTTCATGTTCCACGACATTCACCCTTTCTTGTCTCCAGTCTAGCGATGAAGCACAACCTAAGAGATGCCCTCCCCACCCTTTGCCTAGACCGAACGTAGCTCCAACGGGCCTGATTCCGGATTTTCAAAGAAGGCAAGGACGCTGGCCTCATCCACCTCTTCCAGGGTGGCAGGCTGCCAAGCGGGCTGTCTATCCTTATCAATGACCTGCGCTCTAATGCCCTCACGCATATCGTGGCCGGCAGCCGAGTTAAGGGTCACTGCGTAGTCTTGATTCAGCGTCAGGTTCAGGGTCTGGTCCGCTGCCCGGCGGGTAGCCTCTAGCGCCACCTTCATGCCGGTAGGGCTATTATGGCGCAGCGCTGCCAGTACCTCGTGCACCAGCGGGCCATCGTCCGCCCCTGCCGCTGCCTGGCGTTCAACCTCAGCCACAATCTTCTCCACCGTGGTTTCTGAGAAGGCCCTCTCAATCCAGTCCGCGTTTTCTTCTAGACGTGAGGGCCCGGCGTCCACAGTGAAACCCTGGATGCAGCGCTCAACGTTCTCAGCCGCACCCACCTTGCTCAGTGCCTCTGCCAGATCATTGAGGCGCTCAGAGGGTACGAAGTAATCTGCTAGTCCCACGGCTAGGGCATCTGCGCCGGAGGCATGCAGGCCGGTGAGTGCCATAGCGTAGCCCAGCTTACGGGGGCTACGAGAAAGGATATGCAAAGCGCCCACATCGGGGCTGAAACCAATGATAGTTTCGGGCATCCCCACCCGGCTGCGCTCGGTAACCACCCGGTAGGCGGCGTGTGCTGAAATTCCGACGCCGCCTCCCAGCACCAAACCGTCCATGAAGCTCACCAGTGGCTTGGAGTAACGGGAAAGGCGCAGGTTCATGGTGTACTCAAAGCCCATGAACTCAGGCATGCGCTCCGGTTCGTAGTAAATTGACTTCACATCTCCACCGGCGCAAAGGCCGCGATCCCCTGCACCGGTCATCAGTACCGTGGTCACACTGTCATCAGCTTCAAACTCGGTGAGCAACTGGTCTACCAGCTGCATCATGTCTAAATTCAGCGCGTTTACCGCACGCGGGCGGTTGAGCGTAATGACGCCCAGGCTTCCTTGCCTGCTACCCAGCACCAGTTTCTCATCGGTCATTTGCCCTCCACATGTTCAAAAGGTTATGCACATCACAGCCTACCGCTTACGGGCAGGGGCCACTAGCCTGCCAGGGCGCACTGTTAGGGTTAAAGTCATGAAAATTGCTACCTGGAACGTCAATTCCATTCGCGCCCGTGCCAACCGCATTGAAGACTGGCTCGACAAAACCGAGGTGGACATCCTCGCCCTCCAAGAAACCAAAGCGACCGACGAAACTTTCCCCTACGAAATCTTTGAATACTCGGGCTACGAAGTCGCCCACTTTGGCATCTCCCAGTGGAACGGCGTGGCCATCGCCTCCCGCGTAGGTCTTGAGGATATAGAGCGTACCTTCCCCTCCCAGCCCCCCTTTGGCAAGCCCGGCGAAGAACCCGTTCAAGAGGCCCGAGCCATTGGCGCCACCTGCAACGGAGTGCGTGTATGGAGCCTCTATGTGCCCAACGGCCGCGGCATTGAAGACCCCCATATGAGCTACAAGCTGGACTGGCTTTCAGCCCTCCACAAGGACACCAGCGACTGGCTTAAAGCCGACCCAGGAGCCCAGCTTGCCCTGGTGGGTGACTGGAACATCGCCCCGCTAGACCAGGATGTGTGGGATATCGACTTCTTTAGGGAAAACCAGATGACCCATGTAACCGCACCCGAACGCGCAGCTTTCAACGCCTTCCTGGAAGAACCCCTCAACCTGGTGGACGCCGTGCGCCCTCTCACCGATGAGCCCTACACCTACTGGGACTACACCAAGGGCCGTTTTTCAAAGAATGAGGGCATGCGTATCGACTTCCAACTGCTCTCCCCTGCTCTGGCCCAGCGCGTCATTGCTGCAGAGATTGACCGGGAAGAACGTGAAGGTGCGGGAGCCTCTGACCACACCCCCGTCA
The DNA here is from genome assembly GCF_040946345.1 of Rothia sp. LK2492. Classification (NCBI taxonomy): domain Bacteria; kingdom Bacillati; phylum Actinomycetota; class Actinomycetes; order Micrococcales; family Micrococcaceae; genus Rothia; species Rothia sp. LK2492. The sequence continues at coordinate 79,507 of NZ_JAYWLX010000010.1, read as the reverse complement.
TCATCGAGATTGCCTAATCTTTTTAATAGCTAAAGAAGAAGCCGCCCCGCACCAAAGAACTGGTGCGGGGCGGCTTACTTTTAAAATAAAAATCCACTCTCATGTAGAAGCCTAGAGAGTGGATTTCGTGGCTCCGACCGGCGTCGATCCGGTGACCTTACGATTTTCAGTCGCACGCTCTACCAACTGAGCTACAGAGCCAGGCATACCCTTAGATATGCCACAACCGCGTCTTCTCTTACGAGAACTTACGCGGTCGGAGCGACCCCGACGGGACTTGAACCCGCGACCTCCGGCGTGACAGGCCGGCGCGCTAACCAACTGCGCTACGGGGCCATAGCTAGAAATTTCTTTCCAACTTGGCCGTGAAATCCGAAGATTTCACTGTACCCCCAACGGGATTTGAACCCGTGTTACCGCCGTGAAAGGGCGGCGTCCTAGGCCGCTAGACGATAGGGGCTAGTTCGCATGAACTCCAGACTTCTCAGCCCGTCGCTCGAACAAGTAATACACTACGCGACTTCAAAACAGCGCGCAAATCAAAAAACCGGGAATTGCATAAAATCTGCTCCAAAATACGTAACCCAGACCACCAAAAAGGGGTTTCCCACCCCACCATCATCAAAGAAAACACTAGTCAGAGGGTTTTTTTAGGGAAGGTTTTAGGCAAGAAAAAAATTCTAGATTTTTTTAAAAAAGACGGCAGAACACCACCGTCGAAGCCAAGCCATATTGAATCTTGAGCTTCGGCGCGATGCTCTGCCGTCTGCAGCCTAGTACTAGCCTACTCCTCCCCGAGTCTCGAGACCAGAGAAGGAGTAAGGAGGTTTTAGGGCTAGGTACTTAGCCCCAGGTGATATCCGCACTGGGCGCGGTTTCGACACGGGGGTCTTCAAGCTGGGGAACAATCATGACCGGCACCTGGGTGTTGTGCAGGATGCCCTGAGAGGTTGAGCCTAGAAGCATGCCGGCGATTCCGCCGCGTCCACGGGTACCAACCACAATCATGTCGGCGTTCTTGCCAGCTTCAAGCAACACCTGAACGGGGGAACCGTCAATAAGCTTGAACTCGATTTCTAGGCTGGGGAAGTAGCCGCGAATCCACTCGGCAGCCTTGCGCTGCAGGTCGGCAATCTCGCGGTAGAGTGCTTCAAAATCAACAGCGGCAGGCACCCAGTTTAGTGCACCGGTGTATGGGGCCAATGCGTTGACCAGGGTGAGCTTAACGCCGCGGCGGTCAGCCTCATCAGCTGCCTGCATCATAGCGATACGGGCTTCTTCTGAGCCGTCAGAACCAACCACTATTGACTTTCCGCCGCCCAGCAGGGAGGCGTCCTTTTCAATCTTTTCAGCGTAGGACTGAGGCACAGCCACCGTGGCACAGTGAGAATGCGCCGGAAGAGAGGTGGAAACGGTGCCCAGCAACCGCCCAATAAACCCGCCGTGTGAGCGGGAGCCGACGACCATCAGCTCAGCTTTCTTGGAAAGTTCTAGCAGAACCGCAGTAGCATCGCCGGTTTCAACGGTGGCGCGCAGTTCAACGCTGGTTTCACCGATACGTGAGCGCGCCTCATCAAGAATCTGCGCCACACCGTCAGTGAGTGCCTTCTCATCGATCATGGAGTAGCCGGCGTCAAAGCCTGTGCCGGTGAAGACAGGGAGGGAGTAAGCGGTTACCATGCGCACAGGAACCTTGCGTATCTGAGCCTCGTGCACTGCCCAGCGCAGAGCACCGTAGCTCTGCTCTGAACCATCGATACCTACGATGATTTCACCCTGAGCGCCAGCAAGCTGTGAGTTGTCGCCCCGGTTTGCTACAGCTTCTTCGCCGAAGGTGCGGAGTTCGCGGTCGGTCATGGTTTTCCCCTTACTATTTAGGTGAGAACCCCGTGGCATGCAGTGGCCGAATCTCCGGCGCAACCGCCAGGGTATTTACCTCAAGTCTAGTGCCTGCACTCACGTTTTAGGGGTTTATTTCGCATGATAGTCGCAAGATATTGTGAACCTAAAACAAACTGCGGACCCTCATGTTTTGCGCGGCAATGTGCCAGCGGTTACCCATCCCGCAGTGAGATAATAAGAGTAATGACCAATTCCACGAAATGAGGGCACAATGACTGATAAGGCATGGAGCACCTGGTCACACCAACACAGCACCACCCCCACTGACTTACTAGCACCGCGTTCTGCCCTTGAACTAGCAGCTCAGGTGCAGGACGCAGCGGCGTCAGGTCAGCGCGTCAAGGTAGTAGGGCGGGGTCGAAGTGCCTCATCTGTAGCGCAACCTAATGGCCAGCATCTAACCCTGGATCACCTCACGGGCCTGGTGAGCGTCGACCCGCAGAACCTCACCGCTACCTTTCTAGCAGGAACCACCGTCCGCGATGCCAATAAGGCGCTGGGCTACTACAACCTGGCTTTTACCAACCTGGGCAGGCTCGATGAACAAACCCTGGCAGGGGCGATTTCTACCGGCTTTCACGGCACTGGCCTGGGCTACGGTGTTTTTGCTAGCCAAGTCAAAGAGCTGAGCATGGTTGATGCCACCGGCCAAGCACTCACTTGCTCAGAAAGCCAAAACCCCGAAATCTTCAGGGCAGCCCTCTGTGGCCTGGGCGCTCTGGGCATCATCACCCACCTCACCTTTAACGTAGTGCCCCAGTTCCGACTGCATGCCGCCGAACGCGGGCACCGCTATAGCACCATCGTCCCCGCCTTTATTAAGCGTGCCCGAGGGGCCGACCACTATGAATTCAGCTGGTTCCCTGGGTCCCAAGAGGTGCGCACCCGCCGTTTGACTCGCCTGCCCCTCCTCACCGACGGCTACATGCCCGCCGGCGCGGCACTGAGCCAGGCACGGCGATACGGCGGCGATCACCTCCTCAACAACGGTATTTTCTCGGCTCTTAGCTACGCAGGGCAGAAACTCCCCGCCACTCAACCTGCGCTCAATAAAATTTCTAATTGGGGCAAGGGCAACCGCCGTTACGCAGACTACTCAGCCAGGGTTTTCACGGTGGCTCGCACCATCCCCCAAAACAATATGGAATACGCCTTCGATGTTGAGCAGTTTGATGAAGTCATGGCAGATCTCTACACCCACCTAAAGGGTTCATTGGGTGAGAGTAGCTACCCACTGGTGGTGCGCACCGCTGCCGCTGATGAGATTCCCCTGTCCCAGGCCTACGGACGCGAAACCTTCTACATTTCGGCACGCCAGTACTGGCGCCGCCCCCACACCGAATACTTCACGGCACTCGAAAATATCTTTAAGGCACACGGGGGCAGACCGCACTGGGGGCAGTTCCACACCCAGGACGCCGCCGCCCTGGCAGAGCTCTACCCCCTCTTTGAGGAGTTCACGAGCCTACGCGAGGAGCTGGACCCGGCAGGCACCTTCCTCAATCCCTACCTTGAGAAGGTACTTCTCAGCTAACGGACTGGCACTTACCACGGCAGTAGACGGAACAAACTTATAGCCCGCCTGCTGGCTGGATGAAGCACACTTTTCCGAGCTCGCGAGGAAAGAAAAAGTGTGCGGAATCAGCCGAGCTCGCGAGGCTGGGCGTGAATCGCTCTTGTGAGCGAAGCGAACCAGGCGAGAGGGTCAGCAGCGGGCTATAGGTTTGTGAAGGTTAAGAAGGGCTTTAGCCGCGGGACACCTTAATCATTTCCTCGCGGCCTACCACCTTAACGCGGGCACGGGGCTCACCGGCGGCGTCCTTGGACTGGGCACCCAGTGCCTTTTCGTGCTCGTCCAGCTTTTGCCACCCTTCCCAGGTCGTGTATTCAATACCCTTAGCATCCATGTGGGCGTTGATAGAATCAACCTCGGGCTGCGTTGCGGTGTAGAGATCCGGGCGATCCTCGAGCAGGTGAGTAATGGTTTCCAGCGCGTCTGACTTGGTGGAGCCGATGAGACCAACGGGGCCGCGCTTGATCCAGCCGGTGGCGTAGAGGCCGGGCACGGGCACACTGGAATCATCGATGACGCGACCTTCAACGTTGGTGACAACGCCGCGTTCAACGTCGAAGCCAACCTCGGGCAGCTCGGTGCCGAAGTAGCCGATGGCGCGGTAGACGGCCTGCACGGGGTAGTCGATGAACTCGCCAGTGCCTTCTACACCGCCGTTGCCGTTGAGAGCGGTACGTTCCATCTTGATGCCGGTGACCTTACCGTCTTCGCCCATGATTTCTGTGGGTGACTGCAGGAAGTGTAGGTGCAGGCGGCGAGAGGCGGTCTGCTCGGTTTCCTTCTGCTCTTCACGCCACTTGTTAAGAGTCTTCATCATGACCTTGACCTGGCTGTTGGTGGTCATGGCTTCTTCGGAGGCTTCATCGAACTGGAAGTCCTCGTCGTAGAGCACAATATCGACGTCGCGGGAGTGGGCAAGTTCGCGCAGTTCTAGGGGGGTGAACTTAATCTGGGCGGGGCCGCGGCGACCAAAGACGTGAACATCGGTTACGGGTGAAGCTTTGAGGCCCTCGTAGACGTTGGCAGGGATTTCGGTGACTAGCAAGTCGTCGGCATGCTTGGAGAGTACGCGGGCGACATCCAGCGCCACGTTGCCGTTACCCAGTACGGCGATTTCCTTGGCGTTCAGGGGCCATTCGCGGGGGTAGTCGGGGTGGGCGTCGTACCAGGAGACGAAATCTGAGGCGCCGTATGATCCATCCAGTTCAACGCCGGGAATGTCCAAGGAGGCATCCTTGATGGCGCCGGTGGCGAAAATGATGGCGTCATAGTGATCTTTGAGCTCAGCCAGGGTGATGTCGGTGCCGTACTCTACGTTGCCGAAGAATCGGATGTCGCCGCGGTCCAGCACCTTATGCAGGGCGTTGACGATGCCCTTGATACGGGGGTGATCGGGGGCTACACCGTAGCGGATGAGGCCGAAGGGTGCGGGGTAGCGGTCGAAGATATCGATGGCTACGGGAACATCACCATTTTTGACTTCTTCACTTTTGGTGAGGATGTCGGCGGCATAGATACCGGCAGGGCCTGCACCGATGACGGCGACGCGCAGGGCGCGGGGTGCTTGAGACACGAGAGATTCCTTTCAGCGCCGGACGCTGGTAAGCGTGGTGACCGGCTGAGGACGTTTGTACACAGATGGTCACCACTTTACCGCCGGGCGCTGATGAGGCTTACCTTATCGGCTGATAATTACCTCTACAGTCACGGAGGTTAATATAGGTTAATAACCGAATTAATATAGGTAATAACCGAGTAGAAGCGCAGTGCTACGGGCGCCTACCCCAAAACGGGGGCAGACGCCCGTTTTTCAGTCTCACACCTCATTTCCTCATGAAGAAATTCTCAGCAAGGGTGGTTTACAGACTTTATTTTGCTCATGCGGATTGTGCTAATTGAGACAACACAATCTTAGAATTTTTTCCAGAAACAGTCAGCTCCAGCCGTATACCTTCATCACTAGGATTAAGACTAAGGGTATAAATCGACTCCTCCCCCAGCTCTTCAATATTAAGTTGATTCTGACAGATCTGGTTGAGCTCTTGGATGCTGCCGCTAACTCCATGAGAGGCACCATTCAAGTCGAGCTTATGATGGATAGCCGCTGAAAAACACATCAAGTTTGAAGAGGCATTAATCCAATCGGAAGTAAAGCCTTCAACAGGAAGACCGTCAATATAGAGCTGCCCCTCTGCATATGAAATATTACTCTTGATAGCAACGCCATCATCAAAATTTACAGTATTCTCCTCATCAAAGGTATTCCGCTCAATATCCAGCTTTATTTGAGATTCTGAAACCATTTTTAATCCGGGAGAATTTTGTTCTGTAGTTACTGTGAAATTCATTTCTCTCCTACCAAGTACGGCGGCAAATATTGTGGCATGTTCTAACTTTGCTACCGCAAATGGCAGTCATACATGCCAGCACGGCAGCCATATGGATTAGGAGTCTACACCGGGACGCTTGAACACCACAGTTAGCACCTACACAAAAAGAAACACACCCGAAATACTCCGCTGGTCCCATAGGCAAGGCGGAGTAGTTAGAAGGCTGGGAAAAAGTCAAAACGTTCCCCACACTACTAGCCCTTGTTGCTTGGCCTACCGCACCTGATACATATTCAAGGGAAAAATCAAAGGATCCGCCTGTGATTGAACACGATACCACGGCAGCATCAGTTTCAGGTCGGCTAGAATGTTCCATGAAGTAGAAAAATAGGAAACCATTATCCTGTCTTACCACTACGTATTCAGACCTATTGGGAGCGTACCCATCTCCTTTCGCCTTTTCGAGAGCAGCCTGGAATGCTTTATGAATAATAACATCATTGTAAATTTTCACTTTTTCCGAGACTGTAACTTCATCTTCTACAGGTTTAGCTGAAGCAACTGTCAAGGAGGCACCAGTAAGTGCCAAACCAGCAGCCACGGCAAAACCGGTGAGTGTCGAACGGCGGTTAACACCCTTACCGCTCTTTTCTGAAGCTATTGCTGAAAAAATTTTCGCAGACTTTTGCGGCCCGACCAGCTGAAGGATTTTTAGTGACATTTTTGGACCAGTATAAATGTCCTTTATATCATTGTCATAAATATTTATTAGAGCCGGTTTCGAGTAATCAAGATTTGTGCCAAACTCAGAATTGATTGATTCTATCGAGCGGACCGAAATAGCCATATCAGCCTCGTCTTCGATTACGTGAGCAATATTTGAACAGGAAGCACAGGAGCCACCATAGGCCAAGTAGAACATTTTAATTACCTCCATTTAAACTTGTATTGGAAAGTGTCTGCAGAGATTCGTATTGCATATGAATAATAGAAATATAACTTTAAACACTACTTTGCGCCAGAGAAGTTTCTGAGATAGGTACTTAAGTACCTCGTCCATCAGATTGCTTGATATTTCTAAGAATTTAATAGACACTTTATTTCGATAAGGATATGTTAAATTTTAGTTATTACCTGGAGGATGGCAGTGAAGCACCAAGTGTATCTGGCATTAACGCTGTTAGGACTGGTTCTCTCACCACAAGAGAGTGTTGTTTTCAGCAACCACACAAAGTATGTCAAGGAACTTACTGTCAATGATTCAAGCTTCAGCATCCCCTCTGTAGAATGCCCTCCCTGGATGAAATACCTAAAGATATGTCGGTAATAATAGATACATGCACGAAGTCTCCCTAACCGTCCGAAGTCTCACTGCCATACCCCCTGCCGGGAGACTGCGTTTCGTGCTTCTAGGGGGAGCACTCCTCATACTTGCTTTTGAAGTATTTATCGTAGCCATAGATTACAGCCAGGACTTGGCATACCGTCTATGGGCGATCCCCTTGGTAATCGGCATTACTATTAGTTATTACCTGAAGAATATATACTGGATTTATCTATTTTGTGGCGCACTCATCCTTGGTTATACCCACCTACCAGATACATTTAGCCTCTTCTATCTAGCAACCTTTTTTGGGTTGCCTCTAGCCGTCTTAATGGCTAGCTCGAAACAACTTATTTTCCTGGGCGTTACCGCCCTCCTCTTCTTCTTCGACGGGTTCTATAACCAAAACTTCCTTACCTGGTTTCTGGTGTCCCTTGCACTCTTTACCATATCTTTCTGTCTGCCTTTAGCCCTTCGAGTGACATGGGAACAGAAACAGGCTACCGCTAATGAATACAATCAGTTTCAGGCGCAGGTAGCTGAAGCCAACCAGGCACTAGCTCGCGAACTCCATGACACTGTGGCACGCCATATCAGCGTCATTGGGTTAGCTGCCCATCAGGCCCTTTACGCCGAATCAGATGGCACTAAGAACTCCGCCCTGCACACTATTGAAGAAACAACCCATAAAGCTCTTGCAGATATGAGGTTGCTAATCCGTACCGCGCGCACCGGAAATGACATCACAGGACTTCCAGAAACATCTTCAGCCGCCATTAATCTCAAAGAATCTCTCAGCCAAACCCTCAAGCACCTTACTAACAAGGGATTTATTGTGGACAGTAATATCGCTGTTGATATACGTCAGATTCCTGAGGGAGTGCGGCCCACCTTGCACAAAATTATCCAAGAGATCCAGTTCAATGCTGAAAAGTATGCAGAACAGGGTAGCACGGTCTCCTTCACGCTCAAGCCCAACCTCACCGGCATTACTATTGCTAGCAGCAACCCCGTCAAAAGTAGGCTTGAGAAAGAGCAAAAGCACTTACCCAGCACAGGCTACGGGCTTGTAGGTATCGAAGAGCGCATCAGAAGACTAGGCGGCACTATGAATTACGGAGCTACCAATGAAACATGGTCTCTCATCATCAGTCTCCCCTTAGCTGCCAGCTAACACGAAAAGAAAGTCAAAATGTATGCAAGCTGTCACCGTAGCCCTCGCAGAAGATGACCATCTTTTTCGTGAGCTTCTCAGTTTCCACGTCCGTAGCCAGGCCAACTTGGAGCTTATCGGCATCGCAACTAACGGGCAAGAAGCTATTAATCTTGCTGAATCCCTCCGGCCCGATATCTTCCTCATGGATCTACACATGCCCGTTATGGACGGCATAGAGGCAACTCAAAAAATCTTGGCTAGCTACCCCGCCACCAAAATCATCGCTATCACGACCTTCGATAGTTATGACTATGTCAGCAAGGCTCTAGCGGCTGGGGTACACGGCTACCTTATGAAGAACTCCCGGCCAACCGAAGTAAAACAAGCAATCGAAGCGGCTGTTGAAGGGCGGGCTATTATCGACAGTAGAGCACTCGCCAGTCTGGTCATTTCAATGAACCTGTCCCACCCACCTCAGGGCAATCCGTGGGGCACCCTCGCCGCAACAGAACAAAATATCGTGAAATTGGTCTGCTTAGGAAAAACAAACCAAGAAATTGCCAGCGAACTTCACTACTCTTTGTCCACCGTGAAGAACACACTATCGCGTGTCTATGCGAAGCTAGATATCAAAACCCGCACCCAGCTGCTGGTGATGGCAGGGCACCACAACTTCCCGGTACTGGACTAGACCAGAGACTGACATGACCCCTTGAGCCTACCGACTGAGGGCACCTATAGTTGAGCTAAGCCCACAAGATTTTCCTCGTGAAAAGGACATCAGACCATGAAGCAGCTCCTTGCCGTTCTTCTTATCTCTGCCAGCACCACTCTAGGTGTAGGTACCTACCAGACCGTCACTCACATAGACCATACTCCGCAGGGAGTCTGCCAGTTCCTCCCCTTCATCTGTCGCTAGCAGATGCGACAAACCCTGCAGCGAGTTTTTGCCCTTAAATTTCGTGCGCCCTCTCTGCTGGTCAAAAGAATCAGCCTGGGCATCGGTCTCTTCTTCGCTGTCGTTGAAATCCTGAGCTGGTTTATCAACGGCAGTGTGGGTGGGTTGGTTCAGGCGCTCACCCCCGCTCTTTACCTCACCTGGGGTGTGCTCATCTACCGTGGTAAGAGCTACGCGGTGCCCTTCTTCGCCCTCTGCTTTACCCTGTGGTTTATCAGCGACTCATCGCGTCAGACCCCCTTTGCCCTCTACGCGCTCTTCATCTGCATCATCCATTCCTCAGCGGCACAGAATATTTTCAACCTTCTGGTACTCACCCTGATAGCAGTAGATGACTACCGCCTCAACAGCCCAGATATGCTGTCCTACATTCCTCTCATGTTCTGCATCTTCTTGATCCTCCCTTTGGCCGTGCGTCTGCACTGGGAGGGACGGCTACGATCCGAAACTGCCCTGGCTACCTACCGCGAGCGCGTCGCCGAAGCCAACCGGGAGCTAGCGCGGGAACTGCACGATACCGTTGCCCGGCACATCAGCGTCATTAACCTCAACGCCCACAGCGCCCTGCAACAGGCTGAGATGACCGGTAAGGACGCCGCGCTGACTGCTATCACCACCAGCTCAGACCGGGCGCTGACCGATGTTCGTGCTCTCATTCAGACCGCTAGAGATGACCAGAGCCTTAGCGGAGCTCCCCAGCTGCCGGCAGCAAACGTGCCGCCGCTGGGTGATGCCCTACACTCCGAGCTAGAAAATCTGCGGTCTAAGGGGTTGATGGTGAAGGCAGATATTGACTACAGTTCCAGCGATGTACCCGAAGGTCTGCGCCCCACCGTCTATAAAATCATCAAAGAGCTTGCTTTTAACGCCAGCAAGTATGCTCAGCCCGGCACAGAAATTGACCTTCAGGTCAGCCCCAATCTCACGGGCATCACCATTAGGACCAGTAACCTGGTGAAGACCGGTACACCGCAGAAAAAGGCTAACCCGGGCGAACCTGGAACCGGCTTTGGGCTGGTTGGTATTGAAGAACGCATCCGCCGGCTGGGTGGCACGATGAGCTACGGCGCCGTGGCTGACCGTTGGGACCTGACCATTCACCTTCCCATCCCCCTGTAAAGGATATAACTGTGCAGACTATTAGGGTGGCCATCGTTGATGATGTGCCCGAAATCCGTGAGGTTCTCAATCTCTATGTTGAGAGCTTGAGCGGCCTTGAGCTGGTGGGCGAAGCGATCAACGGGGCTGAAGCGCTTGAACTGGTAGCTCGCACTGAGCCTGATGTGGTGCTCATGGATCTGCAAATGCCCGTTTTGGATGGCATTGAGGCGACCGTTGCCCTGCGAGAGAGCTACCCAGAGTTAACCGTTATTGCTCTGACTACCTTCGTTGATCACTACTACGTGACGGGGGCGCTGAGGGCTGGGGTTCACGGCTATCTGCTGAAGAACTCAAGCCCCAGCCAGGTTGATACTGCTATCAGGGCGGCCCTTGAGGGGCGCACCCTGATTGATCGGCGCGCACTTGCTTCGCTGGTTGCTTCCATGAACGCGGCCGACTACCCGCAAGGGGACCCGTGGGCGCAGCTCAGCGAGGATGAGCAGACCATTGTGAAGCTGGTTTGCTGGGGTAAAACGGATCAAGAAATCGCGGATCAGCTTGACGCTTCGCTCCCTAGCATGAAGAACCAGCTCAGCTCCATTTACAGCACCTTGGGTATCAATACCCGCCTGCAGATACTGGTGGAGGCAGGGCGCTATAACTTCCCTATCTTCGACTAGCCCGAGCTAGTTCCGGGTATAGCGGAAGATAGCCCCGCCGTGGGCGGGGAGCACCAGTGTGGACGGTGCGCGGCCGGTAGCTGAAACTAGGTCGGGAGGCAGGGTGAGGGTGCCGGACTTTTTGCCGCTGAGGTTGATAGCCGCCCAGCCCTGGCTGAAACAGCGCACCCAAGCCCCTTCGCTCATTACAGCATCCCCTTGCGGGGCACCCAAATCCCACGCCAGTTCTTCTCGCCAGGGTGTGCCGTTGTGGGCGTCGTGACCCCCGGCGCTCAGGGCAGACCAGTGGCCGGCACCAAAGACCCAGAAAGCGGCGAGAGCCGCCAGGAAATTGGGGTGATCATCCTGCCCGTCCGTGGACGCCCGCAACAGGGTCAGCCGGGGGCTGCGCACCCCCATCTCGGGAACCTGACCGAGACTAACGGGGTGGTGGTTGCCCATCATCTGCTTTATCTGTGCCAGAGCAGAGGGTTGGTCGAGGAAGTCTGTAGCTGACCAGCCCAAAAAGACCTCTTCAAAACCCCCACCGTAAGCGCTGTGACGTTCCCACTTACCCGGTGTCTCACGAGATTCTGCGATGTTGGGTACCAGAATTTTCCCCCCAGCATTCAGTGCCCGCCCGGCATCTTTCACTAGGCGGTCTAAGCCGCGGTGGAATTTTTTCACGTTGCGAGCGCCCTGGATGGGCAGGTTAAGGCCGTAGTAGTCCCCGTGGATATCGTTATCCGCCATAACTCCGTCAAAGGGTGAGCCAGCAAGCTCGGTGGTCACGTTGCGCACCCAGTGCCAACGGTAGCTTGGGGACCACACCTGCATTTGGTAGTGCCCAGGGTAGCCAGTCCACTCAATGCGCTCTCCGTTGGAACGGCGGGCGAACCACTGTTCCCCCGATTGCTCCATTTGCTCTGCCTCAGCGTAGGAAACACCTGAGGTATAAGGACCCTCAGTCTCATAGCTTCGGGTAGAGGACAGGCACTTATAGCAGAGCACCGTCATAGCAGGGTTAAGCTCCTTCAACCGCGCTGCGGCGTAGGTCTGCCGCGGCTGAAGAAGAGCGACGGAGTAGTGCTCAGCAGCAAACTTAATTTGCTCCTCTGTCACTGGCTCTCCTCCGTAGCGTACCCACAGGCCCCTACTTGCTGAATTACCCAGAGCCATTAGCTAGCGGTAGAAAGAGCGGCGAGCAGGCTGCTCCCCAGCCCGCGTTCCAGAAGAGAGATCTGCTGTTCGCGCTCATCAGAGGGAATGCTACGCACCCCGTCCATCGATATACCGGCGTGCTCCGGCTTGGGTTCCATCTTGCCCAGGTCACGGTAAATCATGTTGTAGCGTTCCATTACGGTGTGTAACTGGAAGAACTGCTGGACGCGTTCACGGGCGTTGATGCAGAGCTGCTCGTAGAAGGCAGGGTTATCCATGATGCGTTGCAGTGCCTGCGCAAACCCTTCTGGGTCACCTGCCTGGGTGAGAATGCCGCAGCGTTCAATCATCTCGCCGTTATCAGCTATCAGGGTGTCATCAATCAGCTGAGACATGCCGCCCACGTCCGAGCCAATCACGGGTATAGACGCGCTCATGGCTTCCAAAGCCACAATCGGCTGGCCCTCGTTGTAGCTGGGCATGACCAGCGCATCGAATTCACCCAGCTTCTCGCGCACGTTCACGGTGCCGTGGAAGGTGATGCAATCTTCTAGCCCCTTGGCGGCGATTGCCTCGCGGCACTCGTCGTAGTACCAGGGCACGTGCTCGGTGGGGCCCAGGCAGTCAATGTGCAGGTGATAGCCCTGGTCCTTGAGGATGCCCACCGTATCGATGAGGTCAATGAGGCCCTTGATGGGCACTACACGGGCGATGAAAACGAACTTCCAGTGATGGTTCTTGCCCTGGAGTTCAATCTTTTCGCGCGCAGTGCGGCGTAGCGCGTAAGCTTCGTTCACATCCGAAAGCAGCATACCGTTAGGGAGAATCACCGACTTTTCCTCTAGACCGTGCAGCCCATTGGCCTCGTCAATTGCTTTGGGGTAAAGGTAGGTAATCAAATCAGCGCTGGGGTAGCAGAAACGGCCCATCTGGATCCACCAAATGACCCAGGCGCGCTGCTCTGGGGTGAGGTCAAAGATGTCCTCATCACCCACAGCTACCGGGAGGGACATATTGCGATCCAGTAGAGTATTGACGGTATCACGCACATAAAGGTTGTGTTCGGTCAAGAAGAAGCTGGTGCCGTTATCGCGGGCTGCAGCCGCACCAATCACCGAGGCGTAGCCGGTGGTATGGGCGTGGTAAACCCGGGCGTAGGGCATACGCTCGTGCAAGAGGGCGTAAGCCAGTGAGAAGAAGGTGCGAACCAGCCAGAAGGTTTCCGAGAAGCTCATACCCGGGAGCTTCATGCGGGTAAAGAAGACCTGCATGAACTCTTTGGTGCCCAGTAAAGCCCACCCGGGGTATTCCCGGTTCTTTTCAGAGAACATGCGGTCGTAGATCGACCAGAGGGGGTTAGGATCAGCGTCCTCTGACAGCGCCAGCAGAGCGTCAATAATTTCGTGGCAAGCAGCGGTGCGCTGCTGAGAGTTCATTTTCAACTCGCGCACCGGCAGACTGAAACCGTCGCGATGCTCATCAAGGCTGATGTAGATAGTCTTAACCCACAGCACGTTCTGGGGCATACCGTAGAGGTCTTCACTCGGTGAGTTGCTATCCCAGCTGATGTGGATAATTCCAAAGGTGATATCGAGGTTGGTGGTGATGATATCGTGCACCACAGCCGACACCCCGCCCTTCAAAAAGGGGTAAGTGGATTCCATGACGATTGCTACGTCAACATCGGGGTAGTTAAGGTCGGTGTACTTGGGCCCGGTCTCGGGCAGGATTAAATCTTTGTATATATTCTCAGTCATTATTGTTCCCCTCAACAATCAAAATAAGCGGTACTAGCGATTTACCAGGCGACGGCGTGACGCCAGAAAAGGTCATAGGCCGGAGTCTTCCAGGTGCGACGGAAGGCCACATAGCTGACCGCAACGAGTAGAAGTTCACCCACCATGATGGCGAAGTAGGCATGGGTACCAGGGAAGACCTGGAAGGCAAGCACGCACACAAAGAGATGCGCTAGGCCAATAAGCTGCGGAGCAGTATGCGAACCCAGGTAGTCAATCTGGTAGCAGAAGACCGTCACCGCCAAGAAGAGCCAGGAGGACACAATCACGGTGAGTGCCAGAACGAAGGAGTCTGGGGAAAGCAGGAACATGAGTACAGCGACGATAACCGAGCTGACGGCAGCAATGAGCAGGGTGCGGCTAGTTGAATCAACCACGCGGTTTTCAACCTTGGTCGAGTAGCTCTCAACCTACTGGTAGCCCTTGCTCTCAATGATGGTGCGCAGGTGACCAACAGCGCGATCCACCTTGGTAGCTTCTGCTGCGAAAAAGTAGTTGTAAGCAATCACGGCGGGGGCAAGACCCATGTAAACCGCAATGACGTTCATGGTGCCGTCCAAGGTGATGAACAGGAGGTACTTATCTGCCCAGAGCACAGACCCCAGCAAGAAACCGCGCAGCATCTCCTTGGCAACCACGTGGTAGTCAAGACGCTTGAAGGCGACCAGGTGGCGCAGGTGCCCGCGCAATACGAAGAGCATAACGAAGATACCCATGAGCGGGGGCAGGAACCAGACAGCAGGGAAGGCAAAGAGTGCCAGGGCGTAAGCGAGCCAGGCAAAAGCCCAGGTGTTACGGCTGTCGGTTGGCAGATTAGCAATCACCAGCAACTGGCTGAAGAGCATGTTCAAAAAGCCCAGAACCAGGAAGGCCAACAGGGTGGTAAGGCTCCAGTTTAAAGCAAAGAAGAAAGGCAAAGAGAAGAACAGAAGAGCCGGAAGGACCGCTAGGCTAGTAGTCATCCAATACTCAGCGAACCTGCGCATGCAGGCGTTCATTTCGCGCTCCCCCAGGAGGTCGCCCATAGCGCGGTAGACCGGCAGGCAGACGCTCTGCGACATCCAGGGCACCGTAATAGCAACTGCCAGGATGATTTGAGGTAGCTCCACGCCACCCACCATGATGCCAGCCATACGAGGGGTCACCAGGGGGAAGATGGACGTGAGAAGAATAACCGGGGATAGGTAGAGAACAAACTGGTAGAGAAAGCGAGCTCTCTTGTGTCGGTATTTTGATTTTTGGGTACCTGAAAGGAGCGCTGCAGACAAAAATCTAGTCTCTCTGGTAGTGCGAACTTGTTACAGGCAGATCCCTGCACTGCATTCTCAAGACTACTTCGCACCGTGGCTAGAAAGACCCTTCATGAGGAATGTATCTACTAATCAGAGCACAAGTAGCTACAGTTTGACCTTAATAACCATCAAACACCCCACACATTCGCACACAAAAGAAGAAAAACATTCCTCTATTTAGGGGGCACCACAAAAACTGTCGTCTGACGCGGGAAAGTGTCGCCAGCCACTATCACCGCTCCTCACAGACCCACCTTGAGCGAAAAGAGCAAACAAAAGCCCCATACCTCACAGAGGTACGGGGCGATTCTCAAGTGACCCGGTTAGTTAGCAACCCTGCCCAGCGACTCCAAGCGCACCACCACCGACTTGAAGACCGGGGTATTAGAACGCTTAGCAGCAGAATCCAAGGGCACCAACACATTACCCTCCGGCAGGTAGACAGCACAGCACCCGCGAGCGTGGTCATACTCAACCACCCGGAAGTTGGGGGCGCGGCGCTCGCCGTCCTCCCAGACCGACACGATATCGACCATAGAGCCGTTGACCAGGCCCAGAGCTGCGATATCATCGCGGTGCATAAAGACCACGCGACGGCCACCGTGCACACCGCGGTAGCGATCATCCAACCCATAAATGGTTGAATTGAACTGGTCGTGTGAACGCACGGTCGAGAGTAGCAAGTGGCCTTCTGGCACCTGCAGGACGTTGGTTTCATTGACCGTCAGCACGGCCTTGCCGGTAACCGTATTGAAGACACGCTCACGGGGGCCGTTAGGCAGGTAGAAACCACCCGGCTTTTCAATGCGCTCGTTATAGCGATCAAAGCCGGGGATGGTGCCCTCAATCGCATCACGAATGACGCCGTAATCATCAATCATGCGCTGCCAGAAGTCATCCCCGAAAGTTTCCCGGCCCACCGAGCAGATGATGTCTACTTCTGACTTGAGGTTCAGATCCTTGTTAGCGGTGCGGTGTCCTTGGGAGGCTGAGACAACGCCGGCAGAGTTCTCTACCGTAATCTTCTGCGGACCGGACGCTTGTTCGTCCACATCGGTGCGCGCGCGAACGGGTAGAATCAGGGACTTCTCGCCGGGGTAGGCGTGGGATCCGTTGGGCTTGGTGGACAGGTGCACCGTCATTTCCTGCTGGCTCATTGCCCGTTCACAGGCGGTGGTATCTGAAGCAACGCGCACCAGGTTGCCCCCCAGAGACATGAAGAACTGGTTATCACCATCGCGCATCTGGCGCAGGGCATCCACCGTGTCAAGACCGTGTTCGCGGGGTACGGGGAAACCGAAATAATCTTCGATGGCCTGCAGGTAGGGATCTGGCATTTTCTCCCAGATACCCACGGTTCGGTTGCCCTGCACGTTGGAGTGACCGCGGAAGGGCGAGCTGCCCGCACCGGGCTTGCCGATGTTGCCGGTCAGGAAAAGGAAGTTCATCATCTCGCGGATGGTGTTGACCGACTCACGGTGCTGGGTGACGCCCAGCGTCCAGGCAACGATGGCGGTTTTGGCAGTCTCTACCATATCCGCGACCTTCGCAACCTGAGAGGCAGAGATACCCGAGCCGCATTCAAGCTCAGCGTCATCTAGATTGAGCAAATGCTCCTTGACCTCATCGAAGCCAGAGGTAAAGCGTTCAATAAAGACGTGATCGATCGAGTCCCTGCGGATGAGCTCCTTGTTGAGTTGCTGAAAGAAAGCGCGGTCACCGTCTAAGCGTACCTGCAGGTACTCGTCCGCCAGTTGCTCGGGCTTGAACATGCCTACCGGCGATTGCGGTTCTTTGAAGGCCATGAGACCGGTTTCGGGCATGGGGTTGAGCACCACCATTTTGCCGCCGTTTTCCTTCATCTTCTTGAGGGTGGTCAGCGAACGTGGGTGGTTGGTGCCGGGGTTCTGGCCCACCGAGATGAACAGTTCGGTGGTTTCCATATCTTTCATGGTGACCGATGCCTTGCCCAGGCCGGCGACTTCTTTGAGGGCGACCGCGGTGGACTCGTGGCATAGGTTGCCGCAGTCGGGCAGGTTGTTAGACCCTAGACGGCGTGCCAGCAGCTGGAAGCTGTAAGCAGCCTCGTTGGAGGCGCGGCCCGAGGTGTAGAAAACCGCCTTGGTGGGGTCGGTCTTTTTGAGCTGTTCAGCAATCAGCGAGAAAGCGCGTTCCCAGGTGATGGGGCGATAATGGTCGTCCCCGTTGGAACGATCGTAGAGCAGGGGCTCGGTAATGCGGCCCTGCTTACCCAACCAGTGGTCGGTCTTATTGCGTAGCTCGGTCACGGTGTGCTTCGCCCAGAATTCGGGGGTTGCGCGGTCCGGGGTGGTTTCCTCTGCGATAGCCTTAGCGCCGTTCTCGCAGAACTCCACGATGCCCAGATCTTGCTGGTTAGGTTCTGGCCACGCGCAGCCGGGGCAGTCAACACCTCCGGGCTTATTCATAGTGATAAGGGGTAGCAGGCCACGAGCTGGTAGGACATGCTGCATAGCGTGAACAACGCCGCCAACACCGGCAGCCGCCTTGGATCTTTTGCTAATACGGGGACCGTCAAAACGGGTGGCTTCTTTGCTCACACGACTCACGGTGGGGGTTCTGTCATTTTTGGGTAGCGTCGTCATAACCCCCAGTCTATCGCCAGTGGTCTAGATTACTAAGACTGGAGGGTGCTGTCATCCATTTCTCCGGCATAGAGGTTGAAACGGTTCTCACGGGCAAAGGCAATGAGGGTAAGCCCCGCTTCGCGGGCCAGATCTACGGCAAGGGAGGACGCCGCCGAGACCGTAATCAGGGCAGAGAAACCAGCCATAATCGCCTTCTGTACCAGCTCAAAGGAGGCCCGGGAACTCATGACCAGGATGCGCCCATTGCTTTGTAGGCTATCTTCGAGCAGAAGGTGGCCAATCACCTTATCTGCCGCGTTATGGCGACCAATGTCTTCCCTGGCCACCAAGAAGGTGCCATCTTCCTCAAAAACAGCCGCCGCGTGAATGCCACCGGTTTTACGGAAGAGAGTTTGGTGCTCCCGCAGCTGCTCAGGCAAGGAAAGTGCCAGTTCAGGAGTGAGCTTGATCGGTTTAATCTGCCGGTAGCTCTTTTCCATGATGCTCTCGATAGAACCAGATCCACACACCCCGCAGGCAGAGTTGGTGATAGTCAGGCGCAGGGGCGTAGCCGTGGTGGGAAAAAGTGTGGAACCCGCGCTACCGTCGCCCTGGGACGCCGGGAGCTGGTAGGTGCTGTTGATATCAAGCACGTTGTAGGTGTTCTGCCCATCCGGGCCGGCACCGGCGCAGTAGCGGGCGGTACTGATATCGGCCGCCGAACGAATCTGCCCCTCAGAGTGCAGAAACCCGTGCGCCAGTTCTAGGTCATGGCCGGGGGTACGCATGGTGGTGGTGACGGTGGCGCCATTAACCCTGATTTCTAGGGGCTCTTCAGCGGTAATAGCATCGGCCCGGCGGTCTTTGCTGAAGCTACCATCGGCCTTACGCACGTACTTGGTGGCAGCGACCGAGCGGTTAAGCCTGCCCATTCTCGTGCTCCTTCACCAGTTTTTCGACCGCGTCAATATGGGCAAGGACATGGGCGGCTAGCTGCTCAGGGTCGACTTCAGAGCCTGCACGTGATGAGTTCTGCCCTGCGGCCAGGCCCACCAGAAAGGCTGCTAGGGGCGCAGCCGGGCGTACTACCCCGTGCGCCACATGCTTGGTGAGCCCTAAAAGATGCGGCAGAATCTGCTGGATAACCTGCGGGTCAAGGTCTAGCCGCTGCGCTACCTGTCGCACAAATTCCCGGACAAGCACTAAATCCTGCGGGTTTCTCTCGCTCATGAGCCCTCACTCTTCAGCCCGATACTTACCTCAGAAAGACTATCAGCGCGCTACCTCCCGGGTGCAACGTCAAAGGGACACGCTCTAAAGTAGAGCGTGTCCCTTTGGAAAATATAAATATTACTTTTTTGTGGAGGTGAGATGCACCAGGGTAGCCACGAGAGCCAGAGCTCCCGCGCACAAGCTAAACAATGTTTGAACCAAACCGAGAGCGATAGGTACGCCGCCAGATGATGTTAGAGACATGACAAACAGTGCAAGTGTAGCCATACCAGCAAGAAGTGCTGCCGCCACGGTGCCCCACAATAAACCGAGAACCGTTTTATTCATTTCATTTTCCTTTAGTTATTAGCCCCTCGACCTTTATAGAACATCCACCCAGCGGACCTAACTGCACCGTAATAGTTCCCGGCTACACCTGAACAAGCTATGCCTGAAGCAGTATTCACCCTATAAGCTCGATTACACTCAACGATCAAATTTGCAAGAAATCTTCTATCGCAATCATATCTATTTGTAGTACTCGATGGACTATAACAGATATCATGGGCATCGCAAGATGGCCTAAAATTTGCTGAGCCCCATCTATCTGGTGACATAGTACATCCGTTGGGAGCCATAGGGACATGCGCGCCCAACGAACCC
The DNA here is from genome assembly GCF_040946345.1 of Rothia sp. LK2492. Classification (NCBI taxonomy): domain Bacteria; kingdom Bacillati; phylum Actinomycetota; class Actinomycetes; order Micrococcales; family Micrococcaceae; genus Rothia; species Rothia sp. LK2492. The sequence continues at coordinate 59,774 of NZ_JAYWLX010000010.1, read as the reverse complement.
ACGTACCCTCCGTCATAGACTCCAGATTCCGCCTGAGCTAGCCCCTGATTGATAGACCTTTCGATAGCTTCAAGCTCCTCAGGTGAGAACTCATTTTCTAAAGCATGTACCTCTTGGGGACTTAATACCTCATTCAACGTTGAATAAGATGTACTTTCAGCCTCTTTAGCTGACGCAGGCGAGACTCCAATCAAGAAGACCAGCAATGACATCAACCCACCAACGGCAAGAACTTTTCGCAATTATGCATGAAATAAACCAAACATACCTAGCCCCTTCGCTAAACATATATAAATCGCACGATTGCAATTTATATGATTCATATTATATTCGACCATAGGGGTGACAAGGGTTTTTATAAAAAGACGATTTGAAGAAATAGGAAAGTTCAGCGCACAGAACACAGAAACACTAGACCCCGCCCTCCCCCTGGACCCGCCAAAATTCAACTTTCAGCTCATCGCGCTCACCGAAACGTTCTAAGTGGCGCGCCAGCACGTCAGAGACCCGGGTACAGCTCTCAGCGCTCGGAGCGTGTACCACCATAATCACTTGGGGCACGCCGTCCTGCACGAGCACGTCCCCGTACCCACTAAAGACACCGTCACGGTTAAAGGTCAGACGGTGCCCGCCCTCAATCTCTTCAACGGGCAGCTTATTGCCCATGTGCGAGACCAGTTGCTTAGCATACCGGGCAGGCCGGTCTGTAGCTACCCGTGAGCGGGCAGTGTGATTCATTTCGGCAACGGTAGGGTAATCAGACACAGTTCCTCCTTCGAACTTAGGTTTACCTAACCACCCTACCGCGAGGAGGGGGAAAAAGTCAGTATTGCCTCAACCAAACCTCACCCATGAATCACACTCAGCAAACCTCCACCCCAGCCATCCCCTAAATTAGACTCAGCTCACAGTTAGCGCTGGGCCGCACCAATGACCTCTGGCGTAGACTAAGACAGTAACTTCAGCGCCGACCTTGCCCCAAGCAAGAGCCCGGCGCTTCATCATTTCTGGGCACACACCCACGAGTATCTACGGATTTTCACGAATGTCTTCTGAGAACACCGCGGCTCACAAAACCGCACCCGCCGCCCCCAAAAGCGCGCTCGACCGCTACTTCAAAATCACTGAACGCGGCTCCACCCTCGCCACCGAATTCCGCGGCGGCCTGGCAACCTTCTTCGCCATGGCCTACATCGTAGTGCTTAACCCCCTGATTCTGGGCCTGGGCCCAGATGGCGCCGGTAACACCCTGGGCGTTGAACGGGTAGCCGCAGCCACCGCGCTCATCGCCGGCATCCTCACCATCGTCATGGGCCTCTGGGCTAAGCAGCCCTTCGCCATGGCAGCAGGCCTGGGCGTGAACGCACTTTTAGCATCCACCATCGCCACCAACCCCAACCTCACCTGGCCGCAAATCATGGGCCTGGTCGTGTGGGCAGGTATCATCATGGGCATTCTCGTGCTCACCGGCTTCCGCCGCGCTGTTTTTGACGCCGTGCCCGAGTCCCTTAAAACCGCCATTGTGGTGGGCATCGGCCTCTTCATCTCCCTCATCGGCCTGGTGAACGCAGGCATCGTGCGCCGTATGCCTGATGCCGCAGGTACCACCGTGCCCGTCTCCTTCGGCGCCGGCGGCCATCTGCAAGGTTGGCCCATCGCCGTCTTCCTCTTCGGCCTCTTTCTCACTATCGCCCTCTTTATCCGCAACGTACGCGGTGCCATCCTCATTGGCGTGGTCGCATCTACCATTCTGGCAGTGGTTCTAGAAACCGTCTGGCCTTCAGGCTCATCCATGGACTCAGCCACCGGCTGGTCTCTCATGGTTCCCGGCATCCCCAGCCAGTGGGTCGGCCACCCTGACCTCTCCCTCATTGGTGCAGTTGATATGACCGGCGCCTTTGCCGGCAGCTCACTCGGTTCACTGGGTGCCACCATGCTGATGTTCGCTATTCTTCTGGCCGTCTTCTTCGACGTCATGGGAACCTCCGTAGGCCTGGCAACCGAAGCTGGCACCATCAAGGACGGGAAAATCGAAAACATCGACCGTGTGCTAATCATTGACGCCGCCGGTTCTGTGCTCGGTGGCGGCTCCTCTAGCTCAGCCCACCAGATTTTCGTAGAGTCAGCCACCGGTATCGGTGAAGGTGCCCGCACCGGTTTCGCCAACATCGTCACCGGCGCCCTCTTTTTGCTAGCGGTCTTCATCTCCCCCTTGGTCTCCATCGTCCCCTTCGAAGCGGTTGCCCCCGCCCTAGTGATCGTTGGCTTCCTCATGGTTCGCCAGGCGATTCACATTGACTGGACTGACTGGGGTCTGGGCATTCCTGCCTTCCTCACCATCATCATGATGCCCTTCACCTACTCCATTGCAGACGGTATCGGTGCCGGCTTCGTTGCCTTCACCTTCATCCGCATGATTCAGGGCCGCGGGCGCGAAGTGCACCCCATCATGTACGTTGTCTCAGCCGCCTTTTTAGTCTTCTTTGGCATGGGCGTCATCGAGGGCTGGATACACTAACCTGCCCCTCGCTAGTTCTAGCGACCAGATTTCTCTCACATGACCACATATTCGCTGGTCAACTGAGGGAAATCTGGTCATTTTTATAAGCAGGGCTAAAAGCTCCCAGAGGGTAGGCTTTCCACCCTTAGAAGGCTGATACGCTCTACTATCACACCTGCCCGGTGGGTCTATACACTCACCTCATGGAAAATATTTTTAGCCTGGGTGAGCTTCCCCCGCACCCCCTCTTCGTCCATCTACCCGTGATTGCCGTTCCAGTAGCTGCGCTGATGACGCTGGTTCTAGCTCTTGTTCCCCAAGGGGCTCCCCGCTGGGTAGTGCCAGATTTCATTGTTTCCACGGTCGTGCTCGCCGGGCACGAAGGCGCTGTACTAGTCTGCATTAAGGAAGCCTAAGCCCCTCAGCCTAGGTTTTAATAGAAAACATGACTGACCTTGACACCCGCTGCCCCTGCGGCACCGGCGAAACCTACGGCGCCTGCTGCCACCGCTACCATGCCCAATACGATGCCACCGGCCAGCTAACAGCGCCCACACCCGAGGCCTTGATGCGATCACGCTTCACCGCCTTTGCCGTGGCCGACGCCCCCTACCTGCGTGCCACCTGGCACCCGAGTACCCGGCCGGCGTCCTTAGACCTAGACGAGACCCTGCGCTGGTACCGACTAGATATTCTAGGCAGCAGCGGTTCGGTCTTTGAGACCACCGGGACCGTACATTTTGCCGCCTACTACCGCTTTATCCCGGGCACTGCTCCGGACGCACGAGTCAAGGGAGTGCAAGAAGAGAACTCCCGCTTTGTTAAAGAGACCGGTAGCTGGTTCTACCTGGATGGGGACATGGTCTAACGCCCCCTAGTGAAGGTACCTCGAGCTCCGACTTTTAGACGGGGTCGTGGCGCGGGGACGCTGGCCGGGCAAAGTCTCGCACCCAGGCGTCGTCCTTGTACTGAGCCGGCACCCCGCCGCCTAGCAGACGCTTAGAAATCGCGGCAGTCACGGCTTCACCTTCAAGAGGTAACGGCGAGTGAGAACCGGCAATAATGATGTTGCCGCGGCGGCGCCCCTTCAGCATGGCGGGGTCGGCCACCGCAGCGGTGTGTTCAAAGACCCGGGAAATCGCGGCGGCTTCAGCGCGGGCACCAGCCAAATCGCGGTTATCGCCGCAATTAATGATGTAGAGCCCACCAACATCCAGGGTTTTGGCCGCCATTTCAGTGAATTCAAGAGTGGTCAGCGGGGCGGGGGTGATATAGCCAGAGAAGACATCACGAATGATGACATCCCTCGAAGCTGGCGCTAGGGTCGCGGTGACAGCGCGCGCCTCCCCCACCCTAATTTTCACCAGGGGTGCCTTGGGTAGCTCGAACCATTCACGCACGTAATCGGCGAGTTTAGCATCCAACTCAACCACAGTATTACGGGAGCTGGGGTAAACGTCAGCCAGATAGCGTGCCATAGAGCAGGCGCCGCCGCCGAGGTGGGTGATACGCAGTTTAGCGGGGTCCAGATGAGCGTCCACATGGGGTTCAATGACGGCAGCTAGCCAGCGCATGTATTCAAAGTCCAGCGCGCGGGGGTCACCCAGCACAATGTGGGAGCTTTCCATGCCGTTGATTTCTAGCACCCAACCGTTGGGGGTGTAGTCGTCCTCAATGAGCTCGGCGGTGCCGGTTGAGATCTCGTAGACGCCCTCAACGGGGCCACCTTCAACCTGCTGTTTTTTCTTAGGAGTTCTTCTGCGTTTAGCCACTCCCCCAGTCTAGTGCGCACTGGCGCATAGACTGAGGGAGAACAATATGACCTTGGTGAAAGGATGTCAGGTGTGGGGTTTGCAGTAGAGGGCAGGTACGTACTGGCACCGGTGGAGCCAGCGGACGCGCAGAAGTACGTGGACCTGCAGCTGGACTGCTTAGCAGAGACCTATAACGAGCTAGTGGACGCCGGTTTTGGCGAGCGCCAGCGGGCGGAACGTGACAGCTGGCTTAAGGAATTTGATCAGAACATTACTGCGCCGAAGGTGCGGGCTTTCTTCGCCTATGAGAACCCGGCATGGCAGCCGGGTGCACCCCTGTCGTGTGCGATGGGCGGGGCTGTGGACTGGGAGCAGCCGGTGGGTTTCGCGCTTTCGCGGCCCGGCCCTCTGGAGTGGGAACGCCGTATAGGGCTGCCCCTGGTGCCTGAAGGGACGCGGGAGCTGACCCACCTCTATACGCGGGCAGGCACGCACGGCACCGGTTTGGGGGCAGCTCTCTTTGATGCGGTGCTCTATGATGAGGAGCCTGCCTATCTCTGGTATCTCAAGGGTAATGAGAGGGCAGTGCAGTTTTATGAGCATCGGGGTTTTACTCAGGATGGCCGGTTTGTTGACTGCCAAGGTGCCTGGGGTGATGCTGTCACCGGTCGCATGTTTCGCGGGGTGAAACCGCCAGCTTAGGGAATTCTAAGGATGATGCGGGCATCCTACATCTTAAATAATTACTTTACTATGAAAATAATATTTGAGATGATGAGTTCATGACAAACCACACCACCGAACACTCCACCCACGGCGCCTACGTGAACGAGGGCGAGGAGTTCAACCGCGATACCACCTATATCGAGGATCGTATCGTAGCGGATCCAGCGGCCTCCACCGACGGCGAGCACCAGCTCTGGGCAGCGGAAGCCGGCACCTACCGCCTGGTCGCCGCCCGCGCTTGCCCCTGGGCAAACCGCGCCCTGATTGTGCGCCGTCTACTTGGTCTTGAAGACGCTATTTCGGTGGGTCTGCCCGGCCCTACCCATGATGCCCGCTCCTGGACCTTTGACCTGGATGAGGGTGGCAAGGATCCGGTACTGGGTATCGAACGCATTCAGGATGCCTACTTCAAGCGCTTCCCCGACTACCCCCGCGGTATCACCGTGCCCGCTATCGTCCATGTGGAAAGTGGCGCGGTGGTCACCAACAACTTCCCTCAAATCACCGAGGACTTCGCTAAGGAATGGGGCGCCTTCCATCGCGAGGGCGCCCCTGACCTCTGGCCTGCTGAGCAAGAAGACGAGATGCGCCAGGTGATGAAGCGCATCTACACCGAGATCAACAACGGGGTCTACCGTTGCGGTTTCGCTGGTTCTCAGGAGGCCTACAATAAGGCCTACCAGCGACTCTGGGATGCCCTGGATTGGGTGGAAGAGCGCTTGGCAACCCGCCGCTATCTGATGGGTGATCACATCACCGAAGCTGACGTGCGCCTCTTTACCACCCTGGTGCGCTTTGACCCCGTCTACTTCGGTCATTTTAAGTGCAACCGCCAGCCGCTGACCACCATGCCTAACCTCTGGGGCTATGCACGCGACCTCTTCCAGACCCCAGGCTTCGGAGATACGGTGGACTTCCAGCAAATCAAAGAGCACTACTACATCGTGCATAAGGATATTAACCCCACCGGCATTGTCCCCGCTGGCCCCCAGCTAGAGAACTGGCTGAGTGACCACGGCCGTGAAGCTCTAGGCGGCTCCCCCTTCAACACGGACGCCGGCGCCACCGCACCCGGGCCGGTCAGGGAGGGCGAGTACGTCACCCCCGGCCACAACCCTCTCTACCCCGCCTAAGTTCACCCGAGCTAAAAGCTAGACCCCGCTCCCACCCCGTGGAGGGCGGGGTCTCTGCCATCCGGAAGAACAGCGGGAGATACCTCAATGGGGTTAGGTGAGTAAGTTTTGATGTTGTCATCTAGCGTGGGCACCGGCGGCTGTTCCTTCCCGCCGGGGTTCCAGGTGAGGTCTGGGGGATGAAGTTCAATATCGCCCATCGTGATGTTCTGCAGAGCGCTGTTCAATTTTTCATCAGCAACAACTATCACCTCGTCGTTGAGCCAGTCCACGCCTTCGTCCAGGTTTTGGTAGACCTCGGTGGGGTTGACCGGTTGGGTGATGTCGTCCATGGAGCCAGAGGGACCACGGTTTGCGTCTGGCAGGTCCATTTTCTTCCAGACTGTATTGATGCTGTCTTCTGCCAGGTCGACAGTATCTTTTACCGTCACCGACAGTTTCGACGCCCCATGGGCTACGCCCAGTAAACGTTGCTGATTAAGCTCAACCTCAGTCAGGTCTGAATCTTGACTTGACCCGGCATAGACGGTTGTTTCACCGGCGCGGAAGTCTCCATTGAAGAACTTAGCTAGCGCTTCTGACTCACGATTAAAGCTTTCGCTGTTCTGGGCGTTGTGCAGATAGCCCGGGCTACCATGAGGGTCACCCTCATTCCAATAGTTGAGGGAGTAGTCCTCTGTGGGCTGGTAGTGAGGGTTGGCCCCCTGAGTTTTCGGCACATAGTCCATCTTGTTATCCATACGAATGTGCGCCACCCCGGGCGGTGCAGCGCCTATGTCACTGACCGGGGAGCCCTGGGTAGCTACCACCTGCACGTTGTAGCGGCTGCTGAACTCTTTGTTCTTGGCTAGCGACATAGCTACCACTCCGCCCTGGCTATAGCCATTGAGCATGATGGGGGTAGCCGGGTCGATACCTTCTTCGCGTAGCATTTGGTCTACCAGCTGCATGGCAGCAGAGGACTGGGCCAGTGGAACATCCGGGTCATCAAGCAGGGCAGCATTGGCAATGTTTTCAGTCCAGCTCGCCGTGCCGCCCTCATAGTTTGCCAGCAGGTCAGCCAGCTCGCCATCGGTTCCGGGCAGAGTGATGATGACGCGCTCCTGCCCGGTTTGCTCATCGTAGTGCCGTTGCAGGACGATGTGATCCCACTCGTTGACGTAGTGTTCACCCCCGTAATGGTCATCTACCGCCTGGTGTGCACCGCTCACCAAGTAATTCATCTGCACAAGGTCAGCGGCCGTTTTGGGTGGCCTATCAGGGCGTAGACTCTCACCCGTTTCTGGGTCAGCCCAGGGGTCAATCTCGTTACTAATATCTTCAAATACCCTGAGTCTGCGAACTAGCCCGAAACTCTTTGCGGTGTCGTGAAGCTGATCGGTCGCCACAGAGATACCGGCTCGCCCCAGCCCAGTCTGGCGGAAGACATCAAAGCCCTTGAGCGCTATTGGCACTTTATTTTCTGACATCACCTTGACGACCGTGGTGCCGCGTTGAACCACAAGACTTAGACTGCCAAGTCGATAACCGAATGCGGAGCCCAGGGATTGAGCTGCAGCGGGGCTTTGGTGAAGCGCAGCTTCATAGCCCTGTAAGACATCGGAGGCAAAAGCCTCAGCTGCCTCATAGTTGGCAGCTGACTGACGCACGGCAGTCGCTAGCCTCTGAGCAGCAGCAGCGAGAGTGACCAACGTAGCGGCACCGACAGTAAGACTGCTGAAGGCAAGAGCCCCCTGGCCGCTGGCATCTAGGGCAGCAAGAGCACCGACCTGAAGGGCAACAGGAGCTAGCCGGCGCCCCAAGCTCTCATACCGGTCTGCCAGGGCTGATAACTGCTGAGAGACCGCAGTTAGCTCTGCTGTATCAACGCTGACAATGTGAGTGGCGCCGGCAGGTACTAGGGAGAAATCCGGTGTTACCGCGATGGGCATAGTTACCTCCCCACCTGCGACAGTGCACCAGCCACCTGGTTCAAGAGGGGGTCGGTTAAGTGGCTCTGTAACTCATTCTGCAGGAGGGTCAAACCGGAGCGGTCGGCATAGGCAATTACATCATCCAGGACACCTTCAACCTGACTCATACCCAGCAGAGCGTTATCGATGAGGGCTCCCACCCCGCCCAGGGTGGCGGCCAGGGCATCAAGACTGGCCCCTATACTCTCACCCGCATGTCGGGTGGACGCTGCCGCTGTTTCCAGCTCCCCTTGGAAAGTTGCGTTGGCTACCTGTTCCTGGACCAGAGCTTCTCTAAAAGCTACCGCTGCCTGCGAGCACCAACTCTCTAGAGAGTAGGCCCTACTTTCGGCAGCAATGCTCTCTAGCTCTTGCACTTCGGCGTCAATATGTGCCCCGAGCACCCGCGCCCATTCTCGCACTCGCGCCGCTAGCCCACTAGCTGAAGCACTAGCGGACGCCGCGGCGTCCGAACTCAGCCCGCTGCGGCCCACCGCCGCCATTATGTCTACTGTATTGGCCATTTGGCTTCTCCTTTCACGGTTCACCTGACCCACAGCATAAAAAAGGGGAAACCGTCTCGGCACCGTGCCCGCACCCCTGTGGATAAGGCACACTCTCCAGAACAGGCAAGGGCGGCACCCGCGAGAAGAAAAGTGGTGAACCTGTGACGGGGTATGACCACCCGGTGCACACAGGCCGATACAGAGAGACGTCAAAGGTGCAGAACCCCTGGTGCCCGTGAGAAACTAGACCTATGTCTCATCGTGATAACTGCACCACACTGCCCAACGGCCGCCACTCATTCAGCGGCGCCGGTCTAGCCCTCGGCGCTCTAGATGGTCGCTACAAGTCCGCCACCGAAACTCTGGTTGACTACCTCTCAGAAGCCGCGCTCAACCGTGACCGCGTGCATGTAGAAGTGGAATGGTTCATCTACCTCTGTGATCACTCTGTCCTGCCCGGTCTATCTCCCCTGACAGACGCCCAGCGCGATGGCCTGCGCGCCATCGTCACCGAATTCACCGAAGAATCTGCCCTTGAACTAGCTGAGATTGAAGCGGTTACCGTTCATGATGTGAAGGCGGTGGAGTACTTCATTGGTCGCCGCCTTGAAGCTCTAGGACTTGCCCACCTAACCCCCCTGGTTCATTTTGGGTGCACCAGTGAGGACATCAACAACCTCTCCTACGCCCTGGGTATCAAGGACGCCGTCACCAATGTCTGGCTGCCTGCAGCCCGCGGCCTGGTAGATCAGATTATGAAGCTGGCAGAAGAGGCCCGCGAGGTGCCCATGCTTTCGCGTACCCACGGTCAGCCCGCTACTCCCTCAACCCTGGGCAAGGAACTGGCTGTCTTTGCTTACCGCCTGAACCGCCAGATTAAGCAGGTTGAAAACGCCGAGTTCCTGGGCAAAATCAACGGCGCAACCGGCACCTACTCAGCCCATACTGTGGCTGTACCCGGTGCTGACTGGCAGAGGATTTCAGAAGACTTTGTCACCGGCTTGGGTCTGGACTGGAACCCCCTGACCACCCAGATCGAAAACCACGATTGGCAGGCTGAGCTCTACTCCTCCATCGCCCACTTCAACCAGGTGCTGCATAACCTCTGCACCGACGTGTGGAGCTATATCTCTATCGGTTTCTTCCGTCAGATTCCCGTGGCAGGTGCTACCGGCTCTTCAACCATGCCGCACAAGGTTAACCCCATTCGTTTTGAGAACGCAGAAGCTAACCTTGAGATTTCCAACGGTCTGCTGAATACTCTGGCTTCGACCCTGGTGCAGTCACGCTGGCAGCGCGACCTCACCGACTCGTCCTCCCAGCGCAACATCGGTGTGGCGTTCGGCCACTCGGTACTGGCGATTTCTAACGTGGTCAAGGGCTTGGAGCGCCTGGACATCGCCACCGACGTCATTGCCGCTGACCTGGATGAGAACTGGGAAGTTCTGGCTGAGGCCATTCAGATGGTCATGCGCGCCGAAGCTATTGCCGGTGTGGAGGGCATGGAGAACCCCTACGAACGTCTCAAGGACCTGACCCGCGGTCAGCGCGTGGACGCCACCCGTCTCAAGGAATTTGTGGCAGAGCTGGGTCTATCAGATGACGCCGAAAAGCGCCTGAGCGAGCTAACCCCTCACACCTACACCGGTCTAGCAGCCCAGCTCTTGGAGCACGCTAACCGCTAGCGTTTAGCGCCCCATCCGCCCGCGTGCCTTCATATAAGCGCGGGCGGCAAGCCGGGCGCCGATAGCTCCAGGGTGATTCTCCGGTAGCTCATTAGGCTCTTGAACCGGTGGAGCTCCCTTCGTCTGTTCTGCACCTTCTGCAAGGATGCCGCCTGGCCCCTGCCCATCGTCAGCGAGGGTATCTGCGTCATCGGCGGTATCGGAGGCTTCTGCTCCGGAGTCCTTGAGTGCCTCCCAGCTTAAAAACTGGGGAAAGTCTGCCGGCGGCTCCCCCAACTGCTCGGCCAGCTGTTCCACCAGGCTGGCGGCAAAAAGCTTGCGTTCCTTGCTGTTGGTCAGCACAGCGCTACCGGTCTTAGCTAACTGCTCGCCTGCCCTGATGAGCAAGAAAGCTTGGGGGTTACGGGCTGCAAAGACCCCGATAGCTCCTAGCAGGTTGAAGCTTTGATCCTGCGGGGTGCTCTGCCGGGGTGCGTCCAAAGCTGCCAGGAGGTCATTAACTCCCCCGCCCAAAAGCTGCTCCGCGGCGTCCTCAGCATCTGCTACCTGTCTGCCGTGTAAGAGCGCCAGCGCGTGCACGTAGGTCTTAATAGCCTGGGCTGAGCCCACATGCGCCGCAGTATTGACCCCTTGCTGGGCGCCCTGCCCCGCACCTGCAATTTTCTGACCGGCACTCCCCAGGTGAGCCGCCGCACGGGTTGCCAGGGCAACCTTGGGGTTACGGGTGAACCTACCCACCGCACCGGGTGTGAATTGCTCGGCACCTGCACTTACCCCGCCCACCAGGGTAAAGTCCCTGATAAAGATGGCGCTAACTCTGCTCTTCAGTTGCGCCGGGGTGTCATCAGGGTGCCTCAGGCGCAGCTTCTTGAGGCGGCGAACCGCCAGCGGTTGAGGCTGTTGGCCAGCAGGGGGCGTACCGGGAGCAGAGTCAGTCATGGCTTCATTCTAAGACACTAAAAACCCACCCTGCCCGGACCAGGTACTGGCTCAGACAGGGTGGGTGAAGATGAAAGGACGCTGGAGCGTAGCCCTCTAGGCTTCGATCGGGGCGCCGCCCTCGGTGTCAGCCTCAGGGTTCTTGACGCCTTGAGCGGCAGTGTCCACCAGCTTGGGCGCACGGCTGCTATTAAGATCGGCAGGGAAAACTGCGGGCAGGGCTCCGAAAGTTTCGGCAACTGACTTCACCACGGCTCGACCCAGTGCCAGGTTAGCACCGCCGCCGACCACTGCACCGATACCAAAGGGCATAGCGCGGCCCAGCAGAGCACCGGACTGGCGGGTAAGGAAGCGCTTGATGAACATGTTACGGATGGTGCGCTCCACACTGAAAATCTTTCCGGAATCCTTAGAGCCCATCATCATGCCCCACTTACGGGAGACACCACCGGCCTTACCGGTGTGCGCGAGCATGGAATTCATGAGCACGGAACCATCCTCACCCAGCATGATCGCCATGACCATGAGACGGGCTTTATCGGGGTCTTCTACGTGCACGCCGTGCAGCTCCGCCATAGACTGAGCGTAAATAGCGGTTCGCTCAAGGTAGCCACCCACAGCCAAGACGGACAGACCCACGGAGGCTGCCGTTCCCAAACCCGGCACGAAAGCTGTGGCACCTACCGCGCCGCCACCAACGGTGACATCACGCAGGTAGGCTTTTTCAAGGCGCTTCGCTAGCTGGTCAGGGGTCTCATGGGGGTATTTCTCGCGCATCTTCTTGAGCCCGGAAAGAATGAGTGGGCGCTGCACCTTCAGCACGGTGTCAACAGCTTTGGTCACAGCGGGCTTGGGCTTGCCATCAGCATCAAAGGCACTGGAGGCATTGAACATATCAAACATACCGCTAGCTTACTGCCCCGGCTCCCAATATGAACAGTCTACTTGGTGTATGTACGCCCAGGGCACAGCATATTAACTCTCCAACTCAAAGTCAGACTCAAGGATGACGTTCTCTCGAGCCGCTGTCTCTAGCGCTTCCTTGCAAGCGATGACGGCGGGGTGGGCGGCATTGCCAGCCCGCACCACCGTATAGAGGGCACGGTGCGGGTTACCCGCAAGTGCCACAGATCGGGTGCCGGGCAGAGCTTCTGCCGGTATCAGTGAAGGTACTAGTGCCAAAGCCAGGCCCTCCCGCACCAGGTTGGCCTGGAGCAGGGGATCATTGGTTTCAAACTTTACGATGGGTTCGAAGCCTGCCTCCCGGCAAACATTGCGGCTCCACTGCCCCGCAACCGTATGAGGCGGGTCGAAAGCCCAGGGAGCCTGCGCCAGGTCAGCTAGTTGAGTAGGTGGGCCGGCCAGCCCGCCAGTGACCGGTAAAAGCAGGCGCAAGGCATCTTTCAGCAAAGGATTGCGTACCGTACCGGGGTAGGCAGGGGCAGGTAAACCCGGGAATTCCTCCCCAATGATGATGTCAAACTCGTGTGCTAAGAGCCCCTCGTATGATTGGTGGACCATACGCTGGGAGAGCTCCACATTGATGTGAGGGTAGTTTTCGGCAAGCAAGGTCAGTGCCCGGGGTGCCATACCAATCACCGCGGATTGGAAAGTTGCCAGGCGTAGAGTAAGCCCACCTCGGAATGTTGCCAGCTCAGATTCTGCCTCTTCAAGTCGTGCCAGCACAGCGTCGGTGTGAGCCACTAGCACCAGGGCGGCGGGGGTCAGTTTAACCCCGCGTCCTACCGTTTCTAGGAGCTGAACGCCGGTTTCTTTTTCTAGCACCCCCAACTGCTGAGATATAGCTGAAGGGGAATAGGCCAGGGATTCTGCGACCTTTGCCAGGGTTCCTAGCCGTGACAGTTCGCTAAGCATCCGCAAACGATTGAGGTTGAGCACACTCCACTACCATTCATAAGAAAAAATGATGAGTTTTCATCGAATTCATTCGCTAGACTATCCTATTTTTTCAGTGCATTCTTGAAAGCATGTACCCCCGTATGGAAGGACCCCATGACACAGCATCCCAGCGCCCATAGCACCTACACCGGTGCTGCCCTGGTCATTGGCTCCGCCCTATCGCTACAGTTCGGGGCGGTCTTCGCCTACCAACTTTTCCCGCAGCTGGGTTCCTGGGGCGTCACCACCCTGCGTCTGGGCGTTGCGGCGCTGGTTCTCACCCTGATGGTGCGCCCCAAGGTAGGCCAGTGGAGTGCCGAGCAGTGGAAGGCTGTAGCACTCTTTGGCGGCTCTATGGCGCTGATGAATGGCACCTTTTATGCCGCTATTGAGCGAATCCCCATCGGACTTGCCGTCACCATCGAGTTTCTGGGGCCGTTGGTTCTTGCCGCTGCGCTCTCCCGCCGCGGTATTGACTTTCTCTGGCTGGGCATCGCCCTCCTGGGCATGGGAGTGCTGGGCTACGAGAGCATCAACAATGCTACCGACTACGACCCCTTAGGGGTGCTCTTTGCCCTGATTGCTGGGCTAGGTTGGGCGCTCTATGTACTCGCCGGCGCCAAAGTGGGGCAGGCGGTTGAAGGGACCGGCGGGCTGGCGGTTGCCATGTCTTTTGCCGCAGTGTTCCTGCTCCCGCTAGGTGCGCCAGGGGCACTAAAAGGTGTTACTGACCCCCATCTACTTCTACTGGCAGTCGGCACCGGCTTGCTAGCCTCTCTCGTTCCTTACACGCTGGAGCTCATGGCCCTGCGCCGTCTGCCCCGCAACACCTTTAGTATTTTGCTCAGCCTAGAACCAGCTGTAGCCGCGATTGCCGGTTTCCTACTTCTAGGGCAGGTCACCGGGCCAGTGCGCTGGCTAGCCATCGCCCTGCTCATTGCCGCCAGCGTGGGCGTGACCCTTTCCGCCCGCAAAAATCCCGGCCCTAAAGAGGTGCAGCTGGGTGAGGTAGCGCCGGTGACCGCGTCCCTGCCCATGATTGAGGACGCTACCGCCCAGGGCTCGAAACCACAAAGGGCCGAGAAGGGTTAGAGTTCGCTCACCCAACCCGCCAGCTCATGAGTGTCCAGCACGGACGCCGGGTGCGGCCCGGCCGCCAGAAGCCGGGCGCGGGTGTCTGCATCCAGCGGTCGTTGTGAACCAACCAGAATCAGGTTGCCCGCATGTTGAGCAGTCAGCATGGAACTTTCGGTCAGGCACCACACGTGCTCAAAAGTCTCTAGCAGGGTGCGTGCCTGGGCGGCGAAGAAGGTTAGCCCGGCATCGTCCCCCACGTTCACCGCCAGCATGCCTTCTTGAGCTAAGGCATCACGCAGGTCAGTGTAAAAGACGGGTGTAGTGAGGTGCTCGGGAGCTGACCATCCCGAGAAAATATCGAGCACCAACAGGTCTATGCCTTCTGGAGCATGTAGGTAGCCCTTGAGGTAAGGCGCAGCTGCCGCCGCGTCTTCGATAAGGATCTGGCAGTCGGTGCCTGCAGGCAGGGGTAGTTGGGAAATGACAAAGCTGGGTAGTTCCCGTTCAATATCTACGGCAATTTGGCGGCTCCCAGGGCGGGTCGCCTGCACATAGCGCACCAGAGTTAAGGCGCCGGCTCCCAAGTGCGCTGCAGCCATAGGCTGGCCTGCTGGTGCTACCAGATCAGCTAGGTGGCCAATGCGGCGCAGGTACTCATAGAAAATGTGGTCGGGGTTGGCGAGATCCACATGGGACTGTTCAGCGCCCCCTATTTCGAGGATGTACCCCGTCTTGCTGAAACCATCGCGAGCAACGGAAGCAGAAAGCCCCGAAAAGGAGAGCTGGATATTCTTGGTCATAGAATGACCCTACCGTTTTGGGCACTTCTAGTTCCATTTGCCTATGGATAGTAGATATCCCATGGAACGAACGGTGCCCACCACCCGCTAGTAGATGCCGAAGCTCTTATAGCGCCCTTCTGGCTCACCCATTTCAGCCTGTACTTGCTCTACATGGCCCGCGGTATCGCCCGACTCAAGGGCTGCCAGCAGACTCTCACAGTCCACTCGGCGGCCCTGGGCGATGACCTCAACAGTTCCGTCATCGAGGTTTTTGGCGTAGCCCACCAACCCCAAAGGTTTTGCCTTACCGGCAACCCACCAGCGGAAACCCACGCCCTGCACTCGACCGTGGACAGTGACGGTTAACTGCGCTTCAGCAGGTTCAACCGTTTGCTTCGGTGCCCTGCTGTCGGAGAGAAAATCAAAGAAACCCATAAACCCACTCTAGTAATTTGCCCGCATATACAAAAGGGCACCTGCTCTAAGCAGGTGCCCCGATTCGCTAAAAAACTTAAGTTTTTACTGTAAGACCAGACTCTGCGGTGCGGACGCCAGAGCCGCAGCAATATCAGTGGCCCCATCGGTGAAGGGAATTGCCTTGCCCACGGTGCTGTCATCATCAACCGTGACCGCGATAGCGCGAGCGACGGAGGCGCGGGAGGTCTGATGATCACCGTTAGCGACGCCTACGCTAATGGGGCCCTCGGGATCCAGGGTGAGGGCACTGGGCCCTAGAATGGTGAAGTCTAGCCCCGAGTTACGCAGGTGCTCATCTGCCTCGGCTTTAGCCTGGGCGTAGGGGTAGAAGGAATGTTCCGGTTCAATGCCGTGATCAGCGCCCGCACCGTTATAAGAGACCATGATGTAGCGCTTAATTCCTGCCTGTTTGGCGGCCTCCATAGAACGCACCGCGGCGTCGCGGTCAACGGCATAGGTACGCTCGGGGGTGCCGCCGCCGGCACCGGCGCTCCATACCAGAACTTCAGTGCCTAGCCGGCGGTAGAGGTCTGCCTGCTCCTCAATAGAAAGACTCTGAACATCGGCGACCACGGGGGTTGCCCCGGTTGCCTCAATATCTGCCGACTGGTCTTCGCTACGGATTACCGCCTGAACGGTGTGCCCCTTACTCACCAGCATGGGCTCTGCTAGCAGGGCGACCTTACCGTGGCCGCCAATAATCGTTACTTTAGCCATGAGATGCTCCTTTGCTCACCCGCCCCGGTGGCGGGTTTAATCCTAGGCTACGCGGGGTGGCAGGAGCTTTCTAGGGCACTTGGCTTTTAGCTCAATAAGTCCTTGCGTGACCTAGTAGCCCAGCTTCGCGTGCTCTACAACCGGTAGCGTCTTCTTAGCCTGGGTGACCTCGCCCAAATCTAGCTCTGCAATCAGCACCTCGGGCGCTTCGCCCGCTTGAACCAGGGTTCTGCCGAAGGGGCTAACCACCCGGGAATATCCCACACCCAGCGGCTGAGTGATATCAACGCGCGGGTCGCTCACCGCCGGAGAGGCTTGGTCGGCAGCAAGAATCAACATGTTGGAATCCAGGGCGCGGGCGCTCGTCAAAATCTGCCACTGCTCCACCTTGCCTTCGCCGCCAGCCCAGGAAGCTGACACGATGGTCGCCTGCGCACCGGCACGTGAATAGTCGGCAAAAAGCTTGGGGAAACGCACGTCATAGCAGATGGCAAGGCCAATTTTTACGCCGTCCACGGTAATGAGTTTTAGCTCCTTACCCGCTTTGACCCCGTCTGATTCTTTCACGCCGAAAGCGTCGTAGAGATGCACCTTGGTGTAGACCGTCTCCACGCCATTCTGGTCAAAGGCATAGAGGTTGTTATGCACCCGCAGGTTCCATTCATCTGACAGTTGCACGGGGGCAAAACCGCCGGCGACCACGGTCACGCGGTGCTCCCTCGCCAGGTTGCCCAGGGTCTGGCGGAAGCTGAGCTCATGCTGGGCTGCGTCATCGTAAAGGGAGCCCCCAAAACTGACCATGCTTGCCTCAGGAAAGACCACCAGGCGCGCCCCTTTGCTCACCGCAGCCTCGGTGTACTCACGGAGTAAGCGCAGGTTAGCGGAGGTATCTTTGGTGGACTGAATCTGGCAGAGGGCAATCTTCATAGTTCCACTTTAGGCAAGAAAGAAGCGTATTCAAAGGGTCAATGACTGGTACAGCGGTGCAGAAAACGTTTTTAGAGGTTAGCTGCCTTCTTAAACGCGGCCACCATAGCCTCCACTGAGGTGGAGGACTCCACCCCTGCCACTACCTGACCATCGACCACGAATTGAGGCGTGCCAGTCACTCCCGCTGTCTTACCTTCTTCATACTCACTTTGAATCAGGTCGAACTGGTCATCGCGGGTCAGGTCAGCACTAAATTGTTCCTGATCAAGCCCCAGTTCCTCTGCGTAACCGGTGAATGCCTCAACCAGACTCTCAGAAGTGGTGAGTTCTTTCCACTCACTCTGGTGCTTATAAATATGGTCCGCCATTTTCTGGTGGGCGCCCTGTAGTTCTGCTGCCTGAACTGCTTGTGCAGCGGGAACGGCGTTATCGTGCATGGGCAACGGGAAGTGCTTGACGGTCACGTTCATGGTGCCTTCAAGCTCCCCCGCCACCTGTGCGTAAGTGGGATCGGCCTTGGCGCAGTAAGGGCACTCTAAGTCAGTGAAAAGAGTGACGGTGGGGGCACCTTCGGTAACTTGGTTGAGGTGGTAGCCGTCCTGAGTGCGCACACCGGTTTCGGTTTCGCTCAGAAATTCTTGATTGCTCGCGGACGCAGGGGCGCTAGAAACGGTGGCGCTAGGAGTTACTGGTGAATTAGCGTTGTCAGCCGCTCCACCGCAGGCGTTGAGCGCTAACAGCGCGATAACGGGCAGGGCAAGAGAACGGGCACGAGCGGACAGTTTCACAGGCAGGGCAAGAGAACGGGCACGAGCGGACAGTTTCACAGGCAGGCTCCTTGAAATGAGTAACACTTGACCACCACCTTACCCCCGCCGAGGATGGGCGGGGGATGACAGACTGTCAGCGTCTATCGCTAGCGTCCATCGCTGCAGCGAGCACACATGAGATGTCACACAAACGCACGGCGTATAGCTCTTAAAACTCACCTCAAGGAATAGACTCGGAGGTAAGGCAAAGCGCCCCCTTCGCGCCCGCACCGAGCCTGACGCGAG
Source organism: Rothia sp. LK2492 (assembly GCF_040946345.1). Lineage (NCBI taxonomy): Bacteria > Bacillati > Actinomycetota > Actinomycetes > Micrococcales > Micrococcaceae > Rothia > Rothia sp. LK2492. The sequence goes on along the minus strand of NZ_JAYWLX010000010.1, from coordinate 41,642 downwards.
GGCCCAACCCGCCACAAGGAATATAGACACTGATGACCAACGGCATATACATCTCAGCGATGACCCAGGGCTCCGGCAAGTCCCTCATCGCACTTGGCCTCTTCGATTCTCTCGTCAAAGAAACCGACCGTGTGGGCTTCTTCCGCCCCGTTTTCGCCGGTGAAATCGAATCACACGACCCTATGATCCGACTGCTACGCGCCAAATACGAGCTGACCGAGGACCAGGCCCGCGGCGGTGTCTCACTAGATCGCTGCCGCGAATTGCTGGCAGAAGGCAACCATGAGGAAATGTCTTCTATTGCCGTATCGGTATATTCCCAAATGGCAGCGCACTGCGACGTGATTATCGTAGACGGCACCGATCTGCTCTCCCACAACGCAGCCACCGTTGAGTTTGACCTCAACGCCCAGTTCTCCCGCGACCTCGGCCTGCCCGTTATCGCGGTGGTTGGCGCTCAGGAAGCATCCGTGTCTGATGCCGTGAACGCCATCGACGTGGCGCGCACCGAACTGCACAACGCCAAAGTCGATGTGCTCGCCATGATGGTTAACCGTTGCCGCCCTGAGCTGCGCGATGAAATCGCAAAGAACGTCAAGCGTGGCCCCTCCAACCGTCCCGTCTACGTTCTGCCCGAACTGCCCGAAATGGCGCTACCCACCGTGGCAGAGGTTGTGCACAACCTTGGTCTGAACAGCGAAGGTATGAGCGCTGACTTCCTAGACCGCGACATTCACGACATCAAAATCGCGGCTATGACCGTCTCAAACTTTCTCTCCCAGTTCACCGACGGCGACTTCGTCATCGTGCCCGGGGACCGCTCAGACATCATGGTGGCCACCCTGGCATCCGCCCTGGCACCCAGCTTCCCCGCACCGTCTGGCATGCTACTGACCGGCGGCCTGACCAACGAACTAGGCAGCAATACCGCCATCGGCCAGCTGGTGGAAAAAGCCCCCTTCCCCGTCTTCTCCACCCAACTGGACACCTTCAAGGCAGGGCGCGCGGTCTCCCAGGTACGCGGCCAGCTAGCCCTCGCGCAACCCCGTAAAATCGCAGCCGCTCTAGGCGAATGGTTCCGCAACGTGGACGAAAAGGAGCTCTTCGAGCGCCTCGAACTTGAACGCCCCGCCACCATGACCCCCCTGCGCTTCCTGCACAACCTCATCGAAAAGGCACGCAGCGACCGCCGCTCGATCGTCCTGCCCGAAGGCTACGACCCCCGCATCCTACGCGCCGCGTCCATCATCGTGCGCCGCGACTTCTGCGACCTCGTCATCATCGGTAACCCCCAGCAAATCGCTGAAATCTGCCAGCGCGAATCCATTGACCTGCCCGTAGCGGACGGGAACAAGCGCGGGGTCACCATCATCGATATTGATGACAACGAATACTTCGATGACTTTGCTGCCACCTACGCTGAACTGCGTGCCCACAAGGGAATGACTCTTGAAGGCGCCCGCAACCGCATGATGGATCCCTCCTACTTCGGCACCATGATGGTTTACAAGGGCATCGTGCACGGCATGGTCTCCGGCGCAGCAAACACCACCGCCAACACCATCCGCCCCTCCCTGGAATTCGTTAAGACCCGCCCCGGCGTGAAGGTTGTCTCCTCCGTTTTCCTCATGCTCATGGAAGACCGGGTGCTGGTCTTCGGTGACTGCGCGGTCAACCCCAACCCCAACGCTGAGCAGCTAGCGGACATCGCTATCGCCTCCGCTGAAACTGCCCGCCAGTTCGGTGTAGACCCCAAGGTCGCCATGCTCTCCTACTCCACCGGCACCTCCGGCGCCGGCGCAGACGTCGAGATAGTAGTCGAAGCGACCGAGAAGCTCCGCGAGTCCAACCCCGACTTCGCCTTCGAAGGCCCCATCCAGTTCGACGCGGCATCCAACATGTCCATCGCCTCATCCAAGCTGCCCGACTCTGAGGTCGCAGGTAAAGCAACCGTCTTCATCTTCCCCGATCTCAACACCGGCAACAACACCTACAAGGCTGTCCAGCAGACCTCCGGCGCAGTCGCAGTTGGCCCCGTCCTGCAGGGCCTGCGCAAGCCCGTGAATGACCTGTCCCGCGGTTGCACCGTTGATGACATCATCAACACCGTTGCTATCACCGCAATCCAGGCACAGACCATGTAATTCAGGCTCCGCAAGGATGCGGGCTGGCTGACCAGGTACGGCGGCATGCACGCGCCTTCGCCAGCTGACCCTCTCACGGGTTCGCTGCCCCCATAAAGACTTTTCAACTATTAGAAGGAAAACACTTCATGCTCGTTCTCGTTATCAACTGCGGTTCATCCTCAGTCAAGTACCAGGTGCGCGACACCGCAGCTACCGGCGAAGACGCCCAGGTCATTGCTAAGGGCCTGATCGAAAACATTGGTGGGGCTGAGATTCCCACTCACACCGAGGCTCTACACATTATGGCTGAGGCACTGGTTGAGCCCCTGCACGGCAAGACCATTGATGCTATCGGCCACCGCGTGGTGCACGGCGGCGAGATTTTCTCTGAGCCCGTGATCATTACCGAGGACGTCATCACCAAGATTGATAAACTCTCACCGCTGGCTCCCCTGCACAACCCCGCCCACGTGCTGGGTATCCGTGCAGCGCAAGAAACCTACCCCGGTGTCCCCACGGTCGCTGTCTTTGACACCGCTTTCCACGGCACCATGCCCGCACACGCTTACCGCTACGCTGTTCCCGAGGACTTCTATGAGCAGTACGGCGTGCGCCGCTACGGCTTCCACGGCACCAGCCACGACTACGTGACCGGCATTGCCGCTGACTTCCTGGGCGTAGAGCGCAGCGAGTTCAACGGCGTCATCGCCCACCTGGGTAACGGTGCCTCAATCACCGCTATCGAAAAGGGCGCCTGCATCGACACCTCCATGGGCTACACCCCCCTGGCTGGTCTGATTATGGGCACCCGCTCCGGCGATATTGACCCCTCAGCACTGACCTCTGTGATGATTCAGAACCCCGAAATCACCGCTGAGAAGATGGACACCATCCTCAACAAACAGTCCGGTCTGCTAGCTATCGCCGGTAACAACGATATGCGCGAGGTTGTCGAGGCAATGGAGGGCGGCGACGAGCGTGCCAAGCTGGCACTGGACATGACCTCTTACCGCCTGGCCAAGTACATCGGTGGCTACCATGTAGCTGTTGGCGGCATGCAGGCACTGGTCTTCACCGCAGGTATCGGTGAAAATTCCTCACAGTTCCGCGAGCTGGCGATCTCCCGCCTGGGTGCCCTAGGCATCAAGCTGGATGCTGAGGCCAATCTGGTGCGCGGCGACGAGCCCCGCATTATCTCCACCGAGGATTCCGCTATCCCCGTTCTGGTTGTTCCCACCAACGAGGAAAAGGCTATCGCTGAGGCAACCGAGGCTCTGACCAAGTAGCCTTCTGCCTCTAGCTCACCTGCCCGCGTCCCTTTCTGTAGGGACGCGGGCAGGCTGTTTTAAGGGTTCCTGAGATTTATTCGATAGATTCTCCAAATAGAAGCCAAAATCGGAAACAGGTCACGCGAAACCTCCGTAAGTTGCCTAATGAGCTTATAAAACAGGAAAAAATCAGCAGTAGTCTTTAAGTTTATCTATTAGAGATCACAGGATATCCACCATCCCAGCGAGTAATTCTACTAAGACCAGTCAGGTTATTCACGAGAGAGACTGCCCTATACACGCAATCTGGAAAGCTTTATGCAACTGATACTATTAAAGTGATTACTCACACAAAGGAGAGAGTAAATGAGTAGTATTGACCCCGAGCAAGTCCGGAAACTTCGACAGCGAAGTGCAGAGCTCCGCACTCTTGAGCGGGAGGAGCGTGAGCGAAAAGCAAAACTAGAACGTGCTGCTATCCAAAAACGCAATAAAGAGCTACGTGAACGAACCGACCGCCTAAAAGCCATAAAAGGTAGCAGGCAGGGTTTTACCTTTGCTAAAGAAAATCTCATTTCAACTGTTCATTGGCTCGAAACCCACAGTGCTACAAGGTACCGTCCTGAAATCTACTTACTCGACCAAGGATGTACTAACAAGTTCAGACGAGAGTTCCCGTTGACACCTGAACTAAATCTCTCATCACTTCCTTCCGAGGAAGGAGTCATCTTTCTAAGCGAAAGTGTCATAAGTGGGCATGAAACACAATTTGAAAGCCGCATCGTTCCTTCAGAGAAAGACAATGTCAAAAAGCTTGGAGAGTCTATTGAAACAGTAACAGCTCTTCTATGGGCGCATAGGTCACACTCTACTCTACTAAACCTAGTCACCTTCCGAGTAGATGTTTCCCCCAGTAAAGACACTATCTTACCCGAAACCATTCAAACTAGAATTTCGTTCGAAGTGCCAAATAAGAAAAATATTATTAATCTTAGCTCATCTGATATAACCCTAATTGAACAAAAAATATATCAAATGTTTGGTTACATATTGCAGCGCCTTGATATTCCTCTTATGGAATCCCAGAGTACCCAAAAAATAAAAAAAATACATCTCACCAATGATTCTCCACCCGATATTCAGACAGTTACTATTTCAAATTATAAGAGCAGATCTACAAACCTACATCCCGAAGAGCATCTTACAAAAAAATACAGAGACCATTCCCATCGTTTTGACGTACGGGGTCACTATAGAAATATTCGAGTGAACAGAGATTCTGAGGAGACTAAAAAGGTTTGGATAGATGGATACGTGAAAGGTTCTATCGAAAAACCCTATGTTAAGAAGAAAAGGATTTGGAAAATATAGAAAAATTAAACCAATTTAAATAGATTTTGAAATTAACGATTTAATTCACTGGCTGGCTTAGTTCCTACCATTCCAAAAAGAAAACCTAAACATCATTGACAATTATTAAGATCACCACAATGGACATACTATCCCACCAAATACTTTGATTTTCACCTAGTAAGCTAAATAGCAATATATTCAGACATGCCAATTTTCTCCATTATCGCAATTTGATTAGTTAGACGAGAAGAATTTATCGACTCAATACCAATAAGCGATGTCAATAAGAAAACACCCGCTCCAGCCTGTCAAAACAGAACCTTTTGAGAATTTCCAATAATCACCCCTATCCATCCCCATATGGTACTTCCTTCCACTTGTTCCAATTCAGAAAAAATATTAATAATACATACCCCAAAGTCATGATCGATAGAGCCCTTATGGTGAAATCCGCATCTTATTGAAAGCCAGAGAAATTAATAAATGTAAGACTAGCGAAATTTGCACACTTCCGGTAAAGAAAAATAAATAAAATACGAACCAGTTAATTCTCCCATAGAGGTTCAAGTACGGCTCAACAGGAACGACAAGTGGTACGCCAACTTTTAGTATCAATAGTACTAAAGTTAGCTCTAGCACCATGGTAAAAAAGAATTACAGTAAACCTAACCCCTTCTCAGGCCTCTTAAGGAAGAAGAAAATCCTTGGTTGAAGGAACCATTTTTTGTTTTTAATTCAGAATATTTAATTTCATAATAATTTCTCACGCAACGACCTTTTATTTTCTGAACCCTGCATAAAATTATATTTCTCTTAAATCGTCGGATATAGAATTTCTTACTGCAAGAAAAATTGTACTAAATAATTTACTTCAAAACGCAAAGGGTCTCATCTAAAATGAAATCAGAATTCCGTATAATATCGGCCTTATAACTATATTTATCTGCATACCTCCCATCGGGCTACATGGCCACTTACTTAAGTGAATTAGCAGGACCTTGTGAGGACTCGGCCGGAGAGATAGATTCAAGCTACCTCTCTTTTATTGCTTGCCGGCAAGGACGCCGGTTAGACCGTTAAAAGCTGGGCAAGAAAGGAGATGCCATGAAGGTGAAAATTTTGGCTACTGTAGGAATACCGGTAGCATTAGCAACCCTCATTTACAGCCTGTGGAGTTTCTTTAACCCGGAGACATCCAATCAATATGTGTTGCTTCAGCTACCTGTGCTCATGATAGTTTTTCTCACTCCCACTGTGGTGCTCTCCAACCGTCAGCGTCAGCAGAAAAGCATCACCGACTCCCTCGATATTACTGCTTAGGAGCACCCATGTTTCAGATCAGCCCCCTAGAACTCCTGGTTCTCGCCGTCTGCATCGTGCTACTCTTCCTGCTCTTTTCTTCCCGCTTTAAGCGCAAGTAGTTAAGGGCGGCAACGGCTAGCGCCCCGCCGTCCTTTCTTGTTCTGCCCACCACCTAACCCACGCCCCTTCCCCGCTTTCTTGCTAGTGTTATACAGGAAGTACAGGTCTAACCAGCGAGAGACGCATGAGCGAAACACCCTACGGCATCGAACCGCCCCAGCAGCAGGCGGCTCAGCAACCCGGAACACCATTACCCGATGACCTCTCGCGCGGCTGGCTACCAGAAGACACCCGGCAGCGCCCCGTCTCACCGCTACCGCAGCCCAAGCTCTTTGGCTTCCAGTCGCTGCTGCCCTTCAAATTCCTCAACGCCATCCGCCACCCCGCTGAAGTGCCGCTGGTGGCTATGGCCTACGCCCTGACCTTCATGGTCTACATCGGCGGCGCTGTCTTCCTCATCGTTCAGCTGACACGTTTCATCGTGGAACCAGACTTCTTCTGGATCCCCAGCAACCTGGTGCTCCAGCTCATCGTGATTGCCCTCTACCTGCCCATCATCGCCTTCTTCGTGCGCGCCATGAACTACGCGCAGATGCGCATCCAGGGCGTTCGTATGTCGCCCACCCAGTTCCCCGAGGGCTACCAAATGGTAGTCGAAGCTGCCCACGCTGCCGGTCTGCGCCGCGTGCCGGACGCCTACGTGGTGGCCGGTAACGGCGTCATCAACGCTTTTGCCTCCGGGCACGGGCACCGCCGCTTCATCGTTATCTACTCCGACCTCTTTGAAATCGGTGGAAAAGCACGCAACCCCGAGGCTCTACGCTTCATCATTGGTCACGAAGTGGGGCATATCGCCGCTGGCCACGTCAGCTATTTCCGCCTCATCTTTACCTCATTCTTTACACAGATTCCCTTCCTGGGCACACTGCTTTCCCGCACCCAGGAATACACCGCCGATAACTTTGGCTACCGTTTCTGCCCCGAAGGCGCCGAAACCACCACCTCCGTGCTTGCCGCCGGTAAGTACCTGATGAATGACGTGAACTTTCACGAGCTCGCCAACCGCGCCGTCTACGAGCGCGGATTCTTCACCTGGCTAGCCAACCTCAACACCACCCACCCACCGGTTACCTGGCGTGCCCACGCCCTGCGCGACCGCACCGAGCCCGGACGCCTGGTCTGGCGCCCCAAGAACAACCCGGTCTACCCTCTCTCTGCTGTGCCTGCTGCCGAACCGGCAGCCGCCTGGCCAGACCCGTTGCAGGCCAGCGACTTCATGCTCACCTACCCCGAGCGCGAGGACAACCAGCACTGGGGCTCAGTGCAGACGGTCTACCGCGAGCCTGCCCAGTACCGCGACCGCACCGTGGGCGATATGCTCTACACCGGTTGGGTGCCCCCGCAGTTCCGCGGCTATGTGCCCGGTAGCTTTGGTGACCCGGTGCGCGGGGCGGCAACACCAGCCGGCTCTAACCCGCAGGCAGACCCTGAAGCTTCCAGCTCGGACGCACCCCAGCGTCCTGCCCCAGAAACCCCGGACGCACCCGGTAACTCAGAGGGCACAACTGGCCCTCAGAACCCCGCTTAAACCGGGGGCTGGTGAAACCTAGCATGACCCTGAAAAACTTGCTGGCCCGCCGCCCGGATCCTTTGATCGTGCTGATTATCGTGGCGGTTATCCTGGCCATCCTTCTACCAGCTCGCGGTGACTTTGCCGAGGGCTTCAGCCTGGCCACCAAGGTAGCTATCGCTCTGCTCTTCTTCCTCTACGGTGCGCGTCTCTCACCTACTGAGGCGCTACAAGGCCTTAAGCATTGGAAGCTGCACAGCACCATTCTGGGCTTCACCTATCTGGTCTTCCCCCTCTTGGGTTTAGCGCTCTACCCCCTGACCTATGTGTTGGGTCAGGAGCTCTACCTGGGTCTACTTTTCATGTGCCTGGTGCCCTCCACCGTGCAGTCATCGGTAGCTTTCACCTCGCTTGCACGCGGTAACGTCGCCGGGGCTATCGTCAGCGCCAGCGCCTCCAATATCGCCGGTATTCTGCTCACCCCCCTGCTGGTGATGTTGCTTATGCGTAATGGTGACCTAGTCATTTCTGGTAGCGCCTTCCTGGATATTTCTATTCAGCTTCTCCTGCCCTTCCTCATCGGCCAGCTACTGCGCCGTTGGGTGGGTGGGATCGCTAAAAACAAACTCACCAAAAACGTTGACCGACTCTCTATTGGCATGGTGGTCTATTCCGCTTTTTCAGCGGGTATTGTGGACGGCGTGTGGTCCCGTATCGGCATCTGGCAGTTGGTCGTCCTGGTGATTCTGTCCCTGCTCATTGTGGAGTTCATGCTTTGGTTCAGCGGCTTTGTATCCAATAAGCTGGGCTTTAGCTACGGTGATCGGGTGGCAGTTCAGTTCTGTGGTTCCAAAAAATCACTGGCAACCGGGGTTCCCATGGCAGCGGTCATCTTCGGTGGTGGCGCAGTTGGCGCCATTATTTTGCCGCTGATGATTTTCCACCAGGTACAGCTGATGATTTGTGCCGCCCGCGCCGCCAAGTGGGCACGTCAAGCCCCCTAGACTCCAGGCCGGTCAGAGCTCAAGCTGGCTACTATCGGCACACCTAGAACACCCCCCGTCCTACATCCCAAAACTTTCTTGCACGTAGTAAAACTGCCTTGGTAGCGTGTGCCCATGACTCTTAGCCAGGCACTGATTGGTTTTGCGGGTATCGCTTTTCTGATCACCATTATTCCCGCCACTGATACTGCCCTGGTGTTGCGCTCCCTCGTAGCCCGGGGCAGAACCGCTGCCTTTGCCTGCATTCTAGGTATCACCGCTGGCCTGCTCATTTGGGGCGTAGCGGCAGCCACCGGCCTGGCGGTGCTTATGGCAACGGCCCCGGGCGTCTTCGATGCCATCACCCTGGCAGGCGGTGCCTACCTCATCTATCTGGGCGTACGTTTTCTGCTCAATCTGCGCCACTGGGGATCAGTGACCGCTCTCAAAACGCAGGACGCCGCCCTAGCCAGTTTGCCAACCCCCGAGACTCCCGTGGGAAACTTTAATTCAGTAAGCACCCGTAGCGCAGGGATCTACCGGGATTTTTTAGCGGGCTTTATCGCCAACATTCTCAACCCAAAAATCGCGGTTTTCTACATTGCCACGGTGCCACCTTTTATGGTTGCTACCGTGCCCCCACTGCTGATGGGCACCTACCTGGCGCTCATCCACGGTGGTATCAACGTCGCCTGGTTCGCGGTCATCGTCGCCCTGGCGTCCCTGTCTATGAAGTGGCTCTTGCACCCACGCGCCACCCTAGTAATTGACGGGGTGGCAGGCACCGTGCTGGTGATTTTTGGTGCAACTATCCTCTGGGAAGCTGCCCTTAGTCTCTAAAGACCCAGCGCCTCAACCACACGAATTAAAGAAATATGAGCAAGAGCCTGCGGGAAGTTACCGGTCAGACGCTCATGGGCAAAGTCGTACTCCGAACTCATCAAGCCCAGGTCATTGGCGCAGTCCAGCACCAGATTCAGCAGGGCGCGGCCGTCTGCTTCACGTCCTGAACGAATATATTGCTCAGCCAGCCACAGGGTGGAGATGAAGTGGGGGTTATCCTGCCCCTCAAAGCCGTCGTGCGAATCGGAGTTGTCATAGCGGTAAATCATGCCCGAAGCATGTTGGATGGTTTCCTCGATACGCTTGACGGTCGCCAGCATCCGCGGGTCATCCCAAGCAACCAGCCCAATTTGGGGTAGCTGCAGCAGGGAAGCGTCCACGCTAGAACCACCGTAGATTGAGACAAAGCAACCCAAAGCTTCGTTGTAACCGCGGGTCAGAATGTCCTCAGCTACGGTGTCACGGCAGGCTTCCCAGGTGGCGGCATCGCCGTCCATGCCGTAATCACGGACCGCTGACACACCAGCATCAAAGGCAGCCCAAAGCATCGCCTGAGAGTGGGTATAGGTGGAAGGTTCACCGTAGATTTCCCACATCGACCGGTCAGTTTCACCGATACGCTCAGTGGCCGCGTTCAGCAATGCCTTCTGGATGGGCCAGGACAGGTGATCTTCAGCCACACCCTGCTCACGCAGGTTCGCAAAGGTCACCAGCACCTGCCCCAGGGCATCCCCTTGGAACTGGTCACCAGAACCGTTACCCGAACGAACCGGCTGTGAGCCCTCATAGCCGGGGAGCGCCAGGCGGCGTTCCATATCGTCCTTCTCGCCCGCCAGCCCGTAGACCGCGTGAATCTGACGCGGGTTATTGGCAAGGGCGCGCAGAATCCAGTTGCGCAGCTGCGCGGTTTCACGTTCGTGCCCGTGGGTTAGGGTGACGTCCATAGCCATGGCGACGTCGCGTAGCCAGGTGAAGCGGAAGTCGTGATTACGTTTACCGCCGATGACCTCAGGTAAAGAAGTGGTCGCTGAGGCAACCAGCGCACCGGTCTCCCGGGAAATCAGGGCACGTAACACCAGCAGTGAGCGTAGACGAGCTTCGCGGTAGCGGGCGTCTGCCTCTTCGCGGTGGGACTCTTCTGTAGGCACGGCAAGTGGCGTGGCAGCGGTCTGCGCTAGTTCTCGGTAGGTTTCTTCGTCGACCTCTAGCGAACTGGTGTTGGACCCGCTTTCAAGCAGAATAGAGGAGGTTTTGAGGCTCTCGGTTGCATCCTCTTGGAACTCGGGCACCGAACGCACCGCAGAGATTTCTTCTGGGCTGGCTGCATCAGCGTCGGTCGTATCAGCGCCCGCCGTATCAGCACCAATGGCCTGAGGCTTAGTTTCTTCTTCTGGAGCGGTATAAAGATCAGACCACTCACTCCACTGATCCTGGGTGTAGGTCAGTGCCGTGGCATAATCGACCGGTACCGGCGGATTGTGGTTAGAGGCAAAGTAAGACAGCGCAAAAGTATAGCTCTGACCTGCTGAAACAGTGAAGGTTTCCGCCTTGGATTCAGGGTCACCCTCAGGCACACTATCACCGCGGAAAACCAACGCGTGGGGGCCAGCCATCCCCACCAGCATGGCTGCATCCGGGTCTGATGAACCATCTGAGCTGGTGCCTTCATAGCGGGTCACCCAGGGCACGGTCTTGCCGTAGTCAAAGCGCATAGCTAGCTCGTGGTACATGGTGACCTCACCGGTGAGGCCCTCAACATTACGAACGATGGTGGTACCGCCAGAAAGGGGCATAAACTCGGTGACGCGCACACTGGCGTCCCCCACAAACCAGACGGTCTGCAGAATAAAAGTGTTTTCGCGGTAAGAGCGCTCAGTGCGCACCTCTTCTACCGGAGCTGGGTTCACCGATTCGAGGGGAGCCAGGAGCCAGCGCCCGTGCTCACGCTCGCCCAGCAGAGCTGCAAAGACTGCGCGGGAGTCAAAGCGCGGAGCGCAGAACCAGTCGATAGAACCAGCCCGTGAGACCAGAGCACCGGTGTTCATATCTGAAAGTAGAGCATAATCCTCGATGAATGAAGCCATGCCACCCAGTCTAACAGGGGGCTTATTAAGACTGCGGAGATGATCTAGAACTACCGGAGGTAAGACACTTGAAGTATACCCCTATAGGGTATACATTAAAGGTATGTGCGAAGAAGATTCAAGCCCCACTGCACCCCACGGTTACACCCCTGAGAAGGACGCCTACCTCAAACGCCTACGCCGCATTGAAGGGCAGGTGCGCGGGGTCGCTCGCATGGTGGAGCAGGATACCTACTGCATCGACGTTCTCACCCAGGTAGCCGCTATCAACAAGGCACTGCACAGCGTCTCACTACAACTGGTAGAAGACCATGTGCGGCACTGTGTGGTCGGCGTAGCCACCGAAGCTCAGACAAGCGGCAACCCAGAATTCTTGGACGCCAAATTATCCGAAGCTATGACCGCCATCAGCCGACTGGTCAAAAGCTAACCCGACTCAAGGAGAAAACCCATGTCAGCAACCATCGTCAAAGCCACCGGCCTGACCTGCAACCACTGCGCTATGAGCGTTACCGAAGAACTCGAAGAAATCGAGAACGTGACCAACGTTGAGGTCGCTGTCGTCAAGGACGGAGAATCGACCGTCACCATCACCCACGACGGAAACCTCACCAACGACAGCATTGAAGCCGCTATTACCGAAGCCGGCTTCACCCTGGTTAAGTAAGCGCAGCCTGCATGGGCAACCTATCACCAGCAGAGGGATTACCCCCTGCTAATGACGCTTTACCCATGCCCCCGATGGAGGAAACCACGCCATGATCTCTACACCCAACACCACGGCCTCCGCTCCGGAGGTCTCTAACACCCTGAGCCAGCCAACCCGCATCGTCACCCTGGACGTAGGCGGCATGACCTGCGCGTCCTGCGTGGGACGGGTAGAACGCAAGCTGAAAAAGCTGGGGGTGGACCCCTCCGTCAACCTGCCTTTGGAAACCGCCCGAGTGATTGCCCCGGCGAACATCAGCGATGAGCAGCTGATCGAAACCGTGGAAAAGGCTGGCTATAGTGCACGCCTCAAAGAGATAGATGCCCCGATAAATGAGCAGGAGGCGGGCACCTCGCTGACGCTCCGCATTGTGGTGGCGCTGATTTTTGCGGTGCCGGTTTTCTTTATCTCCATGTTTTCTAGCTTCCAGTTCCCGCACTGGGGGTGGGTAGTTGCCGCCCTGACCTTGCCGGTTGCCACGTGGGCGGCGTTACCCTTCCACCGCCCCGCCTGGACCAATCTCAAGCACGGCTCCTTCACCATGGACACCCTTATTTCCCTGGGTGTCATCGCCAGTTTCGTCTTTTCGCTCTGGCAGCTTCTTGTTGACCCTTCCATGACGGCTCATGCGGGCGTGTCCCATGGCGGGCACGGCATGGACCATCAGCTCTACTTCGATGCCGCCGCCATGATTACCACCTTCCTGCTAGTGGGCAGACAGATTGAGCATTCCACTCAGCGCAGGTCTTCTCGAGCCCTGCGTAACCTCCTGGACTTGGGCGCTAAAAGTGCCACCGTGTTGCGGCAGGGGCAGGCTGTACAAATTCCCGTCAAAGATTTGCTACCGGGTGATGAATTCCTGGTGCGCCCCGGTGAGAAAGTTGCGGTGGACGGGCAGGTAATTTCTGGCCGTTCAGCCCTGGATACTTCCCTGCTGACCGGCGAATCAGTGCCCGTTGAGGTTGGCCCCGGGGACCCGGTGGTGGGCGCGACCGTGAACACCTCCGGTGCGCTGACAGTGCAAGCAACCCGGGTGGGTGCCGATACCGTTCTGGCGCAGATGGGTAGGGCGGTCGCCGAGGCTCAGGCCACCAAGGCGCCTATCGCCCGCCTAGCTGACCGTATTTCGGCGGTTTTTGTGCCCATCGTGATGGGTATTTCTCTGGTGGTTTTGGCGGGCTGGTTGCTGATCACCGGCGATGTCAACGCCGCTTTTACCGCAGCGGTTTCGGTGCTGGTAATTGCCTGCCCCTGTGCCCTGGGTCTTGCTACCCCCACCGCTCTGCTGGCGGGTACCTCGCGGGGCTCACAACTGGGTATTTTGATTCGGTCAGCGCGGGTGCTAGAAAGCACCCAGACGGTAGACACTGTGGTACTCGATAAGACCGGCACCGTGACTACCGGCGAGCTTACCCTTGACCGTGTGCTACCTCTGGGTGACTGGGCAGAAGACCAGGTACTACAACTAGCAGGAGCTGCCGAGGCGCCCTCCGAGCACCCTCTAGCGCGTGCAATTACCGGGGCTGCCCGGGCACGCGGTTCGCTGGCCTCTGTCGATGATTTTGAGTCTGTAGCAGGCGGTGGCGTGCGTGCCACCGTCACCTATCACAGGCAGCCGGTGCGCACCGTAGTGGGGCAGGTCTCCCACCTGGTGAACGAGGGCGTTGAAGTTTCTGACGCTATTAGTCAGCAAGTGCATAGCCTGCAAGAAGAGGGGCTAACCACCGTGCTTCTGGCAGTGGAGGGCCACCTTGCCGGTCTACTCTGCTTACAGGATTCACCGAAGGACGACGCCGCGCCCGCCCTTGCCGAGCTCAAAAAGTTGGGCCTTACCCCGGTTCTTTTGACAGGGGACGCCGCACCGGTGGCCCGCGCTGTTGCCGCCCGTGTGGGCATTGATCCGGAGCACGTTTTTGCCGGGGTTAGCCCAGAAGACAAGCTGGATAAGGTGACGCAGCTGCAGGCTGGTGGTCATGGCGTTGCCATGGTAGGTGATGGAGTGAATGACGCCGCCGCCCTCGCGAAGGCCGACCTGGGAGTGGCGATGGGTTCGGGCACCGACGTTGCCATGGAAGCAGCCGATATGACGATCATGCGCAGCGACCTGGCATCCTTACCTACTGCAATCAGGCTGAGCCGCGCGACCCTGAACCTGATTAAGTCCAACCTTTTCTGGGCTTTCGCCTACAACACGGTGGCGATTCCGGTGGCAGCAGCGGGCCTACTCAACCCCATGATTGCCGCCGCAGCTATGGCCTTCAGCTCGGTCTTTGTGGTACTGAATTCAACGCGGCTGTTGCGCTTTAGATAGTCAGCATCCTCGCCCTGTAGGCAGAGGGGCTTTCCCCGTATTCGGCCTTAAAGGTTTTGCTGACATGGGAGGGGTCAAAGAGGGCGTAGCGGGAGCTAATAGTCTGCACTGAGTCGGAGCGTAGCAGTGGGTTGGCCAGATCGTCTCGAATACGTTCTAGCCTGCGCGTCCTGATAAAAGTAGCTACCGTCAGCCCGTTGGTAGCGAATCTGCCGTGTAGTTGCCGCAGGGAAATATAGAGGGCGTCAGCTACCCGCCCCGGGCTAAGCTCCGGGTCGCCCAGGTGATCCTCAATGTAGGCAACCGCCTGGTGAAAAAGCAGATTGGCGGGTTCCCGCCCGGCGCTGCTGGATTCCGCCGCCATGACCGTGATCAGCATTTCCAGGGCAGAGCGCACCAGGGCGAGCGCGTGCGCCCCCTGCAACTCCTCAAGGTTGGCGGCAAGCTGCTCAAAGAGGGTGACGGCTACCTTACCAAGGCCCTGGCTATCTGAGAGTGAGGTGGCGGTAATCAGGCCCATATAGTCGGAGCTCATTTGCACGAAGTTTTGGGGGAAGAGCACGATGAGGCTGCGTTGATCGCCGGTGTATTCCAGGGTGTAGGGGCGTTTGGTGACGTAGAGTGCCAAGCTACCAGGGGTTAGGGTGCAACTACGCCCGTCCTGGGTGAGCACAGATTCTCCTTCTAACTGCAGGCTGAGCTTGCAGTAGCCGTCATGTTCTAGGTCGTGGCGGTTGGGGTCACGGCTGACGGTGTGCGCCGGGGTGCGCATGTCAAAGAGTTCAACCTCCCCCAGTGACGCGGTGCGGATGCTAGCGCGGAAGGAGGCGGGGTTGGGGCAGGTGATGGCGAGGTCGCCGAAACTTTCGGTGGCACCCAGACGCCACTGGGTCATGTTCATTTCGCCGTGCAGCACAAGGCCGCGGGCAGCTTTGGGGGTGCTCTGACCCATCTCCTCCCTCTCTCCCGTTTTGGACGACTATTTGAAATCTACAGGATAAGTGACCGGGAGCACAAAAAGCCAAGGGGTGTGCACGCTGCACCTAACGCTCATCGTCCACTGCTGGAGAGCATAGGGGTAACTATCTTTTGATGCTAAGGAGATGACAGTGCAGTCACTACCCACCACCTACCAAGAACTGCTCAGCCGTGTGACCGAAGGTGGCAGCCGCGAAATTTTTGATCCTGCTACCGAAGAGCTCATCGGTCTTGCACCCACCGCAACTGAAGCAGACCTGGATCGCAAGGTACAAGCTGCCCGTGAAGCCCAGGTTGCTTGGGCAAAACTCTCTCACGCCGAACGCAGCGACTACCTCATGAAGGCAGCCGATGCCATCGAAGCAACCACTGAACCCCTGGCAGAGCTACTCTCACGCGAGCAGGGCAAGCCGCTGAACGGCCCTAACGCCCGTTTTGAGGTGGGCGGCGCTGTGGCGTGGACCCGCGCCACCGCGTCCTTTGGGCTAGAAGAAGAGACCCTGGTGGACGACGGCGAAACCCGCGCGGTGCTCAATTACCGCCCCATCGGCGTAGTGGGTGGTATTGGCCCCTGGAACTGGCCCATGATGATTGCGATCTGGCAGATCGCCCCCGCCCTGCGCATGGGTAACACCATTGTGGTCAAGCCTTCTGAGTACACCACCCTGAGCGTGCTGGCGCTGGTTGAGGTCATGAACACCGCGCTGCCCGAGGGCGTATTAAATGTGGTCGCAGACAGTGCCGACCGCGCCCTGGGCCCCAAGATGTCGGTTCATCCCGGCTTCGATAAGCTGACCTTCACCGGCTCCACTGCCACCGGCAAAAAGATCGCGGCATCAGCTGCTGATTCTCTGAAGCGCCTCACCCTTGAACTGGGCGGCAACGACGCCGGCATCGTGCTAGATGACGCAGACCCCAAGGCGATTGCTGAGGGCCTCTTTTGGGGCGCCTTCATCAATACCGGCCAGACCTGTGCCGCCCTCAAGCGTCTCTACGTACCTGATTCTCTCTACGATGCGGTCTGTGAGGAGCTGACCGCGATTGCTCAGAACATGCCCATGGGCGTGGGTATTGAGGAGCAAAACGTCCTGGGCCCGCTGCAGAACAAGGCGCAGTACGACATTGTGGCGGACCTGGTGCAGAAGGCCAAAGACGGCGGTGGTCGCGTGCTACTGGGTGGCAACCCGGACGAAACTGCCCCCGGCTTCTTCTACCCCACCACCCTGATTGCCGACCTTGATAAGGACAACCCGCTGGTGGTTGAGGAGCAGTTTGGCCCTGCCCTGCCGATTATTCGCTACTCCACCCTGGAACAAGCACTAGAAGAAGCTAACCGTCTGGATGTTGGCCTGGGCGCCTCGGTCTGGTCCCCCAACCTTGAGCGCGCCCGCGAGGTTGCTGCGCAGATGCAGGCTGGCACCGTCTGGATCAATAAGCACGGTGCCATTGATCCCCGCATCCCTTTCGGCGGCATCAAGCAGTCCGGCTACGGCCTGGAGTTCGGTGTTGAAGGGCTCAAGCATATGGGTGTGCCTCACGTAATTTGCGAATAGATTTCACCCAACCACCCCGGTTTTCTTAAAAATTATCAGAGAATCGGGGTGCTCTTATATCTACAGTCAAAGGAGACATCATGTCAGATTTTCTAGTGGTGGGCGGAGGCTCTGCGGGCATTGTCCTCACCCGTAGGCTCTTGGATGCCGGCAAAACAGTGACCCTGGTCGAGGCAGGCTTGCGTGACCCCAACCCCGATATTGATCATCTCTATAACCTGGGTAAGCTCTGGCACAGTGAGCAGGATTGGGATTATTACACCGTGCCTCAAAAAGGCGCTCATGGCCGCCGCCTCCACCTGCCCCGCGGCAAGGTCTTGGGCGGTTCCCATGCGCTCAACGCCTGCATCTGGGTACGCGGTGACTCCGCTGATTACGATGCCTGGGAAGAGATGGGCAACTCCGGTTGGGGTTGGTCTGATGTGCTGCCCTTCTTTAAGAGAATTGAGAATTTTGACGGCGGCGCTTCAGCCACCCGTGGCGGGGATGGTCTCTTAGACGTGCGTGAAAATTTTAGGCGCAACCCCTTGCAGGAATCTATGGTCGAAGCGGCCCAGCAAGCAGGCCACACGCTGAACCCTGATTATAATTCGGGTGATGTTGAGGGTATCTCCCGCATGCAGCTCAACCTGCGCGATGGCGAACGTTTCAATGTCTGGCATGCTTACCTACGCCCAGTTGCTGACCATAAGAACCTAACCCTGATAACGGACGCTCGGGTTGAGAATGTGCTATTCGATGCTAACCGCGCAAAGGGCGTCCTATTGTATCAGGAGGGAAAGCCCCAAGAAGTACTGGCAGATACCGTCATTCTTTCAGCCGGTGCACTGGGTAGCCCCGAAATTCTGTTGCGTTCGGGCGTGGGGCCGCGTGCCGAGCTGGAACAGCTGGGTATCGAGGTAGTGGCAGATATTCCCGGTGTGGGCAAGAATCTGCATGATCACCTCTTGGCGCCGGTCATTTTTACTGCCAATAGGCCAATCCCAGCCTCAGAAGATGCGCCCGCCGAGGTGCACCTGTTCGCGAAGTCCTCACCCGCTCAGGCTGTTCCGGATACCCAGCCCATTTTCTTCTCGGTACCTATGTATTCGCAAGACTACGGGCAGGGGCAGATGGAGGGGCCCGCCGAAGCATTTACCCTGATGGCGGGCATTGTTCGCCCTGTATCTCGCGGTGAACTCAAGCTCACCGGGGCATCCCTGGCTGATCCAGTCACCCTCGACCTTGCAGCACTGAGCGACGATGAAGATATCGATGCTCTGGTTGCTTCCATCAAGCATTGCCGGGAAATCGGCAATCAGCAGGCGCTGGCCGGCGAGTGGGGCGCCCAAGAAATTTGGCCAGGTACATCGGTGCACAGTGATGAGGAGCTAGAAGCCTACGCGCGAGATGCTGTGGTGACCTATCACCACCAGGTAGGCACCTGTGCCATGGGCAAGGGCCCTGAGTCTGTTGTTGATTCCAGCAATTTGGCAGTGCACGGAGTTGAGAGCCTGCACGTCATTGATGCCTCGGTCATGCCAGTGATACCCACAGGCAACACCAATGCTCCCACCATCATGATTGCAGAAAAGGTAGTCGAAACTCTCGTGGGCTAGGCGTTCCACAATCTGTGTTCCCCTCAGGCAGGACGCCGGTATTTAGCTTGTTCGGACAGGCTAAGTGCCGGCGTCCTTGCGCTTCAGTCGTTATTTACTGACCGAACGGTAAAAAATTTTAGGAAACTATCGCACGGGGATTAAAAGTCGTATATGATTCATAATTAACCACCAAGATGTGACCCCCACCTCATAGATGAGAGGGGGTTGCACAGGGCATCAAGCGCACACGCGCCCCTCCACCAGCAGAGGTACATCAATGTCTTCACACGCAGCGGTAGCACCGCACAAAGTCAGCCGGGAAGAGCGAAAAGTTCTCGCCGGAACTCTCATCGGCACCACCATCGAGTGGTACGACTTCTTCATTTACGCCCAGGCCGCCGGCCTCATTCTGGCAACACAATACTTCACCCCCGAAGGTGAAGATAACACCATCGCACAGATTGTCGCCTGGGCCTCCCTGGGCATCAGCTTCGTCTTCCGCCCCCTGGGTGCTATCGTTGCCGGCCACATCGGTGACCGTTTCGGCCGCCGCATCACCCTGGTACTCACCCTTATCATGATGGGCATCGCCACCGTCGGCATCGGCTTCGTGCCTACCTACGCCTCAATTGGCATCGCAGCTCCTATCATCATCGTTTTCTTGCGCATCTTACAGGGCTTCAGTGCAGGCGGCGAATGGGGCGGCGCAGCCCTCATGTCCGTGGAACACGCCCCCCGCCACAAGCGTGGCTTCTTCGGCGCTTTCCCCCAGATCGGCGTCCCCCTGGGCATGATTCTGGCAACCCTCATCAACCTCTTCCTCAACTCCATCCTCACCGAAGAGCAGTTCCTCTCCTTCGGTTGGCGCATCCCCTTCTGGTCCTCCATCGTGTTGATTCTGGTGGGCTTCTACATCCGCCACTCCGTTGAGGAATCCCCTGTCTTCAAGGAGATGCAGAACCTCAAGAAGCGTGAATCTGCGCCCCTCAAGCAGCTCTTCAAGACCAACACCCGCCAGGTCATCCTTGCAGCGCTCATCTTCATTGCCAACAACGCAGCTGGCTACCTAGTCATCGCCTTCTTCATCTCATACGGCGTGAAAGCACTGGGCATGAGCCGCAGCGAAGCCATGACCGCGGCTATCATAGGCGGTTTTGGCTGGCTCATCTTCACCATGCTGGGCGGCTGGATGTCCGACAAGATTGGGCGCGTGCGCACCTTCCAACTCGGCTACGGCTTCATCATTCTCTGGGCCATTCCCATGTGGTTCCTCATCGACAGTGGCAACATCGTGCTCTTCACCCTGGCCATCTTGATCCTGACCATCGGCCTGGGCCCCTCTTACGGCCCCCAGTCGGCTATGTACGCCGAGATGTTCCCGGCAGCGGTCCGCTTCTCCGGCATCTCCATCGGCTACGCCATTGGTGCGATTCTCGGCGGCGCCTTTGCTCCCATGATTGCTGAAATGATTCTGCGTGAGACCGGTCAATCGTGGATGATTGGTTTGTATATCGTGTTCCTGTCAATTATTTCTCTTATTGCGGTCAGCATGGTGCCCAAGAGCAACCAGGAAATTGACCTGCACCCCGAGGAAACAAAAGAACCAGCACTCTCATAGCGGGGGCCTTACCTCCCCCTCACGCCAGCCGCTCCCTCGGGGGCGGCTGGCTCACTTGACCCAGGTCACTTAAGGTGAAAAGATTTAGTGAACGATTGGTCAGTTATTGACGTCTGCGCCCCGCGCGTTCTCACAAAGGAGTTTGAATGTCTTCCGCACCCCAGGTTTATTTGGTTGGTGGTTCCCGCACCCCCGTCGGCAGGTACGGCGGGGCACTGTCCAGCGTCCGCCCCGATGACCTCGCCGCCCTGGTGCTGAAGGATGCCGTAGAGAAGGCAGGGATTGACCCTGCCGTGGTCGATGAGGTCATCTTGGGCAATGCCAACGGCGCCGGCGAAGAGAATCGCAACGTAGCCCGCATGGCTTGGCTGCTCAACGACTACCCAGATACTGTCCCTGGCATCACCGTCAACCGCCTTTGCGCCTCTGGCATGAGTGCCGTCACTATGGCGGCTCAAATGATTCGTGCCGGCGATGCTGATATCGTGATCGCGGGCGGCGTTGAGTCTATGAGCCGCGCCCCCTGGGTCATGGAAAAGCCCACCACCGGCTTCGCCAAGCCCGGCGCAACCTTTGACACCTCTATTGGCTGGCGCTTCGTTAACCCTGAGTTCGCCAAGCGTGAGAAATTCACCTATTCCATGCCTGAAACCGCTGAGGAAGTTGCCCGAGTCGATGGCATCAGCCGCGAAGACTGCGACGCCTTTGCTGTACGCTCCCACGAGCGGGCTATTGCCGCCATTGAGGCCGGCCATTTCAAGGACGAAATCGTGCCCGTTCCCGTACGTGACCGTAAGGGCAACGTTACCCTGGTCGATACTGACGAGGGCCCACGCCCCGGCACCACCACCGAGGTGCTTGCCAAGTTGCGCCCCGTCGTGGCCGGTGGCGAAGTAGTCACCGCGGGTAACTCATCAACGCTCAATGACGGTGCCTCTGCCATTATTGTTGCCTCAGAAGCAGCAATCGAGAAGTACGCGCTGACCCCGCGCGCGCGGTTTGTGACCGGCGCAGCTGCAGGTCTTGCCCCCGAAATCATGGGTCTCGGCCCGGTCCCCGCCACCGAGAAGGTGCTCGCACGCGCAGGCTGGAGCATCGAAGATCTGGGCGCTGTTGAACTCAACGAAGCATTTGCTAGCCAGTCCCTGGGATCCATGCGCCGCCTGGGCTTATGCGAGGACATCGTCAACCGTGACGGCGGCGCTATCTCCTTGGGGCACCCGCTAGGTTCCTCCGGTTCCCGTCTTATCATCACTCTGCTGGGCCGCATGGAACGCGAGGACGCCGAACGCGGCCTTGCCACCATGTGTATCGGCGTGGGCCAGGGTGCAGCTGTTCTGGTGGAGAAGGTCTAATGTTTGAGCACTTCACCGCACTGACCATCGAGGACGGCGAGGGGCACCTGGTCGCCCGCATGAACCGCCCCGAGGTGCGTAACGCCATTGACGCTACCATGGTGGCTGAACTGCACGAGCTCTGCGCCTACCTGGAAACCGCCCCCAAGATTCTGATTCTGACCGGGTGTGAGGTCAACGGCCGCGGCATTTTTGCTTCTGGCGCTGATATTGCCCAGTTGCGCGAGCGCCGCCGAGAGGACGCCCTGCGCGGGATTAACTCGCAGATTTTTGATCGCATCCACCACCTGCCCATGCCGGTCATTGCCGCTCTTGACGGCTACGCCCTGGGCGGTGGCGCGGAGCTGGCTTACGCCGCAGACTTCCGCATCGGCACCCCCTACCTTAAGATGGGTCAGCCCGAAACCAACCTGGGCATCATCGCTGCCGCCGGCGCACTCTGGCGCCTCAAGGAGCTGGTGGGTGAGCCGGTGGCGCTTGAGATTCTTATGGCCGGGCGCATCCTCAATGCCCAGGAGGCACTGGATCTGCGCCTGGTTACTGAGCTGCACGAGCCGTCCGAGCTTCTGGACGCCGCCCGCACCCTGGCTGACCGCATCGGCGCCCAGGACCCCCTGGCGGTGCGCATTACCAAACGAGTCTTTGCCTCCCCGCGCGATGCCCACCCCCACATTGACGAGCTAGCGCAGGCAATTCTCTTTGAGTCTGATGCCAAATTCGACCGTATGCAAGCCTTCCTAGACCGCAAAAAGAAGTAGGTAAACCGTGGCTGAAATTCATGACCTTAAAGTTCCCGCCCGCGTGGGCGTGCTGGGCGGCGGACGCATGGGCGCGGGTATCGCCCACGCTTTCGTCCTGGCCGGCGCCCAGGTAGTTGTAGTTGAGCGCGATGCCCTCAGTGCTGAGGCTGCCCGCGAGCGCGTGGTGCGCGGCCTAGCTCAGTCCATCGAGCGCGGTGTTTTTGACGGCAACCTGGGTGAACTGACCGAACGTTTTGATGTATCGGTTGACTACGCGGCTTTCGCTGATCGCGACCTGGTAGTTGAGGCTGTTCCTGAGAACTGGGATTTGAAGGTCTCTGCCCTGCGCGACGTCGAAGCGCAGCTCAGCGAGAGCGCCTACCTGGCGTCCAACACCTCGTCCCTGTCTATTGATGGGCTGGCTGAGGCTTTGGAACGCCCCGGTCATTTCATCGGCCTGCACTTCTTTAACCCGGTACCGGCGTCCAAGCTGGTTGAGGTGGTGCAGTCTAAGTATTCCTCTGAGGAGCTTAAGACAGCGGCTCGCACCTGGGTAGATGGTCTGGGCAAGACCCCGGTGGTTGTCAACGATGCTCCCGGTTTTGCATCCTCCCGCCTGGGTGTGGCAATCGCACTGGAGGCTATCCGCATGGTGGAGGAGGGCGTCGCTTCCCCTGATGACATTGATAAGGCCATGGTGCTGGGCTACAAGTTCCCCATGGGGCCGCTGGCCCTGACCGATGTGGTGGGGCTGGACGTCCGCCTGGGCATTGCTGAGTACCTGGAGTCCCAGCTGGGTGAGCGCTTCGCTCCCCCGCAGCTCATGCGCGATATGGTGGCTCGTGGCGAGCTGGGCCGCAAGAGCGGCAAGGGCTTCTATGACTACAGCTAGGTTGTCACGAGGAGCGTGAGCTTATAAGTTCGAGCGTGCGTCTCTCAGGCGCACGCTCGAACATTTTCTGCACATTCGCTGGCTGGTCTCTGCCCTACCCCTTAATAAAGTTAGTAATGCGCAGGGTGCAGAGACGGTCACCGGTCTCTTCGTGGGTAATGATAACCTCGTGGGTGGTCAGCGACCTGCCCAGGTGAATCGCGGACGCCGTAGCCCGCACCATTCCTTCGCGTGAAGACTTATGGTGGGTAGCATTCACGTCCACCCCCACTGCTACCTTGCCCATAGAGGACGCGTGAATCACCGCGGCCCAGGAACCGACCGCCTCGCCGATTGCCAGCATGGCACCGCCGTGCAGTAGCCCAAGGGACTGGCGGTTGCCCTCCACCGGCATGGTAGCGACCACGCGCTGGGCCGACTCTTCCAGCACCTTCACACCCATCTTTTCATCCAGCTCACCGAGCGTAATCTTCCACAGCTCACACTGTTCTTGGTCTGCCATCTTGCCCACCAGCGTCCTTCCCGGGCGTAACCCTCACCCGATAACTTTCACTCACTTGTGATGTGAACTATAGTTTATATCAATAACTGAACGCTCGGTCACTTATTGCCGGGTGGTACTGCAACAGCAAAGGACATCTCAATGACGAGCACCCCAACCCTGGTTCCCAGCTTCATCAAAGGCGCTTGGTGGACTCCCGAAACCCCCGGCAAAACCACCGATGTTGTGGACGCCGCCACCGGCGAAGCCATCTACCAGGTCAGCACCGAGGGGCTAGATACCGCAGGTGCCATCGACTACGCCCGCACCGTGGGCCAGCAGAACCTGCAGAAGCTAACCATCCACGAGCGTGCGCTGATCATTAAGCAGATCGCCCAGTACCTGACCGAGCACAAGCAGGGCCTCTACGACATCTCCTTCTCCACCGGCGCCACCCAGCGCGACCACTACATTGATGTGGACGGTGGCATCGGCACCCTCTTTACCTTCTCTTCTAAGGGGCGCCGCGAGCTCCCTAACTCCAAGGTCATCATCGACGGCAACGTCGAGGTTCTTTCCCGCGATGGCTCCTTCATCGGTGAGCATATCTACACCACCCTGCCCGGTGTAGCCGTTGAAATCAATGCCTTCAACTTCCCCATCTGGGGCATGCTGGAGAAGTTCGCACCCGCCTTTATTGCAGGTATGCCCACCATCGTCAAGCCTGCAACCCCCACCGGCTACGTCACCGAGGCAACCGTGCGCCTCATGCTGGACAGCGGCCTACTGCCCGAAGGTTCTCTGCAGCTGATTTCCGGTTCAGCTCGTGACCTGCTGGACTACCTGGATTACCGCGACCACGTCGCCTTTACCGGCTCCGCTGCTACCGCCCAGGTGTTGCGCAACCACCCCCATGTGCAGACCAAGGGCGTGCGCTTCACCGCCGAAACCGACTCTCTTAACGCCGCTATTTTGGGCCCGGACGCCCTGGCCAACACTCCCGAGTTTGATGCCTTTATCAAGTCGGTCATGGTCGAAATTACCGCCAAGGCTGGTCAGAAGTGCACCGCCGTGCGCCGCGTCATTGTGCCCACCGGACGCAGCCAGGACGTTATTGATGCACTAGCAGCTAAGGTAAGCGAACGCATTAGGGTAGGCGACCCCCGCGAAGAGGGCGTCACCATGGGCTCACTGGCGTCACCCGAGCAGAAAACAGAAGTCGCCAAGGCTGTTGACCGCCTGGTAGCTGCCGGCGGCGAGATTGCCTTCCAGGGTGAAGCACCCGAGGGCACCAGCTTCTTCCCTGTTACCGTGCTGAAGTTCGCGGACGCCCGCACCCCCGAGGTGCACAGCGTAGAGGCCTTCGGCCCCGTCACTTCAGTGCTGGAATACAAGAGCCTGAACGAGGCAGTTGAGCTTGCTGCTATGGGTGGCGGCTCCCTAGTCGCCAGCGTCTGCACTCACGATGACGCAACTGCCAACCAGCTTGCCCTGGGGATTGCAGCCCACCACGGCCGCGTCCTGGTGCTGGACCGCGAGGACGCCAAGACCTCGACCGGTCATGGCTCCCCCGTGCCCCACCTGGTCCACGGCGGCCCCGGCCGGGCAGGTGGCGGAGAGGAGCTAGGCGGTGTACGCGCCGTCAAGCACTACATGCAGCGCACCGCAATTCAGGGCTCACCCAATAAGCTAACCGCCCTGACCGGGGTGTGGCACAGCGGGGCGGACGCCAAGACCGTGACCCGCGCCCAGGTTGATGCGGGCGAGGGCGTACACCCCTTCCGCAAGTCTCTAGCTGAGTTGGAAATTGGCGACCAGTTCGCTTCTGATCTGCGCACCGTGACCCTGGAGGACATCACCGCTTTCGCGCATGAAACCGGGGACATGTTCTACGCCCACACCGATGAAGAGGCAGCGACCGCTAACCCCTTCTTCCCCCGCCGCGTAGCTCACGGCTACCTGCTGGTCTCTTGGGCAGCCGGTCTCTTCGTGGACCCCGCACCGGGCCCCGTCCTAGCTAACTACGGCCTGGAGAACCTGCGCTTTATCACCCCGGTGACCTACGACGACGCGATCAGAGTAACCCTGACCGCTAAGAAGATCACCCCGCGTGTTACCGACGAGTACGGCGAGGTCGCCTGGGACGCCGTGCTACATAATCAGAACGACGAAATCGTCGCCACCTACGACGTGCTAACCCTGGTCGCTAAGACAGCCTAAACACCATAGGAAAAGGGCTAGAACCGGTAAAAATACCGGCTCTAGCCCTATTCTGTTGTCTCTACGCTGTGATGCCCCTAAAGGCCATCTCCACGACCGTGTCTGCCAGGGCATCCACGTCGCTGCCGCGGGTGGGGTCATACCAGACAGACAGGGAGTTAATCATGCCGAAAATCAGACGAGCCAGGGTGGCGGGGTCAGCGTCCTGACGCACGAAGCCGGCTTCTTGCGCTGCCCCCACCAGGTTGGAGAGGCGCACCGTCAGCTCACGGCGCTTACCCAGAGCTGCGTCCTCCACCGGGGTGTTGCCGCGCAAGCGCAACAACAGGGTCACCTCAGGCAGATGTTCGGCCAGCACAAAGACGGTCTGACGCACCACAAATTCAAGACGCTCCAGAGCATCAGCCTCGAGCACTTCACCCGCTTCAAAAACCTCATCCAGGGCATTGAGTGCCTGCTTGAGGGCAATCTCAAGGATCTCTTCTTTAGACGCCACGTGATGGTAAATCGCGCTTTTGGTGAGCCCCAGCCTCTTAGCCAGCATGTCCATGCTGGTCGCCTCGTAGCCTCGCTCGTTAAACTCAGCCACACAAAGACGTAAGACCTCAGCCCGCTCATAGCCGGGGCGGCCGCGCTTCACAGATGTCTTGCTCACCTGTTTCCTTTCATCACAGTGGGGGTGCCACCTGCAGACAGGTGACACCCCCAATGGTAGTAGCCAGATCCCACTTTCTACTAGCTCAACTGACGTTTACTCGCCGGCGCCCTTGGGCTTGTTGCGGTAATCGTAGATACGGCGAATCTTGCCCACCGAGCGGGGCAGGATGTCCGGGTCCAGCACCTCAATGCGGCAACTTGAACCGATCTTGGTTTTGATGTCGTGCAGCAGACGCTTGCCGGCGTCCTCTGCCTGCTCCATAGTGGCGTCCTCGCGGCGCTCAATACGCACGGTCATCTCGTCCATGCGGCCCGGGCGGGTGAGCTCCAGGGCGAAGTGGGGTGAGAGTTCAGGTTGCTGCAGGGCCAGCTCTTCTACCTGGGAGGGGAAGAGGTTGACGCCGCGCAGGATGATCATGTCATCGCTGCGGCCGGTGATGCGACCCAGGCGGCGGTGGCCGGGACGCTGGGTGCCGGGCAGCAGGCGGGTGAGGTCGTGGGTGCGGTAGCGGATGATGGGCAACGCCTCCTTGGTGAGGGAGGTAAAGACCAGCTCGCCGGGGCGTCCCACATCAAGCACAGTGTCGTCAAAGGGGTCAATGATTTCGGGGCGGAAATGGTCCTCCCAAAGGTGGGAGCCGTCCTGTGTTTCGCCAGACTCGCCAGCAACACCGGGGCCCATGACCTCAGACAGACCGTAAATATCGCAGGCTTTGAGGGTGCCGAAGGTCTTTTCAATCTCGTGGCGCATCTCCTCGGTCCAGGGCTCAGCACCCAGCACCGCGGTCTTGAGACTGGTTTCCTTGGGGTCGATACCCAGCTTGCGGAAACCGTCTGCAATGGTTAGCAGGTAGGTGGGGGTGGAGAGAATCGCGTCCGGTTCAAAGTCGCGAATGAGCTGGATCTGCTTCTCGGTCTGGCCGCCGGACATGGGGATGACGGCGGTGCCTAAGCGTTCTGCACCTGCGTGCGCACCCAGACCACCGGTAAAGAGGCCATAGCCGTAGGCGTTGTGCACCTTCTGGCCGGGCTTGATACCGGAGAAGCGGAAGCAACGGGCCACCAGGGATGCCCAGGTGGTCAAGTCATTTTCGGTGTAACCCACCACGGTGGGTTGGCCGGTGGTACCCGAGGACGCATGGATGCGGCGCAGGTCGCTCATGGGCACAGCGAAAGCCTTGAAGGGGTAGGCCTTACGCAGAAATTCTTTGTCGGTGTAGGGGAAGAGCTTGAGGTCATCTAGCTCTTTAAAGTCACCGGGGTGCACGCCGTGCTCGTCGTAGAGCTCCTTGTAAGCTGCCACATTTTCGTAGGCATAGTGCAGGCTCCAGCGCAGGCGCTCAAACTGAAGGGATTCAATCTGGTCCCGGCTCATCAGCTCCTCAGCGTCGGGGCTACCGGGGTCAGCAGGCTTAGCCGGTGGGGTGTAGGGGTTCTCCACACTGCAGGTGGGTGCTTTGTAGGTGCTCAATATTTACTGTCCTTCCGAGGCTGTCGGGGGTGTGATGGTGCGCCCGCGGCCGCGGAACTCGGCAATGAGTTGGCCTTCGCAGGTCACGGTGACATCAACCAGGCTGTTGCGCCCGTAGGATGCTGCGAGCTTACCTTCAGCGCGCAGGGTTTGACCCTCGCGTGCTGAGGCTACGTAGTTGATGTCTGCCCCGGATGACACAGTGATTTTCTTACTGAATTCTTCGGGGTTCAAAGAGTTAACGGTGAGGGCAAAAACGGTGTCGGCAAAGGCAAAGGTCATGCCCCCGTGGACGATGCCGAAGCCGTTGAGCATATCGCGGGTGATCGTCATTTCTGCCAGGGCATAGCCCTCTGAGACCTCTAGAACATTAAGGTCCATCCACTCTGTGGCGTAGTCACGCTCAAGCATGGGGTGCGGTTTGGCCACTTTGCCTCCACAAATCATTAGTGACCGATTGGTCAGTTATTGCGATTGAATCTAACCTTGTCACACTTCAATGAGATGTGCAACACCATGACGGTGGCCCAGCAGACAAAGATAGGGGTGGCCACAGCGCTTTGCACCGTGGCCACCTTGTATCTCTCTCAAAGAGTTTTTAGCGGTGCTCGAACTTAGCCTCACGCTTCTCCACGAAGGCTGCCATGCCTTCCTTCTGATCGTGGGTAGAGAAGAGCGCGTGGAAGGTGCGACGTTCAAACTGGATGCCCTGGGCCAAAGTGGTTTCAAAGGCAGCATTCACTGCCTCTTTCGCCACCTGCGCCACGAGCTTGGACTTAGACGCAATAGTCTCTGCCATTTCTAGAGCGGTGGGCAGAACGTCCTCATCCGCCTCTACTAGGCGCGATACCAATCCGGAGCGTTCTGCTTCTTCTGCTCCCATAAAACGCCCGGTCAAGCAGAGATCCATTGCCTTTGCTTTACCTACGGCGCGGGTTAGACGCTGGGAACCACCCATGCCGGGGATGACGCCCAGGTTGATTTCGGGCTGGCCAAACTTGGTGGAGGGCCCGGCAACCAGCATGTCGCACATCATGGCTAGTTCGCAGCCACCGCCCAAGGCGTAGCCGTTGACGGCAGCGACGATCGGGGTGCGCAGGCGGGTGAGGTTATCCCAGTGGGCAAACCAGTCGGCGGCGTACATACTGTCGTAGGTCTGGCTCGACATTTCCTTAATATCGGCACCAGCGGCAAACGCTTTTTCGCTACCGGTCAGGACGATGGCCCCCACCCCGGCGTCCGCATCAAAAGCGGTGGCGGCGGCAACAACCTCGCGCATGGTGGCATCGTTGAGGGCGTTAAGCGCCTTGGGGCGGTTGAGGGTAATAACCCCAACCCTGCCGCGGGTTTCTGTCAGGATGTTCTCGTAGCTGCTCATGTCGTCTCCTTTGTTGAAATGGTGCCCGCGATGCGGTTGTAGACATCTGAGAAGTCCTTGCCGCCGCGTCCTTCTTCTACCAGTTCAGCATAGATAGCGGCAGTTCGCGCCCCCAGCTCACCGTTAACTCCCGTAGTTTCTAAGGCGGCCAGCGCCAAGCCCATGTCTTTAGCCATGAGGGCGGTGGCGAAGCCCGGTTCGTAGTCCTTGTTGGCGGGTGAGGTGGGGACGGGGCCGGGGACGGGGCAGTTGACGTTAACGGCCCAGCAGTAGCCTGAGGAGGTGGAGATAACGTCGTAGAGCACCTGGTTCTCTAGACCCAGCTTCTGACCCAGCGCGAAAGCTTCTGAAGCTCCGATCATGGCGATGCCCAGTAGCATGTTGTTGCAGATTTTTGCTGCCTGGCCGGTGCTGTTGGCGCCGCAGTGAACGACCTTTTTACCCATGACCTCCAGCAGGGGGCGCACGCGTTCTAGGCCTGCTTCTGAGCCGCCAACCATGAAGGTGAGTGTGCCGGCTTCTGCGCCCACCATGCCGCCTGAGACGGGGGCGTCTACTGCCTCAAAGCCTGCCTTTTGTGCCATTTCTGCTGCCTGCAGAGCGTGGCCTACTTCAATGGTGGAACAGTCGAGAAAAAGGGTGCCGGGTTTGGCGGCGGCTAGGAGCGTTGGGTAGGCAGAGAGCACATGGGTGCCGGCGGGTAGCATGGTCAGCACAATATCGGCCTGGGCTGCGGCAGCCTCACCGCTCTCGGCAATGGCAATGCCCTTGCTGGCAGCAGTGTCTAGAGCTGCGGGCATCAGGTCAAAGCCGTGCACGGTGTAACCGGCTGCGACCAGGTTGGCGGCCATGTAGCCGCCCATGTGCCCCAGTCCGATGAAAGCGATGGTGGGTTGGGTGGTCATGATGTCCTCCTAGAGTGGGTTTTAGCGCGGGCCCATGCGCAGGGCGCCGTCCATTCTGATGGTTTCGCCGTTGATGTAGTCGTGTTGGGCAATGAAGACCGCCAGGTCTGCGAATTCTGCGGGGTTTGCCAAGCGTTGGGGAAAGGGGACGCCGGCGGCCAGTGCCTCCCTGAATTCTTCGGCGATACCTGCCATGAGCGGGGTGTCAACGATGCCAGGAGCTATGGTGTTCACGCGAATGCCACTACTGGCTAGGTCGCGGGCAGCGGGCAGGGTCATGGCAGCCACTCCGCCTTTGGAGGCGGCGTAGGCAATTTGCCCGATCTGCCCTTCAAAAGCGGCGATAGAGGCGGTATTAATAATGACCCCGCGGCAACCGTCCTCGGTAGCGGGCTCCTGTTCTGCCATGACAGCTGCAGCGTTGGTGAGCACGTTGAAGGTGCCCACCAGATTGATGTTCACGGTTTTAGCAAAAAGTGCCGGGTTATGCTTGCCCTTTTTAGAAAGGACGCGGGCACCGGGGGCAATGCCAGCGCAGTTGACCACGGTACGCAGGGGCTGGCCCACTTTTTGAACCTGAGCCAGGGCTGCTTCAACGGCGGTGTAGTCGGTGACATCAGCCGCCAGTAGGGTTAGTCCTTCCAGGGGTTGGGCACGGTCAATGCTGGGTTGCAGATCTAAACCGTAGACCTGGGCACCCTGGGCAAGGAGCGCCCTGGCGGTAGCATTGCCGATTCCAGAAGCCGCCCCGGTGACCAGGGCAAGGGTGTCATGAAGCTGCACGGAGCGTCCTTTCTAGCGGTTTATACGAAGGCCGAGTAGCCGGTGAGAGCTCTGCCCACAATCAGAGAGTTAATTTCGTAGGTGCCTTCGTAGGTGTAGAGAATCTCGGCGTCTCCAAAGAATTTAGCCATCTCATAGTCTGTGGTGATGCCATTGCCACCCAGCACCTCACGCCCCAGTGCAGCGCTCTGGCGGGCAAAGCGGGTGGCTGTTGCCTTAGCCATGGCGGCATGCACCATATCCAAAGTGCCGTTCTCCTGCATACGGGCACAGTTCATCATGAGCCCTAGTGCTGCCTGAGCATTACTCATGATTTCTGAAATGCCTTTTTGCACCAGCTGGAACTTAGCCAGCGGTTTACCGAACTGCTCGCGGGTAGTGGCGTACTCGCGGACGATATCAAAGATGCCGATCTGGATGCCGTAGCCCTGCCAGCCGACCCAGGCGCGGGAGTTGCGTAGCATCTCGTTGGCGGCATCAAAGTTAACGGCATCAGGCAGGTGGGCACTCGCCGGCACGCTCACATTATCGAGGGTGATGTGAGCGTTCTGCATGATGCGCAGGCCAATTTTGTTGCTAATTTTTTCAGCTGAATAACCGGGGGTGTCGGTGGGCACGATGAATGCCTTAATCTGCTGGTCAGCGGTGTCCCTTGCCCAGACCAGGGCGAAGTCTGCGATGGTGCCCATACCAATCCAGCGCTTTTCACCCTTAATAATCCAGTTTTCACCGTCAAAGGTGGCACTGGTTTCCAGACCACCTGCAATGTCAGAGCCGTGGGTGGGTTCGGTGAGGGCAAAGGCGCCGGTCAGTTCGAAGTTCTCTAGCTTGCGGAGCATGTCTTTTTTCTGCTCTTCAGAACCTAGAGCGTTAATCATGCCCAGCACCAGCTCATTGTGGATGCCCACCAGGGCCGAGAGGGAGACGTCCACGCGGGTTACCTCAGCGTAGGCCAAGCCACGAAAGAGCCAGGAGGTGCCACTTGTTTCTAGCCGCGCCAGCCCTACCTCTGCCATACCTTCTAGGAGGTGGAAGGGGAACTCTTCGCGGTTCCAGTAGTCGGTGACCTGGGGGCGTACTTCTTCTTGTAGATATTTACGGATCCGCAGGAACCACTCTTTTTCATCCTCGGGGAGCAGGTTGAGCGCCCCAAAGGGGTCAATATCGGGGAAGGGCAGGGGTTGATCGGGTGGGTTTTGAACCATACCTCGGATGTGGGTGGTCATCGAGTTTTCTCCTGGCTGGTATCTGTGCAGGGGTCGGTGGGGTCACCACCCTCACCACGGCACTGTGATGTGAGACATAAATTAAGACCAAGTTACCCCCGCTGTCAAGAGTATGTAAACCCTTTCCGGACAGATTAAGGCAGATAGTTATCACATGACGCCGCCGAGGGTGCCAGGACGCAAATTCCTTGACAGCCCCCAAAAAACAACCCTACAGTGACTCACAACACCTTTATTTTGACGCCCCAGAGCTACCCCCTGGCCAAAAGGAGAAGCATGAGCATCACCGAACAGTTCCGCACCGCCCGAGACCAGCTAGTTGCTCTGCGTGAGGAGTACAAAGTAGCTAGAGAAGAGTTCAACTGGCCCCAGTTCGAGCACTTCAACTTTGCCCTCGATTGGTTTGACCAGGTGGCCGCCAGTGAGGAACGCAAGGATACCCTGGCGCTCGTAATTGCTGAACAGGACGGCAGCCATATCACCCACACCTTCGGTGAGCTGTCGCGTCGTTCCTCCCAAGTTGCCACCTGGTTGCGCTCCCTGGGAGTACAGCGCGGTGACCGCATTATTCTTATGCTGGGCAACCAGGTGGAGCTGTGGGAGACCATGCTGGCAGGCATCAAGCTGGGTGCCGTGCTGATGCCCTCCACCGAAATGCTGGAACAGGCAGATTTGGACGACCGCATTGAACGCGGCGAGGCCCGATGGGTCATCACCAACTCCGCTAACGTAGCTAAATACGAGACCGTAACCGGCGATTTTACCGTCATTGAGACCGGCGGCTTCACCGAGGGTGCTGTCACAAGCCACCCGCACGTTAGCTACCTGGATGCCGACGGCGCACCCGAGGAATTTACACCTGATGGCCCCACCCCGGCGTCCGACCCGTTGCTGTGGTACTTCACCTCTGGCACCACCTCCCGCCCCAAGATGGTGGAGCACACCCACACCTCCTACCCCGTGGGCCACCTATCGACCATGTACTGGATTGGCCTGGCACCGGGCGATGTGCACCTGAATGTTGCCTCACCTGGCTGGGCTAAGCACGCCTGGTCGAATGTCTTTACCCCCTGGATTGCTGAGGCAACCGTCTTTATTTACAACTATTCCCGCTTCAATGTTGCGGCGCTCATGCAGAACATGGAAAAGCACGGGGTAACCAGCTTCTGCGCCCCACCCACCGTGTGGCGCATGCTCATTCAGGCTGATCTTAGCCAGCTACAGACCCCACCCACCAAGGTAGTTGCCGCCGGCGAGCCATTGAACCCCGAGGTCATCTCGAAGGTTCGTTCCGCGTGGGGCGTTGATATTCGGGACGGCTTTGGGCAGACCGAAAGCACCGTCATGATTGCCAACACTCCTGGTCAGGAGCTTAAGGTGGGCGCCATGGGCCGCCCCCTGCCCGGCTACGAGATTGCCCTGCTGGATCCCTTCGGCAAGCCTGCCGCAGAGGGTGAGATTTGTGTGCGCCTGAGCCCCCGCCCGGTGGGTCTGATGATCCAGTACAAGGGTGACCCCGAGAAAACCGAAGAGGCATTCGATGGCGGGTGGTACCACACCGGCGATATTGCCGAACGGGATGAAAACGGGGTCTTCACCTATGTGGGCCGCGCCGATGACGTCTTTAAGGCGTCCGACTACAAGCTCTCCCCCTTCGAGCTGGAGTCAGTGATTATTGAGCACCCTGCGGTTGCTGAGGCGGCGGTGGTGCCCTCCCCGGACGAAATCCGTTACGCGGTCCCCAAGGCATACGTTGTGCTAGCTGGGGGCTATGAGCCCACCGCTGAGACCGCCCGCGAGATCCTTAAGTATTCTCGTGACAACCTGGCGGCCTACAAGCGTATTCGCCGCCTGGAATTTTTTGACCTGCCCAAGACGATTTCGGGCAAGATTCGCCGCGTGCAGCTGCGCGCCCGCGAGAAGGAGTTCCACGGTGAACACGGCGAGCTGAAGACCCAGGCACTAGCAGCTCGCACCACTACCGAGGGCTACGGCCACGAGTTCGCGGACACCGATTTCCCAGAGCTCAAGGGCTAGGAGCTAGACACGGCAGGACGCTGGGGCTGGAAGGTCTATCTATAAATACAGAAAGTGGCCCTCACCCGAAGGTGGGGGCCACCTCTATTCCACGTGAACCGGAGCTAGTTGCCGGTCGGCATCACGAAGCTGGCGCCTTCCTTGATGCCCGAAGGCCAGCGGGAAGTCACCGTCTTGGTCTTGGTGTAGAAGCGGAAAGCGTCGGGGCCGTGCTGGTTTAGATCACCAAAGCCAGACGCCTTCCAGCCACCGAAGGTGTAGTAGGCGATGGGCACCGGAATGGGCACATTGACACCCACCATGCCCACCTCAACGCGGCGGGCAAACTCGCGGGCAGTGTCACCGTCGCGGGTGTAAATGGCGACACCGTTACCGAACTCGTGGTTGCTGGGCAGGGCCAGGGCCTCTTCAAAGGTTTCAGCGCGCACCACGGTCAGCACCGGGCCAAAGATTTCCTCACGGTAGATAGACATCTCGGGGGTGACATGGTCAAAGAGAGTGGCGCCCACAAAGTATCCGCTCTCGTAGCCCTCCACCTTAACACCTCGTCCGTCCACCAGCAGGGACGCCCCCTCTTTCTCGCCGGCGGCAATGTAGCCCTCGATGCGGTCAAGGGCAGATTTGGCTACTACGGGGCCAAAGTCAGCCTGGGGGTCAAGACTGTGGCCCACCTTTAGGCTGCCGATACGCTCCTGCAGTTTGGCAACTAGAGCGTCAGCGGTCTGCTGGCCCACAGGGACTGCCACAGAAATCGCCATGCAGCGCTCACCGGCAGAACCAAAGGCGGCACCCAGCAGAGCGTCCGCTGCCTGGTCCAGGTCGGCGTCCGGCATGATAATCAGATGGTTCTTTGCGCCACCAAAGCACTGGGCACGCTTGCCGGTGCGGGCGGCGTGCTCATAGATGCTTTGGGCAATGGGGGTGGAGCCCACGAAACCCACCGCCTTGATGCGGGGGTCATCGAGCAGGGCGTCCACGGCTTCCTTATCGCCGTTGACCACGTTGAAGATGCCATCCGGCAGACCAGCCTCGGTCCACAGTTCTGCCAGGCGCAGGGGCACGGAGGGGTCACGTTCTGAAGGCTTGAGCACGAAGGCGTTACCGGCAGCA
This sequence comes from Rothia sp. LK2492, assembly GCF_040946345.1. Taxonomy (NCBI): domain Bacteria; kingdom Bacillati; phylum Actinomycetota; class Actinomycetes; order Micrococcales; family Micrococcaceae; genus Rothia; species Rothia sp. LK2492. The sequence continues at coordinate 6,049 of NZ_JAYWLX010000010.1, read as the reverse complement.
ATGGCGGGGCCGGCCTTCCACAGGGGAATCATGGCGGGAAAGTTGAAGGGGGTAATGCCAGCAACCACACCCAGGGGCTGGCGCATGGAATAAACATCAATACCGGTGCCCACTGCATCTGAATACTCACCCTTGAGAAGATGCGGGGCGGCGGTGGCGAACTCGACAACGTCCAGACCACGCTGGATGTCACCGTGAGCGTCCGCAATCGTCTTGCCGTGCTCTAGCGAGAGCAATTCAGCCAGCTCATCGGCGTGCTCATTGACCAGGTCAACAAAGCGGTGCAGGACGCGGGCACGCTTCTGCGGGTTAGTGGCAGCCCAGCCAGCCTGCGCTTCAGCGGCATTGGCAATGACCTCGCGTACTTCATCGGCGCTAGCCAGAGGCGCCTGAGCTTGCACCTGCCCGGTGCTGGGGTTGTAAATATCGGCGTAACGGCCGGAGACACCTTCACGGTGGGCGCCGCCGACGTAGTGGGTTAGCTGCTTCGTCATCGAAGCCTCCTCTTCTCTAGATGTGCATCAACTCACAGTGTGCATAAATCTCAGGCTACCCAAGGCACTCGGCGGACGGTAGGGGTAGGTAGAAATAAGTCATGCAGTCTCTAGGTCTTTACTTGACGTTAGTTGCATAAATATATATTCTGAACGAACGGTCAGTAATTATTGGTGCAGGGGTTTCCCCTCCTCATCACACAAGGAACTTTCATGACTTCAACGGAGAAGACTCCCACCCTTTCACCGGTCGCAGATGCACCTGCTGCCGGCGCCTCTCACGAAGCTGAGCAGGCCTACTTCGACGCTCTCATCACTGAGGATTCTCGCGTAGAACCCCGGGACTGGATGCCCGAGAAATACCGAAAGACCCTCACCCGTCAGGTCTCCCAGCACGCCCACTCCGAAATCATCGGAATGCAGCCCGAGGCCAACTGGATTACTCGCGCCCCCTCACTCAAGCGCAAGGCTATCCTCATGGCCAAGGTGCAGGACGAGGCCGGTCACGGTCTTTACCTCTACTCCGCCGCAGAGACCCTGGGCACCCCCCGCCACGTCCTCAACGAGCAGCTGCTAGAGGGTCGCGCCAAGTACTCATCCATCTTCAACTACCCCGCTCGCACCTGGGCAGACATGGGTGCTATCGGCTGGCTGGTGGACGGCGCGGCTATCTGCAACCAGGTGCCCCTCTGCCGTGCGTCCTACGGCCCCTACGGCCGCGCCATGGTTCGTATCTGTAAGGAAGAGTCCTTCCACCAGCGTCAGGGCTGGGAGATCCTCTACGAGCTCTCCCACGGCACCGAGGCGCAGAAGAAGATGGCGCAGGACGCCGTCAACCGCTTCTACGGCCCCGCCCTGCAGATGTTCGGCCCCCCAGATGCCGACTCCCCTAACTCCCAGCAGTCCATGAACTGGAACATCAAGCGCTTCTCTAACGATGATCTGCGCCAGCGTTTCGTGGACATGATGGTCCCCCAGGCTGAAGCTCTCGGGTTGACCCTGCCTGACCCGGACATCAAGTGGAACGAAGAGCGCGGCCACTACGACTACGGGCCGCTGGACTGGGACGAATTCCACTCCGTCATCCAGGGCAAAGGCCCCTGCAACGTCCAGCGCATGCAGCGCCGCCGTGCAGCTCACGACGAAGGCGCCTGGGTGCGCGAAGCAGCCGCTGAATACGCCCGCAAAAACGCAGAACAGCACGCAGAACTCATGGGAGCATAACCATGTCAGAGAACATCACACACCTGCCCGAATCCAACGAGTGGCCCCTCTGGGAGGTCTTCGTACGGTCATCTCGCGGCCTGTCCCACGTGCACGCAGGTTCACTACACGCACCCGATGCCACCATGGCACTGCGTAACGCCCGCGACCTCTACACCCGCCGTAACGAGGGCACCAGCGTCTGGGTTGTCCCGGCAGAAGCGATCCTGGCATCAGACCCCGACTCCAAGGGTGGCTTCTTTGAGTCAGCTCAGGGCAAGAGCTACCGCCACGCCACCTACTACACCAAGAGCGAAGGGGTGAAGCACCTGTGAGCTACGCTTCCTTCGAATCAGCGACCCACCACAGCGAGGGCGAATCCATCATCGCTGAAGACATCGCGACCTCAGGTGTGCAGGCCAGTGAAGCAGTAGCCCGATACGCCCTGGCACTGGGTGATGACGCCCTGATGCTGGGCCAGCGACTAGCTCACTGGATTTCGCGCGCACCCGAACTGGAGGAAGACATCGCTCTGGGCAACATTGCCCTGGACCTGATTGGCCACGCCCGCTTCTTCCTCACCTACGCAGGCACCGCCTGGGGTAAGACCGAGGACGATTTAGCCTACTTCCGCGACGAAGAAGAGTTCCGCTCGGTTCGTCTGGCGGAGCAGGAGAACGGTGATTTCGGGCAGACTATCGCCCGCCAGCTCATCTTCAGCTACTACCAGTACGAGCTTTACACCGAGCTGATGAAGTCTGAGGACCCCACCTTAGCAGCCATCGCAGCCAAGGCCCTCAAAGAGGTGGAGTATCACCAGGATCATGCCACCGCCTGGACACTGCGCCTGGGCATCGGTACCGAGGAAGCCAACCGACGTCTGCAGGAGGGCCTCTACTACATGTGGCCCTACATCGATGAGCTCTTTTACGACTTTGAACCCGTAGCGGAACTGCCCGGTGTCGCCGTGGTTCCCTCCACCCTGCGCGCACGGTTTGAAGAGCGCCTGCACGCCACCATCGCAGAAGCCCAGTTGCAGGTGCCTGACGTGTCCCAGGCACGCGGTGGCGACCGATCCGGTGTCATGAGTGAACACCGCGGTCACATTCTGACCGAACTGCAGGTTCTAGCACGCGCCCACCCCGGCGCCACCTGGTAAACCCGCCCCACCCCGTTCCGTCACAAGGAGGTGACCCACGTGCGCAGCAGCGAAGAGGCAAGCGCCGGTGTTGATTTCAGTTTTGGTTTCGATACTGATTCTGGCTACCGCGCCCCGGCCCTAGAAACCGAGAGCAGCGTCCCCGCACCTGTTGGCTCAGACGCTAGCCTCTGGGAAACTGCGGCGCACGTGGCGGACCCCGAAATTCCTGTTCTTTCAATTGCTGACCTTGGGATTCTTCGGGCCGCCTACTACAGCGAGGACGGGGTGCCGCAGGTGGTTATCACCCCCACCTACTCCGGTTGCCCCGCCATGGACGCCATCACCAGCAACATCCGCAGAGTCTTTGCCCAGCACCAGGTACCAGAACCCGCAGTGCAGCTGGTTCTCTCACCGGCGTGGAGCACCGACTGGATGAGTGAAGCAGGTAAGGCACGGCTTGAGGCCTACGGTATTGCCCCTCCCACCGGTAAAGTTGCAGCAGGCCCCGTCCACCTGGGCATGGCCGTCAAGTGCCCCCGCTGCCACTCCCTGGCCACCGAAGAACTCACCCGTTTCGGGTCCACCTCCTGCAAGGCGCTCTACCGCTGCCGCGACTGCCAGGAACCCTTTGACTACTTCAAGGTTCACTAGCTGAACCTCTTCACAGAACGCACAGATAAGAGAAAAGCCATGACTGAGACAGCGCGCCGCCGGGCGTCCTTCAACACTCTGACCGTCAGCCAGGTACGCCCCCTGACCAAGGATTCGGTAGAGGTCACCTTCGAGGTGCCCGAGCACCTGGTAGAGGATTACAACTACGCTCCCGGCCAGTACGTCGCCCTGCGTGCCACCATTGACGGTCAGGAGGTGCGCCGCTCCTACTCCATCTGTGCTGAGCCCGTCCCCGGTGAAATCCGAGTGGCTATTAAGCGCGACTTGGGCGGCCTTTTCTCTAACTGGGCCAACGACACCTTAAGCGCCGGCTATCAGATCGACGTTATGAACCCTCAGGGTGCTTTCGTCTCCAAAGGCAACATCACCAGCTTGAATGAACCCCAGAAAATCGCTGAGGACGCCAAGGCGGCAGGCGGGGAGCACATGGTTGCTTTCGCAGCAGGCTCAGGTATCACCCCCATCATAGCCATTGCCCGCACCGTGCTGAAAGCCAGCGAAAACAGCACCTTTGACCTGGTCTACGCCAATAAGTCAGCCCTGGATGTCATGTTCGCTGAAGAAGTGGGCGACCTCAAGGACAAGTACCCCACCCGCTTTGCTGTGCACCACATGCTCTCCCGCGAACAGCGCGTCAACCCACTGATGAGCGGTCGCATTGACGACGAAAAACTCAACGCTATTCTCGATTACGTGATTCAGGTGGACAAGGCTGACGAGTGGTTCCTCTGCGGCCCCTTCGAGCTAGTTCAGCTCTGCCGCGACACCCTGGCTGAGCGCGGCGTCCCCGAGGAAAACGTACGTTTTGAGCTCTTCACCACCGGCCGCCCCGAGGCTCCTGCCGGTCAGCACGGCAAGGCTGTTGAGGTTGACCCCGGCGGCAATAACTACTCCATCGCCTTCACCTTGGACGGTACCAGCGGTTCGGTGGAATCCCCCGTCTCAGCGAACGAAACCATCCTGAACGCTGCCCTGCGCGTCCGTGCCGACGTGCCCTTCGCTTGCGCCGGCGGTGTGTGTGGCACCTGCCGCGCCAAAGTGGTTGATGGTGAGGTTGAGATGGCAGAGAACTACGCTCTTGAAAAGGACGAGGTGGACGCCGGCTACGTTCTGACCTGCCAGGCTCGCCCCTGCACCGACAAGGTCACCGTAGACTTCGACGCCTAGGAACAGCCATGAGCATGATTGAACTGACTATCACCGACAACGTTGCCGAGGTGGTGCTGAACGCCCCCGAAAAAATGAATTCTCTCAATGAGGCTGCCCTCGCTGACCTTTCAGCCGCCTATGACGAGGCAGCTGAGGCAGGCGTCCGCGCCCTGCTCTTGCGCGGTGAAGGCCGGGGTTTCTGCGCCGGGCGTGATATCGCCGGGCTGGTGCCTGCTGAAGATGACGCCTATAGCTACCTCTCTCATAAGGTGACTCCCCTACTGCAGAAGATGAGCGCCTTCCCCGCCCCCACCTTCGCCGCGGTCCAGGGCGCCTGCCTAGGTGTTGGTCTGGGTCTGGCGATTGCCACGGACGTTGTCTACGTGGCTGAAAACGCCAAGATTGGCTCACCCTTTGCCAACCTGGGGGCAACCCTGGACTCTGGCGGGCATGCTCTCTTCGTGGAGCGTCTGGGTGCCCACCGTGCCCTAGACCTCATTTACACCGCCGACCTGATTTCTGGTGCTGAAGCTGTTGCAGCGGGGCTCTTTAGCCGGGCGGTGCCTGCCAACGAACTGTTGGACTTTACCCGTGAGAAGGTAGCCCGCGTGGCTAACGGGGCAACCGGTGCCTTCCTGGCGTCCAAGCAGCTGGTGGCGCAGGTGCGTGATCAGCGCGTGGGGCTCTGGGAGTCCATTGAGGCCGAGAACCGCGCCCAAGGCGACCTCTGCAACTCAGCAGACTACGCCGAAGGTTTCGCAGCCTTCACGGAGAAGCGCAAGCCGGTCTTTAGGGGAATCTAAACCCAGAAACTCCGCGCCCTCACTCGATATCAGCGAAAACTTCACTGGCATGTAGTGAGAACATGCCAGTGAAGTTTTGTGTTTACACCGTAGGGTCTGTGGGTTCTTTGCCTTTCCAGAAGTTATCACCCCATATGATCGACTTGCTCGAGAACATATAGAGACTATGGAAAATGCTGCCACAGAGCTGACCGTAGGGTTCGCCGCCCCCGCCTGTTAGCCCAATAGTCCGGACGCTCAGCAGGTCGATACCGAAGACGCCAAGAACTATGCAAAGACCTAAAAGCCAGTTGAAAAAGAAGGATTCCGCGGAGGCTGTTGCGTAGATAAGTATGACCCACCCGCGTAGTGATCTGCCCAGAAAAACTCACGGGGGCTAAGATCACCCTGCCAACATGCAACTTAGTAAGTACGGGACTTGGTCCGGGCGGGACGCTCATACACAAAGTCATCCAGGTCCTTGCAATTCAGTACGCACTCGGTTCTTACAGGTTAAATACCCTGTTTAGAGATAAGGAACAAAAGATACCAGGAAATTTACCCCCTAAAAATCACCATTAAGATAAAAAATATAATCCATAGTTATT